>JAODBB010000063.1 GCA_025463745.1 Subtercola sp.
GCATCGGGTTCTCGTACCTCGACTGGTTCGGCGCCTATCAGATGAGCACCGCCATGATGGGGGCGCTGTACCGGCAGAACCGCACGGGCCTGGGCTGCTGGATCGACTCGTCGCAGACCGAGACCGGAATCTACCTCAGCGGCACCGCGATACTCGACCACAGCGTCAATGGGCGCAGCTGGCAGCGCACCGGCAATCGCTCTCCGTACACGAGCGCCGCGCCGAGCGGCGCCTTCCGGGCCTCCGGTGTCGATCGCTGGATCGCCCTCTCGGTGTCGACCGATGAGCAGTGGCGCTCTACCTGCGCGGTGCTCGGGTGCCCCGAGTGGGCGACGGATGCCCGTTTCAGAACGGTCGCGGCCCGCAAGGCCAACGAGGCGCTCGCCGAGGCTGCCGTGGCGGTCGAGATCGCCCGGTGGGAAGCGTTCGAGCTGATGCACCGCCTGCAGAAAGTCGGTGTCGCCGCGGGAGTCTGTCAGACCGCCGAAGACCGGGTGGAGTTCGACCCGCAACTCGCCCACCTCGGCTGGCTCGTCGAGCTCGAGCACAGTGAGATGGGCCGGTGGCCGGTCAAGGAAGTGCCCGTGCAGTTCAGCGAGACGCCGCCCTACATCGGCGGCCGGCTCGACCGACACGGGCCGGTGTACGGCGAAGACAATGAGTATGTGCTGGGCGAGATTCTGGGCTATTCACGCGCCGAAATCGACTTGCTCACCAGCTCAGGCGTGATCTGATAAATAAGTATTTGATTTACAAATAATCTATTATCTGGGTTAGTGTGTAGTAGCTTGAACGTGACGATGAAGCCACAGCAGGCCGGAAGGAAACATCACATGGCACGGGGTTTGATATCAGAAATGGGTCACCTGGCCTTGCAGACGACGCGCTTCGACGCGTCGGTCTTCGACGCTACAGAGGTGCTGGGTCTGCGTGAGACCGAGCGAAGCGAGGCCGTCGTCGCGGCGCCTCTCGATGGCAGCGCTCACGGCCGCACCTCGTACCTGGCTGCGGCCCACGTGCACCACGAGCTGATGTACGTCGAGTCGGAGTCCGACGGAATCGACCACATCGGCCTCGTCGCGGCTGGGCCGGAGGCGCTCGAAGAACTGCGCGAACGCATCGCCGCGGCAGGGTACGAGTTCATCAGCGAGACGCCGCTCGAAAAGGGCATCGCCGATGGGTTCGCCTTCATCGGGCCCGAGGGCTTCGTGTACGAGATCTACCTCGGCATGCAACCGCTGAAGGCCGATCGCGGCGGATTCGGCCCCGACCGGTTCGGCCACGTCAACCTGCACCCGGTCGACGTCGAGGCGACCAAGAACTTTCTGGTGGATGTACTCGACTTTCGCATCTCCGACATCGTCGGTGACGACTTCGCCTACTTCTTGCGGTGCAACCCCGATCACCACGGCATCGCGCTGATCGCCGGCAAAGGCTCGCTGCACCACCACGCGTGGCAGACGCAGAGCATCGCCGACCTCGGCAAGCTGGGCGACCGCCTCGACAGGCTGGGCCGCCGGCTCATCTGGGGCCCGGTTCGGCACGGCGCGGGGCACAACATCGCCGCCTATTTCGTGGAGGCGGTCGGCGATGTAATTGAGCTGTACACCGACCTCGAGCAGATCTACGACGACAACCGGCCACCGATTGTCTGGGATGCGGCCGACGGAGGGTGGTTCAACCGCTGGGGTGTGTACAACGGTGAGAACTTCCGGTCGCACGGGGCCTTTCCCGTACTGCCCTCGGCTGCGCGTCAATTCGAAAAGAGAACACAATCATGAGATATGCAAGCTACCTGTCGGCCGCGGCGACGCCGACGTGGGGGGTCGAAGTCGACGGTGTGCTGTACGATCTGGGCGCGTCGGGTAAGAACCTGGCACCGACGCTGAAAGACGCGATCATCAATGGTGCATTCGGCGGCGCGGCTGTCGACACGACGGATGCTCCGGCCACGCCGGCCGCTGACGCGTCGTTTCTGCCGACCATCACTAACCCCGGCAAGATCCTCTGCATCGGCGTCAACTACAAGACGCACCAAGAAGAAACGGGCAAGGCCGCTCCCGCGGCCCCGACCGTGTTCACTCGGTTCGCCGACTCGCAGATGGGTCACCTCGATGCGGCAATGCGGCCGCACACCACGACCCAGTTCGACTACGAGGGTGAGCTCGCGCTCGTCATCGGCAAGCCCGCCTACCACGTCAGCGAAGACGAGGCCTGGGGCGTCATCGCCGGGTATTCCCCCTACAACGACTTCAGCGTTCGTGATTGGCAGCGGGCGGCATCGCAGTGGATTCCGGGTAAGAACTTCGCCGATACGGGGGCCTTCGGCCCATACCTCGTTCCGGTCGCCGACATTCCCGACATCGAGGCTCTCACGCTCGAGACCCGTGTCAACGGCGAGGTGCGCCAGTCGGCGTCGCTCGCCGATCTGGTGTTCACCATTCCCCAGATCATCGCGTACGTCACCGGGTTCACCGCACTGTCACCCGGTGATGTCATTGTCACAGGAACGCCCGGGGGCGTCGGGCTCTTCATGGATCCGCAAGGGTTGCTCTCGCACGGCGATATCGTCGAGGTAGATATCAGCGGACTCGGCGTGCTGCGCAATACTGTGGTGCAGGCCGAAGCGCCGCGCAGCGTCTCCTGAATCCGGGCGAAATTCTATGACAGAACCGACCTACGACACCGACGTTCTGGTGGTCGGCACCGGGCCGATGGGTGCGGCATCCACTCTCGCCCTCGCCACCTACGGCGTGCGGGTGCGGGCAGTGACGAGATACCAGTGGGTGTCGAACACGCCGCGCGCGCACATCACCAACCAGCGCACCATGGAGGTGTTGCGCGACCTCGGCCTCGAGCAGAAGGCCGTGAACCTCGGCTCGGCGTGGAACGTCATGGGCGACACCCTGTTCGCCGCCAGTCTGGCCGGCGACGAGATCGCCCGCATTAGAACCTGGGGCACCGGCGATTCGCGCCAGGGCGACTACATCACGGCGAGCCCGAGCGGCATGCTCGACCTGCCGCAGTCGCAGCTCGAACCGCTGCTGCTCGGTGCGGCCGCCGAGCGCGGCGCCGTGCTCAGCTTCATGACCGAATACCTGCGGCACGAACAAGACGCCGACGGGGTCACCGTTTTCTTACGCGACCGACTGGATGCCCGCGAGTACTCGGTTCGCGCCCGCTACCTCATCGGGGCCGACGGCGCGCGCTCGAGCATTGTCGAGCAACTCGGGCTGCCGCTGGAGGGCGAGATGGGCCGGGCCACTACCGCCTATGTGCGCTTCTCGGCCGATCTCTCGCGCTACGTCGAACATCGGCCGAGCATCCTGTACTGGATGCTCACTCCGGGGGCCGCGTACGGAGACATCGGAATGGGGCTGCTGCGCGCCGTGCATCCGTGGACCGAGTGGATCGCCGGTTGGGGGTACGACTCGGCTCAGAGCGAACCCGACTTCAGTGTGGCGGCGGTGACCGCGAAGATCCGCGAACTGGTCGGCGACCCCGAGCTGACGCCCGAAATCATCGGCACCTCGACCTGGCAGGTGAACCAGGCCTATGCGGTCGCGTTCGACTCGGGCCGGGTGTTCTGCGGCGGTGACGCGGTGCACCGGCATCCGCCGTCGGGCGGTCTCGGGTCGAACACCTGCATTCAAGACGCCTTCAACCTCGCCTGGAAACTCGCGTTCGTGATCGCGGGGCATGCCGACCCGGCGCTTCTCGATTCGTATTCGGCCGAGCGGGTTCCTGTTGCGCGGCAGGTCGTCGATCGCGCGAATCGTTCGCGCCTCGAGTTCGCGGCGTTTCGCGAGGCGCTCGCTTCCTCTGCGGCCGGCGAGGCTGGCGGTGCGCCGGGCAGGGGGTCTGGCGGCGCGCCGGCCGGCGACCCGACCGCGACTCTGCTGGCGACGGTGAGGCAGGGCGGCCCTGCGGGTGTGGCCGTGCGCGACGCCCTCACCGCCGCGATGCAACTGAAGAACTACGAGTTCAACGCACAGGGCGTCGAACTCAACCAGCGTTACGAATCGGCCGCCGTGCTGCCCGAACCCGGCGGGGCCGACGAGCAGTGGATGCGCGACCGTGAACTCTACGCGCAACCGTCGAGCCGGCCGGGGGCGCACCTTCCGCACGCCTGGCTGGTCGGGCCGGCCGGCACGCGAGTGTCGACACTCGACGTCGTCGGCCACGGTGATTTCGTGCTGCTCACGGGGCTCTCGGGTTCGGCCTGGGTCGAGGCGGTGGCCGCGCTCGACCGGCCGTACCTGCGTTCGGTACAGGTGGATGCCCCGGGCGCGCTCGACCTCTACGGCGACTGGCGCCGGGTGAGCGGTATTCACGAGGCGGGCGCGCTGCTCGTGCGGCCCGACGGGTATATCGCCTGGCGCAGTGCCGAGCCCGTTTGGGATGCGGCCGGCGCCCAGGCGCTGTTGTGCGGCGTGCTCGATGCGGTGCTGGGCACTGGCCCCAGCAGTGAGGTCGGCAACGATGAGGAGAGCGCGGGTGTCAGCGAGGTCAGCGGCACGCGCGTCGCCGGAGGCTGATGGTGGCGGCCGAACAGCGCCATCGGCGCGTGCTGCAGATGGATGCGGGTGAAGTCGACGCGTTCTTGCACGAGCAGCGTACGGCTCGGTTTGCGAGCACCGACGCCGCCGGGCATCCACATGTCACGCCAGTGTGGTTCGTCTGGGACGGCAGCGCGGTGTGGGTGTCGTCGCTCCTGCGCAGTCAGCGCTGGAGCGACGTCGCGGGTAACGCCGCGGTCGCTCTGGTGTGCGACGCGGGCGAGACGTACGGCGAACTGCGCGGGGTGGAGATCACCGGAACGGCGACGGTGGTGGGCGAGGTTCCTCGGTCGGACGAGCCGAACGACGCTGTGTCCGACGCCGAACGGCGCTTCGAGCAGAAGTACCTCGGCCGACCGATGCGCCACGAAGGCAAACACGGTTGGCTGTGCATCCGCCCCGCCCTCGTCGTGAGCTGGGACCACCGCAAGCTCCCCGCGCCCCCGGTGGAGTCGATTTCCCGCCCAAATCGGCCGCGATAGGCCGGACATCGACTCCACGATGGGGTGGGGAGCGGGGGAGGAAGGGCGGGGGGCGAGTCAGACGTCGCGGAAGACGGTGCGGCTCGAGAGGTACCACTCGGCGTCGACGCGGCGCAGGTCGTCGAGCACTCGTAGGCTGCGGTCGACCCGTGATCCCGCCGCCGAGGTTGCGAGAATCATCAGGTAGGCCTCGACGTGCACGGCGTCGATGTCGCCGCCAGTGCCGGCGCCGGTGGGCGTCATGATGATGGCATCGAGCCAGTGCCGCAACTGATCACCGCGAGCCAGGGCGGCCGAGTTCGAGCTCTCGGCAAAAGCGGTGAGCTCGGGGCGGCCGGTCGCCGTTAGGTTGTAGGTCGGCGACACGAAGACGCCGTCGGCGGTGAAGCACTGCGCCCAGTCGCCGGCGCGGCCGCTGTCGATGGCGTGCGCCTGCCGGGCGTAGAGGTCGAGTATGTCGAGTCGGTCGACGACGTCGATCGAACGTGCTGCTGCCATGATGAGCCCCTTTGCTCGGATGAAGCTGACTATTCTGCGTGCTCTGCGTGCGGCGCGCGACGAAACGGAAAGGCGCTGACGTCGGAGTCGACGTGCTCGATCCAGGCCAGCCGCAACTCGCGGGCGGCGAACTTCCACCCAGCTGGAGTGTAGACGTACTCGTCGTGGTACCGGATGAGCCAGACCAGACTCTCGGTTCGCTCGCCCACGCCGAGTGTGTGGTGCGCCTGCGCGTACGTGATGCCGCGAGCCGTCTGCTCGCCCGTAATGGTGACGCGGTGGTTGGCGATGAGGTGAAAGGTATGCGGAAAGGCATCGTTGCCGTGCAGTACCTCGACGAGTTCGGCTCGCCCGGTCGAGCTCGCGAAGGGCGTCTCGGCACTGGGGCTGAAAGCCGTGAACGAACCGTCGTCGGTGAAGAGGTCGGCCCAGCCGTGCAGATCGCGCTGATCGGCGAGCCAGGCGTACTCGTCGACAAGCGCCCGAAGCTGCACTCGCGTTCGCACTTCGTTGTGTTCCATGAAACGGCCGATCCCGTAGGCATCCGAGGACGCATGATGTATAACTGGGTGAAAGTCTATCAACGCACCAATAATATACAAAAGTATCTGGGCGTCACGTGATTGTCAGGAGAAAAACCAATGAAGATTTGTCTCAACCCATTCATGCTCGAGACCTGGTTCGGCGGAAGCCCGAGGCCAGTGATCGACCTCATCGAGATCGCGGATGAGCGCGGCTTCGACGCCGTCGTGCTGCCGGAGCACATCCTGATGGATCCTGACAATCTCGACGACTACCCCTATGACAAGCAGAGCGCCGAGGGTCGTTGGTTCGACGAGATGACTCCCTTTTTCGAGGCGACGACGAGCCTCGCCGCGATCGCCTCGCGCACCAAGAACGTTAAGCTGCAGACCGGCGTGATGCTCGCGCCGCTGCGAAACGCCTCGGTGTTGGCCAAAACGCTGTCGACCATCGACCACATCTCCGACGGCCGGGTCGAGATCGGCTACGGCGTCGGCTGGCTCGAGCTCGACTATTCCGCCGAGGGGATCGCCTTCGAGGGCCGGTTCGGGCGGATGACCGAGATCGCCGAAGCGTGCAAGCAGATCTGGACCAGTGCCCCGGCCAGTTATCACGGCAAGCACGTCAACTTCGACAACGTGTACTCCCTTCCCTTCCCCCTGCAGCGGGAGGGGATCCCGCAGTGGTTCGGGGTGGGGCCCTCAGAGCGCAACATCGAGCGCATGGCTCGGGTCGCCGACGGGTGGTGCCCGCTACAGGTGCCATGGGACGTGGTGGCCGACACCCTGCCGAAGATCAAACAGAAGATGGAGGAGTTCGGGCGCGACCCCGAGACGTTCGGCCTTCGGCTGCAGGTGATTCCGCAGATCACCGCCGGCGTGGTCGATCTCGACGCGACGTTCGACACTATTCCCACGCTGCTGGATGCCGGTGCCACGCACATCGAGATCGCCGCACTCAACTACGTGGCGAGCCCCGACGCGTTTCCCGATTTTGTCGACGCCTGCATTGTGGCGCGCGACAAAAACTCGTGAAGTTGCAGAAATATAACAAAATGCCAGGAATATATAAAAAAGCATTGTGTGCACTATGACTACTAGGGTAGTTTCGCTCACACACGGTGAGTCGTTCATCATCCCGGATTCACCGTTGCGCATAGCTGCTGTCTCAATGAGGAGGCTTCGTTGTCTACACTCGCTCCGGTGATCCCGGAATCCCCGGTCGGGCGCCCGAGCGATGGCCAGGTCGTTCTCGAGCTGCGTTCTATT
Organism: Subtercola sp.; assembly: GCA_025463745.1. Classification (GTDB taxonomy): domain Bacteria; phylum Actinomycetota; class Actinomycetes; order Actinomycetales; family Microbacteriaceae; genus Subtercola. The sequence continues at coordinate 7,330 of JAODBB010000063.1, forward strand.
CGCAAGGCGTTCGGCCCGACCATCGCGGTGAAAGACGCGACCTTCCAGCTCCGGGCCGGGGAGGTGCACGCCATAGTCGGCGAGAACGGCTCGGGCAAGAGCACGCTGGTCAAGATCCTCAGCGGCATCCACATGCCCGATTCGGGCGAGATCGTCGTTTCGGGCGACGTGCGTTCTTCGTTCTCTCGGCCGGGAGCGGCTCTCAAGGCCGGAATTGCGACGGTCTTTCAAGAGGTTCTCGTCGTCGAGACCCAGACCGTCGTCGAGAACCTCTGGCTGGGCTCCGACGGGTTCTTCGGTGCGTCGAAGTCGACCAGGGCCAAGCGCACCGAGGGCGCCGCGGCGCTCGCCGAGCTGCTCGAGAACCCGCCCGAGATGGACGTCTTGATCGAAGACCTCAGCCTCAGCGATCGGCAGGCGTGCGGAATCGCGCGCGCCATTCTGCGCCGTCCGAAAGTGCTGATTCTCGACGAGGCGACGTCGGCTCTCGACTTCGACACACGCAGTCGCCTGTTCACGGTGGTGCGCCGACTCAGCTCCGAAGGGGTGGGGGTCATTCTCATCACCCACCGAATGGACGAGATCGAAGACATCGCCGATCGGCTCACCGTGCTGCGCTCGGGCGAGACCATTGCCACGCTGCCCGGTGACAACTGGACGACACCACAGCTCGTGCAGTTGATGACTGGTGCCGAAGCACTGGTCGAACCCGAAGAACAGGCCGTGGTGGCGGCCACCGCGACGGGCCCCGTTGTGCTCGAGGCCCGCGGCATCCGTCTGACGCCCTCGGCAGAACCGTTCACCTTCTCGCTACGTGCGGGCGAAGTGGTCGGCCTCGCCGGTCTCGAGGGGCAGGGGCAAGACACTTTTCTGCGGGCGCTCTGGGGCTTCGGCACCAGCGCGGGCGAGGTGCTGCGCACGACCGGCGGAGGCGAGGTGCAGATCACATCGAACGCGTCGGCCTCGCGCTCGGGTATCGCCTATGTTCCCCGCGAGCGGCGGGCCGAGTCGATCTTCGAGTGGATGAGCATCCAAGAGAACTTCTCGCTGCCCACCTCACGGCAAGATCGCCGTGGGCTCTTTCTCAGCAACAAGGCCTCAGCGGCAAGGTTTACGAACTACATCTCGCGGCTGAATATCAAACTTGGAAAGCCGAGCGACGGGATCACGACCCTCAGCGGCGGAAATCAGCAGAAGGTGATCGTGGCGCGCTGGCTGGCCTCGAACCCCGAAGTGCTGCTGCTGAACGACCCGACGCGCGGCATCGACATCAACGCCAAGCGCGATCTCTATGCGCTGCTGCGCACCCTCGCGGCCGAAGGCCTTGCGGTGGTGATGCTCTCGACCGAGGTCGATGAGCACATCGAACTGATGGATCGGGTGCTCGTCTTTCACGACGACAACTGCTCACGCGAATTCAGCAAACGCGAACTCACCCGCGAAGGGCTCGTCTCGAGCTTCTTCGGATCAGAAAAGGAAGTCGCCTGATGAGCGCTGCGATCGCCCCGCCCGACCTCGCTCCTTCGCGGAGGAACGGTCAGTCGTTCAGCCTGCGCGCGTTCTTTCGGCGCAGAACGTTCGCGCTGGCACTGTTGCTCTCGGTCGCGCTGCTGATTCTCAGCGTGGCTCTGCAGCCGAGGATGAACTGGACGAACACTCTCGCCTCATTCGCTCCGCTCGCCGTCGCGGCCATCGCCAGCACCCCGGCTATTCTGAGCGGTCGGGGCGGGCTCGACATCTCTATCGGGCCGGTGATGACGTTATCGAGCATCCTCTACGTCGGGTTTCTCGACCCGGCCGGGCTCGGCGGGTACGAAGCCATACCGATCGTGCTGCTCGTCTGCGGGGCAATCGGAGCGCTGAACGGACTCATCATCGTCGGCCTGAACTTGCAGCCGGTAGTGGTGACGCTCTCGACCTTTTTCATCATCTCGGGCGTGAACCTCAGGATCGCCCCGAACCCGGTCGTGCTGACCGACGCGACGTGGGTCAGCAAGCTCGCGTCGGGGTACGGCTGGCTGCCGGGCGGCATCGTCAGCATCGGCGTTCCGGTGTTGATCTGGTTCTTGATCACGCGAACCTCCTTCGGCCGAAATCTCTACTCGGTCGGCGGTAACGACACGACGGCGTTCTCGTCGGGCATCTCCGTGGCGCCGGTGCGGATTCTCGCGTATGCGCTCGGCGGCTGTTTTGCCGGAATCGGCGGTCTGGTGCTCGTGGGGCTGGTGAGTTCGGCCGATTCCAGCGGCAGCTCGGCCTATTCGCTGATCGCGATCGCGGCAGTCGCCCTCGGTGGCACCTCGCTCTCGGGCGGTCGTGGCGGCATGACCGGCGCGATCTTCGGAGCGCTGGCGATCTTCCTCGTGCAGAGCGTTCTCTCTGCAGCACGCATGCCGCAGACGCTTCTGCCGGTGATCTACGGCGGGCTGCTCGTCGTCTCGGTCATCATCGGGGCCCTCCTTTCGTCGAAGCCAAAGGTGAAGAAATGACCATTCGAGCCACAGAACACGCACCCGCCCCGGTCGCGCCGACCACCGTTTCCGTGCCGGCGGGCAGACAGTCGAACGGATTCGCCCGGCTGATCACGATCCAGAAGCAGATTCCGGTCGTTCAGCTCGTGCTGCTGGTCGTCGTCTTTCTGGTGGGCGTCGTCACACTGCCGGGATTCGGCAGCCCCGTGAGCATCGCCTCGATCCTCATCCTGTCGGCGCTGGCCGGTCTCGCCTCTGTGGGTCAGACCCTCGTCGTGATCATCGGCGGGTTCGACCTGTCGGTCGCCGGATTCATCGTGGCCGGCGCCTTGATGGTGACCCAGTTCGCGCAGGTGACGGGTCTGAGCTTCTTCACGGCGCTGCTGCTGCTGATCCCCGTGTTTTTGGTGCTCGGCGGACTCACCGGGTACATCTGCCACCGCTTCAACGTGCATCCGATCATCATCAGCCTGGCCATGGGCTCCATCGCGCTCGGCCTCGTGCGGGTTGTCTCCGGCACGGCCATTGTCGGCTCGCCGCCCGCCTTTCTGCGGGCGCTCACGTCGCCGATCGGGGGCACCTTCGGCATTCCGATTCCGCCGATCGTCGCCATCTGGATCGTCGTGGCGATCGCCATGGCCCTGTTCTTGCACCGCACCGTCGCGGGCCGCAAGCTGTACGCAACCGGCGCGAATCCACGCGCCGCGGGCTACTCGCTGGTTCGCACCCGGTGGTTCTGGGTCGGCGCCTTCGCCTTCAGCGGGCTCTGCTCCGGGCTGGTGGGAGTGGCGCTGGTCGCTTTCGCCGGCAGTGTCGACTCGAGTCTCGGCGACCCGTACCTCTTCGTCAGCCTCGCGGCGGTCATCGTCGGCGGCACCGTGTTCGGCGGCCCCGGCGACTACACCCGCACCATCGTCGGTGCGCTGGTGCTGACCACCATCACGACCGTGCTCGTCGGCTACGGCCTGGTGAAGGCCGACCAGCAGATCATGTACGGCGCGATCATCCTTCTCGCCATGGCCATCTACGGCCGTGACAAGAAGCTCAAAGACCGGGTCTGAGAACGATCCTGTTTCCCCTGATTTCCGACAGACGTGTCGGAGCGCACAGAGAACGACCCAAAGAACAAAACCCAGAGAAAAGCCCACAGAAATGGACACAGTGCAATGACGCAACATGTGAGAGTCCCGAACCGATCATGGCGGGGCAAGCAGCTCGGCCGAAAGGTCGCCGCTATCGCGACCGTACCCCTGCTCTTGGCGCTCGCCGCCTGTAGCGCGTCCGGAGCTGCCTCACCGTCGGTGACGGCCGCGGCCGGTCAGTGCGGCGACGTTCCCATCGTCGCCCCCAACGACCCGAGCAATCTCGTGTCGAGCCTGCCGGCCAGCCTGCAGGCCGGCTTCAATGGCTACGCGAACCCGCTGATGGCCAGCGCCTGGTCGACCTTCGCGGGCAAGAAGACGCCGTTGAAGGTCGGCTTCGTCGCCATTCCGCCGACGGGTCAGAGCAACCTCGACTTCAACAATGCCGTGCAGGCCGGGTTCGACAAGGCGAAAACCGCCGGGCTGGTCACGGGTGACCTCATCACCGAGATGCCAGCCGACTTCAACACCATGACCCCGGCAGACCAGGTCACCGAGTACAACGACCTGGTCAGCCAGGGCGTCGACCTGATCATCCTGCACCCGCTCTCGGGTGAGGCCATGATTCCGTCAGTGGATGCCGCCGGTGCCGCGGGTATCCCGACCATCGCCGGCAACACGATCGTCGACTCGAAGTATTCGGTGACGGTCGCGAGCAACTGGTTCAACGAGGCAGCGTATCCGCTGGCTGCAGCCGCGAAGATCCTCGACGGTAAGGGCAACACGGTCATCGTTCAGGGCGCAGAGGGCTCGTCGACGAACACCACGCTGGTGAACGCGACGCAGAGCGTTCTGGCAATGTGCCCCGGCTTGAAGCTCATCGGCAAGGTGTCGGGCAACTACTCGAACTCGGGCGCCCAGACCGCGCTGACGACCTTCATGGCGTCTCACCCCGAGTCGATCGACCTCGCCGTCTCGCTCGGCATCATGGGCTCCGGAACGTACGCGGCCTTCGAGCAAGCCGGCCGGCCGTACCCGCTGGTCGCCGACATCAACGCCTCAGCCGCATCGCTGGCGTACTGGAACAACGCCGCGAAGGCGACAGGCTACAAGGGCGCTGCGACGAGCAACACTTCGACCCAAGAGGGAACTGCCGTCTGGGATGTCGCGATGCGCACCATGGCCGGTGAAGGGCCTAAGCTCAACGTCGTCGTGCCGAACATGTCGGTCATCTCGCCCGACAACCTGAACCAGTTCCTGGTTCCCGGCGCCGACACCTCGTCGACGCTCGACGCGCTGCCGTCTGCCGACTGGGCTTCGCCAACGGTGATTGACCCGTATTTCAACAACCCGACGCAGTAGCGGGTGGAAGGAACACCGGAACTGCGACGCGGTTCCGGTGTTCCTTCTTTGCGGGTGTCCTCGGTCGTTCATGGCCGCCACTCCGTGCGAAAGTCTGGACTGTGAACCGTCGATGTCGTGGATGAGCGGCTCGCGGTTGGGGGTTCTTCATCCTTATAGGAAGTTGTCCAATGCGAGCCGTCCCACCATTGTTGCCGCCCTGAACCGTCGTCATACCATCCGGCCGTGGCCTTCAGGCTCCGAGGTCAGCCAGAGCACTGGGCGTGCCTCGACGAACTGATCGGATTCGTATGGTCGCAGCGATGATCGACGCGGCAGCCGCGATCGCGCATGCCGCGATCGAGGCGGCAAGGCCCGGCCTGTTCGTCATCAAATACAACAACGCGACGACCTGGGAAGAGCCGAAGAAGACCGAGTAGATCGGGCTGGATGCGAGCTGGAGTTTGCGGAGCTCGGCTTGCGGCCACTGGTCTGAGGCGCTTGCAATCGCGGTGTGGAGGCGCTTGGCATCTCTCGCCTCGACCGTGCGCCCGATGACCGACAGCATCAGGGTGACGAACAGTGAAGTGTCTAGCCAACCCGCGCTCCATGGGATACTTCCGTGATAGCCGTGTTGAGAGACCATGTAGACACCAGGCACGATAATGAGCAGCATCGCTGGGACGATCACGGCCTCGATCCGTTTCGTCACCGCGGTCAGTGACCGCAACTCGGCCACAGAGCCGGCGGTCTGTACCCGGAGTGTCGCCAGCAGGGTGGTTGTCACGGAACCGACAAGAAGAACCACACCTAAGAGGTGCAGGAACAGGGCAGCGTTGTACATGGGTATTCCTTTGGTCGGCCGAACTGTCGAGCCCGGATGCTATGGAGAACAGGGCCGGTTCTGGGTGGATGGCATTTTCGAGTTGCCCGGCCATCAGCTCCAGCCGCCGTCGGCTTGGTGTTAGTCAGGTATCTTTACTATATGCAGTGAGAGCCCGATTGACAACAACCAGAGGTGTGAACGTGCTGAGTGGCAACCGGCACCTGCGGAGCGCCGCGCGGCGCACGTGCCGCAGCGATCGTGTCGGCTGCAATCGGGCCCGACAGCATTGACGTAGGGTGTGATCATCGTGGGATCAGATCGACGAATGGAGTACAGAGTGTCATGGACGACGAGCAGCGCGTCAATCTAGGGGTGTCGTTGTTCATCCCGTATCGGTACACCGAAGACAGAATGTTCCGGGCTCTCCAGGATGCAGGGTTCGACGACTGGACCCTCGCCCAATGCCGCGTGTTTCAACGCGTGGCCCCGGATGGTTCGCGCCTCACGGACCTCGCTGACCAGGCGCAGATGAGCAAGCAGAGCGCCGGCGGGATGGTCGATCAATTGGAAAGTCTGGGCTATGTCCGGCGGGTTCCCGATCCCACGGATGGCCGCGCACGATTGATCGTGATCGAAGGACGTGGCTTACAAGCGGTCGAGGTCGCCCGGGCGACACTCGACGACATCCTCTCTGAGTGGAAGGCCTACCTGGGCACCCGCAACTTCACGTTATTGCAGCAGATCCTGGACCAGCTCGCCGAGATCACCGATCCCTACGCCCGGTCGGCTCCGCAGGCTCCGACCTCGTCTTGACTTTAGTCAGGTTTATTGACTAATGTTGTCGGTGATCCAGACGAATTAGACGCGATGGACGAGTAGCAGAAAGCGAAATATCATGAAATTTCTCGTCCTTGGAGCAACGGGCCGCACCGGCATCCTCTTCGTCACAAAGGCACTCGACCGCGGGCACCAGGTCACCGCACTCGTTCGCAGGGCTGACGCAGCCGTCGACTCGCGCGCTCAGATCATCAGCGGCGACGTCACCGACGCCGCCGTGATCGCGACCGCCGCCCAAGGCCACGACGCGATCATCAGCACCCTCGGAGTGAAAAACGCGCGCAAAACCCCAACGTTGATCACCGACACTGTTCGTGCAGTCATCGCATCCGCGAAAACATCAGGCGTCGACCGTTTCGTCGTCGTGTCCGCGTTCGGAGTCGGCGACTCCCTCACCAAAGCCTCGTTCCTCGTCGGCCCCATATTCCGCACCGTGCTTCGAAAAACCTACGCAGACAAAGCCGCGTCGGAAGTGCTCCTCAGAGCCAGTGAGCTGAAATGGACCCTCGAATACCCCGGAGCCTTGAACGACAAAGACATCACCCGGTACACCGCGGTCACCCTCGAGGACGCCACGAAATTGCCGATCTTCCCCACGACCTCCCGTGCGAACGTCGCCGAATTCCTGCTCCATTCCGCCATTCAAAACAGCTTCATCCGTCAGACCGTCATCGTCACCGACGCCAAATAGGTCGCCGAACGCGTCTCCGCGGAGACTCGAAACCCCGCCGTTCACCGCTGCGGAAACCACGCCAGAAAGCGGCATGAAGTGCACTGTCGACCAGCCAGGAGCGGTTTCGGACTATTCGAGGGGCTCGACGTCGAATGGTCCGTCGAAAATGATGACGAAGGTGGCCCCGGAGTCGAGTGTGGGCGCATGATGCATTGGTACTCCGGCGGGGAAGTGAGCGTACCCGCCAGGCCCGAGCACCACACCGTTTGCGATCAGCTTTCCGTCGACTACGACGATGGTGTGGGCGGCCGTATGTCTGTGCCGCTCGGCAATCATTCCCGGGGAGTAGCGCACCACATAGTGTTCCGCTCCCGAAGCCGGATCTTCGTAGAGTTTCTCTAACGCAACGGGTTCGTTATAGATCGGCTGAACAGACGGGTGCAAGGGCATCGCCCGCACATCCGGAACAATCATCGCTTCACTCACGGTTTCGGCTACGGGAACGTCGATGACGAGTAGCCCCTGAATGTATCGAAGAACTTCGTCGGCGATGACGACCGAGGTGCGGTCGAGCAGCCATAGAACCTGCAGGCCATCCATCAGCGAAATGAGATTGCGCGCTGCCGAAAGCGGATCGATGCCTGGCTGCAGGTCGCCGTTGTCGCCAAGCGACGTGAAGGCTCGAACGAGCTGTTTGCGGAGGTTCTGGTAGCGCTCGACGAAGTAATCGTGTGCCGGATGATCGGGGGCGGTCGCCTCGGCTGACACGATGCAGTAGAGCTCGATCAGGCCGGGAACGGTGGCGTTGTACGACGTGAGTTTCACGATATTCAGTAGGGAAGTCATGCCATGGTCGCCGTCTAGCGGAAACTTCTCGCGGCTGATTTCGTCTCGACGTTGGAGCACCGCGAAGAGCAGGCTGTTCTTCGACGGAAAGTGGTGGAGCAGGCCTGCTTCACTGATGCCGACCCGATCGGCGATCTCGCGTATCGAGCCTTTTCGAAACCCGCCCGCGCCGAAGGTCTCGACGGCCGCATTGAGAATTTCCGCGCGTCTGTTCGCCGTCTTCGAGTACTCACCTCTCGCCGCCGTCTTTTTCGGCACAGCGACGGGCGCGGGCGAAAGGGGTGTTGTGCTCACGACTTTTGGTGTCGCCATGTCGTCTTTTCCCTCCGGATACAATGATCATATCGAAAAGCTAGCGATCACTTGGTTTTCGTGTTACGGTCACTTCGGGGTCTTGCGGCGACGATCGGCTTATGCCTCTTCGTCAACGATTCTCAACGACACAATCCGAACGCCCATCGTCCATTTTGCCGCCGCAGCTTGCGCGAATGCAGCACATTCCAAAATAGAGGAGCCCACACCATGCGATTCGAATCACCATCCGTGCAGCTGTACAGCGTGCGTAATGCGGTAGCCGACGACCTCAACGCAGCCGTCGGGCGCATCGCCGAGATCGGCTTCACTCGTGTGGAGCCATACTCCTTCGTTGATCGTGCCGACGAATTCGAACGGGCCTTCAGCTCAGCTGGCGTCACCGCGCCATCGGGGCATGCCCCCGTCATCGACTCAGCCGACCCGGCGAGGGCCTTCGACGCCGCAAACCAGCTCGGTATCGGCACAGTGATCGATCCCTTCATTCCCAGCGATCGGTGGCAGACCGCCGACGACGTGAAAGTGATCGCAGAGCGCGTGAATGCGTTGACCGAGCAAGCCGAATCGCAGGGCATCCACTTCGGATACCACAATCACCAGTGGGAATTCACGAACAAGGTCGACGGCCGATCTGTCTACGACCTTTTCGTCGAGTTGACCTCTGCCGAAGTCGTGCTCGAACTCGACACCTTCTGGGCGACTGTCGGCGGGGCTGACGTGCCGGCGCTGCTCGGTTCGCTCGGGTCGCGCGTGAAATTCCTCCACATCAAAGACGGCAAAGTCGACGGTGACATTGCAACGAGTCTGCCCAGCAGTGAAAGCGCTCTGATAGTTCAGGATGCACTGCGCGCCGCCTTCAGAAACCAAACTCCGCCCGGCCAGGGAGATGTCGATGTGAAGTCGATCCTCACCGCGGCGCCATCCGCGCTGCGTGTCGTGGAGTTCGACGATTACGCCCACGATGTGTTCGACGGCATCGCCGCATCGTTCGCGTGGCTCGCGGAGAACGACAAGTGACAAACCAGGCCACTCGAACCGGCCCCGTTGGAGTGGGCGTGATCGGCGCCGGCGTGATCAGCACGCAGTACCTCGAAAACCTCGTGCAGTTTGCCGACGTGAAGGTGCTGTTCATCGCCGACATCGACCTCGAGCGAGCCTCGGCCCAGGCCAAGGCATTCGGTGTGCCGGAGTCGGGCACCGTCGATGAGTTGCTCGCTAAACCCGAGATCGAGATCGTGATCAACCTGACGATTCCTGCCGCACACGTTGCCGTGGCGCTGCAGGCGCTCGCAGCAGGCAAGAACGTGTGGAATGAGAAGCCTTTCGCGCTTGATCGCGCCTCGGGCCGGCAACTCCTCGATGCGGCACGCGCGGCGGGCCTGCGCGTCGCCACAGCGCCCGACACCATTCTCGGCCCCGGCTTGCAAGCGGGCCGCAGACTCATCGAGAACGGTGCAATCGGTGTACCGAAGACTGCGATCACGCAGTTTTTGGCGCCAGGGCCCGAGTCGTGGCATCCATCGCCGGAGTTTCTTTTCGACATTGGCGGAGGTCCGCTATTCGACATAGGCCCGTACTACGTCACCACTCTGGTGCAGATTTTCGGCACGGTCTCCCGGGTCTCCGCTCTGGCGAGCAAGTCGCGTGAGACGCGCACGATCGGTTCCGGCCCACGGGCGGGGACTGACTTTGCCGTCAACGTGCCCACCCATGTGAGCGCACTCATCGAGTTCGCCAGCGGCGCCTCGGCGCAGAGCACCTTCAGTTTCGACTCCGGTATCACACGCGTAGGCATCGTCGAGTTCACCGGAACGGAGGGCACGATCATCTTTCCCGACCCCAATCAATTTGTCGGCGAGCTCTCCGTCTATCACCCCAACGTCGAGCCCGAGATCGTCTCGGCCGCCGGCAGCTCCTACTCGCGAGGCACCGGCGTGGTCGAGCTGGCCCGCGCGATTCGGGCAGGCCGGCCCGAACGAGCATCGGGCGAACAGGCGTACCACGTCACTGACGTGCTGATTGCGATCGCCGAGGCAGCCGAATACGGTCACCCCATCGACGTCGCCAGTACCGTCACGATCGGCGACGCGCTTCCCGAAGACTGGGATCCTTCGGCATCGACCCTCTGACCGAACTCACCGTGCGCGAGCTCTAACCGAAGGTCGACGAGTCGGGCTTCGAGGAGCTGGGTCGAGCATTCTCGCGCACGAATCCGGCGACCGCATCTGCCGTCGTCGCGAGATGCTGTGCGTGGGTGAATCCGCTGATCTTGGTGCGCGGCTTCAGCTCGTGCTCACCGTCTTCGAGCCAGAGCATCCGGATGCCCGGGGCGAGCGCATACGAGGCGACCTCGTCTCGCCTGCCGAACGGGTCGCGGGTGCCCTGGCAGAAGAGCGCCGGCGTCGAGAGCGCCTCCAAGTGCGCGGTGCGGAGCTTCTCGGGCGAACCCGGCGGGTGGAACGGGTAGCCGAGAACGACGAGCGCATCGACCGAACCCGCAGACTGCAACTCGTCGGCGACCATGCTGGCCACCCGGCCGCCCATCGACTTGCCGTCGATCGCCACCGGCGTTCCGGTGACGGCGATCACGTCGGCCACCGCGGCGCGGTACTCGCCCATCAGCGTCTCCGCCTTGGGCGGCGGCTTGCGTGTTCCGGCGCGGCGGGCCGCCATGTAGCCGAATTCGAACCGGGCAACCCGGATGCCGCGCGAGGGTTCGGCGAACAGGCCGCACATCCGCTCCAGCCACGCCGAATCCATGGCCGCTCCCGCGCCGTGGGCGAGCACGAGAGTCGGTGCGCCGTCTGGGCCGGTCCAGAGGAGGTCGGTGGTCACTCATCCAGCCTGACACAGAGGCGACCCTGCATGGGCCAGAGACGCGCAGCGGCCCTCAGGCTCCCAGCTCCTGTGACTGCATAAATTTGCACATCCGACGTGCTATTTCGCTGATTGACCGGGCTACAGTCTGCAGCAAGACTCAGGGTGCGCGTACGCGCCGACCGGTTTTCAGCGAAACGAGTTCTATGTCACACAGTCTTGAGGGCAAGCGCGCTCTCGTCACAGGTGGTGCGAGCGGCATCGGTGCCGCTGCAGCTCATGCCCTAGCGGCTTCGGGGGCACAGGTGATCATCGCTGACCTCGACCGTGCCGCCGCAGAACGCGTCGCGAGGGAGATCGGAGGATCGGCGTGGGTCGTCAACCTCTCAGATTCGACATCTGTCTCCGACGAATCCCTGGCCGCGATTGTGCCCGGCGTCGACATTCTCGTGAACAACGCGGGCGTGCAGAAGGTGGCGCCGATCGAGGAGTTCGATCCCGACGACTTCCGGGCCATTCTCAAACTCATGCTCGAGGTGCCGTTTCTGCTCATTCGCGCGGCTCTGCCCACGATGTACGAGCGAGGGTGGGGGCGAATCATCAACGTTTCGTCGGTACACGGGCTTCGGGCATCCGCGTACAAGAGTGCGTACGTCTCGGCCAAGCACGGCCTCGAAGGGCTTTCAAAGGTGACGGCGATCGAAGCGGGCGGCAGAGGAGTGACGAGCAATTGCGTGAACCCTGGCTACGTGCGCACGCCGCTCGTCGAGAAGCAGATCGGCGACCAGGCGGCGCTGCACGGAATCGCCGAGTCAGACGTTCTCTCACAGATCATGCTGACCGAGAGCGCCATCAAACGGCTCGTGGAGCCCGCGGAGGTGGCCGATCTTATCGTGTGGCTCGCCTCGCCGGCCGCCGCGATGGTGACGGGCGCGAGCTACACCATTGACGGGGGCTGGTCAGCGCGCTGATCGCCGACGAGAGGGCGTGCCGGCGAGGGGGCCCTCGAATTCGAGCATGCGGGCTTTCAGAGCCGACGCCACTGCCGCGACGGCGGGCTGACGCAATGCTTCGGGCCGCAACACCATCCAGTACGGCAGTCGCTCGTCGAACTGGTCGGGCATCACCCGCACGAGGTCAGCGTACTGGTCTGCCATGAAACACGGCAGAAAGCCGATACCCGCGCCGGCGCGAGTTGCTTCGACCTGCACGAAGACGTTCGTCGACGTCAGCGCATCGCGCATCGTCGGCACCAGTCGTCGGGGAGCATCGAGGTCGTCGACCTGAAGAATCGAGTCGATGAAATAGACGAGTGGATGCTCGACCAGCTGTTCAACCGAATTCGGCGTACCCCGATCAGCGAGGTACGAACGGGCGGCGTACATGCCGAGGGCGTAGTGACCGAGTTCGAACGCCTCGGCCCGGTGCACCTGCGGTTCACCGACGACGACCTCGATGTCGAGCCCAGAGCGATGCTGCAGGGCCCGGCGTGTGGCGGTGACGATTTCGACGCGCAGATTCGGGTGCGAGTGCTGCAGCCGCGCGGCGGCGGGAGCTGCGATATAGGCACTGAACCCGTCGGTCGCCGACATGCGCACCACCCCCGAGAGCTGTCTCGGCGAGAGCGGGTCGGCCGTCAGGGCGTCGATGGCCATCTCAACGCTCTCTGCGGCTGCGACGGCCTTCGCGCCCAGTTCGGTCAGCTCCCATCCTCCCGCTGTTCGCGCGAGCACTCGCCCGCCGAGCGCCTTCTCGAGAGCGGTGATGCGACGCGAGACCGTCGTGTGGTTGAGCCCGAGCTCTTCGGCCGCAGTCGTGAAACGGCCGGTACGACTCGTGGCCAACAGAATCAGCAAGTCATCTGGACTGAGGCGCAGGTGACCGACCGACGCTGAAGAAGATGAAACGGCTGGCGCTGGTTCGCTCATATCTGCAATTATGCACATGACCCCTGCGTTATCCGACATTGCAGCGCCATCGACCTGCGTCAATACTCAGTGAAGCCGCACAAGCGGTCTACACCACTGGCACGTTCGCCAGGTGTCACCGTCGACACTGAAGGAGATCACACCGATGAGCGCCAATTCGCGAATCAACAGGCCCGGGGCGCCCGCGCAGCAGAGCGGCCCCAGCCAGCAGGCAGGTGCCAGCGGCTCGGGAGGACGTGCGGCGATCGCCGGTCTCAAGAAAGTGGTCGTTGCCTCGATGGTCGGCACCGTCGTCGAATGGTACGAATTCTTCTTGTACGCGACCGCCGCGAGCCTGGTGTTCGGCAAGTTCTTCTTCCCGAATGCGAGCACCCCGCTTGACGGCATCATCGCGGCATTCATCACCTACGCGGTCGGTTTCATCGCCCGCCCGCTCGGCGGTGTGGTGTTCGGCAATATCGGTGACCGTCTCGGCCGCAAACAGACGCTTCAGGCGACGATCATCTTGGTGGGAGCATCCACTTTTCTGATGGGTTGCCTGCCGGGTTACAACTCGGTCGGTTATTGGGCGCCCGCACTGCTCGTGATTCTTCGGTTCGCTCAGGGATTCGCCGTCGGCGGAGAATGGGGCGGGGCGGTGTTGCTCGTCGCCGAGCAGAGCCCCGACAAGTCGCGCGGGTTCTGGGCGAGCTGGCCTCAAGCAGCTGTGCCGGTCGGCAACCTGCTCGCCACCCTCGTGCTGCTGACGATGTCGTGGATTCTGCCGGAAGATCAGTTTCTGAGTTGGGGGTGGCGTGTCGCCTTCTGGTTGTCGGCCGTCATCGTCGTCATCGGCTATTACATTCGCACTCATGTCAGCGAGGCACCGATCTTTCTCGAGGCGCGCGCCAAGGCCGAACAAGAGAAGGCAACCGGCTATGGGGTCAAAGAAGTCATCAGGGCCTACCCGAAGGGTGTTCTTCAGGCAATGGGATTGCGGTTCGCCGAGAACATTCTCTACTACATCATTGTCAGTTTCACGATCGTCTACCTCGTCACGGTGCACCATTACAACACGAGCCAGCTGCTGCTCGCGCTGCTCATTGCCCATGCCGTGCACTTCGCGGTCATACCGCAGATCGGTCGACTCGCTGACAAGATCGGGCGAAAGCCGGTCTATCTCGCAGGCGCCGTGTTAGGCGCCAGCTGGGCGTTCTTCGCGTTTCCGATGTTCGATACGCTGAACCCCGTCATCATCGTCTTTGCGGTGACGATCGGCCTCTGCTTCCATGCCCTGATGTACGCGGGCCAGCCGGCCATCATGGCGGAGATGTTCCCGACCCGCATGCGCTACTCGGGGGTGTCGCTCGGGTACCAGGTGACCTCGATCATCGCGGGGTCACTGGCGCCGATCATTGCGGTGGCGTTGCTTCAGCAGTACCACTCGTGGGTACCCGTGGCCATCTATATTCTCGTTGCGTGTGTGATCACCGCGGCGACCGTCTTCACCCTCAAGGAGACGAAGGGTGCTTCGCTTCGGGCGATCGATGCCCAAGACGAGCTACGGTTCGAGCGCAGCAAAGCGCCGGAGTGAGATGGGAATGAGCAGGATCTGAGAAGCGCTCGTCTCCGCTCCGAGCGGATGCCGAACTACCCGACTTCGACTGAGCGTCCTACATCTTCAATGATATTCGAATATCTGGGTGTAGTCGAACATGTTATGGTTCCAGCATGATTCTTCACATTGTCACTTTCGCCTGGGTCGAAGATGCTGACCCGACCATCGTTGCCGAAATTCCCGTGGCGCTTCGGGCTATGGCTGCACAGCTTCCGATGCTTTCGTCGTACTCGTGTGGAGCGAATCTCCACTTGCGTCCGGGCGGAGCCGATTTCGCTGTCATCGCCGAAGTCACGACCAAGGCCGATCTGGATGCATACCTGGATGCTCCCGCCCACATCGAACTGATCGAACGACTGGTCAGCAAGATTCTCAAATCGCGCCAAGCGGTTCAATTGGAGACATCGTTGGCCAGCTAGGAATAAACGAAGTGCAGGCGTTATTTCGATATTATTTGAGATATTCGAATTCGCATTGTATTGTGGATGAAAAGCAAGCCGTCTATACCTGTCGACGGCAGTCGAGGCCTCTGAGAGGTCATATTTTCACGTAGAGGAGACAAAGATGTCCGCAAATCGCGCCCCCAACAGGCCGATCGTCGCGCCACGATTCCACCACACGACTTTCACGACGCTCCATCTCGACGAGATGGTCGAGTGGTACAGCAAAGTCGCCGGTTTGACGCCGGTTTATCACGGTGAATCAGCGGCGTGGCTCACCAATGACGAAGCGAACCACCGGATCGCATTCCTGTCGCCCCCGGGGCTCAAGCTGCCCGTCGACAAGCCCCACACGATCGGTCTGCACCACACTGCGTTCGAGTACGCAGACTTCGAACTCTGGATCAACAACTACGTCAGGCTTCGAAACTCCGGCATACTCCCATTTCTCACCCTCGACCATGGCATGACGATGTCTCTGTACTACGCAGATCCCGAAGGCAATGGGGTAGAGATCCAAGTCGACACGTTCGGCGATTGGAGCACGTCGAAAGAGTGGATGTCGGCCTCCCTCGAATTCGCGTCGGATCAACTCGGTGCGTACTTCGACCCTGAAAAGCTCGTGGCGGCGCACGAAGCGGGGCTGACGTTTGCCGAGATTCACGAGCGAACGCGCGCAGGAGAATACGTGCCAGAGGTCATTCCCAGCGACATCCTTCTGCCCGAAATCTATTGACGCCTCTGTGGCGTCGAAGAAAGAACGTGAAATGCGAATCCTCAATGTTGAAGGACGCCTGTCCATCGAAAGCGGCGACGGTGTCGTCGATGTTAATGCTGCGAGTGGAGGGAAGTTCTCTGCCGCGCCTCAGGAAATCTATGAGCGCTGGGATGAGTTTCTCGAGTGGGCCGCCCACGCTGACCTCGCCGATCATTCGCCGCTCGGTGATCGCGCGATCGGTTCGCCAGTGCCGCAGCCGAGACAGATCTTCGCCATCGGTTTGAACTATCGCGCTCACGCCGACGAGTCGGGCTTTGCCCGGCCCTCCGCACACCCGCCGATCTTCACCAAGTTCGTGTCGAGTATCACGGGTCCGAACGAGACCGTGGCGATTCCTGCCGGAGCCAATGTCGATTGGGAGGTGGAACTCGTGGCCGTCATCGGGCGACAGGCGAAAAATGTCGTGGCGGCCGATGCCTGGTCGCACATAGCCGGACTCACAATCGGGCAAGACATCTCTGATCGAGTCCTGCAGATGGCTTCGCCTGCTCCGCAGTTCAGCTTGGGCAAATCGCTGCCTGGTTTCACGCCCATTGGCCCGAGGTTGGTCACCGTCGACGAGTTCGCTGACCCGGATGATCTCGGATTGGGCTGCGCGATCAATGGAGACCAGATGCAGGAGGGGCGAACAAGCCAGCTGATCTTCTCCGTACCGCAGCTGGTCGAATACATCTCGGCCCGTTTGATTCTCTATCCCGGCGACGTCATCTTCACCGGCACCCCGTCTGGCGTGGGATTAGGCCAGACCCCACCCCGCTACTTGCGCGACGGCGACGAGCTTGTCAGCTGGATCGATGGAATCGGTTCGATGACCCAAGCGTTCCAAACACAATCCGAAACGGCGTTGATCGCCTAGCGCGATCACGCTCACCGACAAAGGAGTCGACGTGTCATCACCTGAGCCCGCTCTGGTCGTGCGCAACATTTCCAAGACCTTCGCAGGCGGAAAGGCGCTCGATAGTGTCTCCTTCGAAGTGGGGCGGGGTTCTATCCATGCGCTCTTGGGAGCGAACGGATCCGGCAAATCGACGCTCGTTAAGAGCCTGGCGGGGGTGCAGCCGGCTGACTCCGGCGGGTTCGTCACTGTCGGGGCCGAAACGACATCGATCGAATCGCTCACGCCGGCTTGGGCCAGGAAACACGGCCTGAGGTTCGTTCACCAGAACCCCGGCATATTTTCGGACATGACGGTGGCAGACAATATGCGAATGGGCGTCGGGTTTCCGAACCGATTCGGCAGCGTCAGTCGTGCGGCCCTCAATAAGCAAGTCACAGGCGTACTCGAACAATTCGAGGTCGAGGTACTACCGACCGCAATCATGGGCGACTTGCGCGTGGCCGACCAGACCATGGTTGCGATCGCCCGAGCGCTCCAGCGGGACGAAGGCGAGCGGGAGATTTCTGCCCTCGTACTCGATGAACCAACGGCCTCTCTCCCCGAAGAAGAGGTGGAGATTCTGCTTGCAGCCATCAAGAGGGCCGCACGTTCGGGCGTGGGGATCATCTACATCAGTCATCGGCTGGAGGAAGTGCGTTCGATCTCGGATGCACTGACCGTACTCCGCGACGGTCGTGAGATCATCACCCGTTCGGCCGAAGGGATCACTGAACGAGAGCTGATCGCATACATCGTCGGCCAGCCCCTCAGCCAGATGGGCGCTCAGAGGGTGTCGAAAGCTGAGCGTGGGCACGTGGTAGCCCAGATGGACGGGGTCTGGGCCGGTCCGTTGAAGGATGTGAGTTTCGATGTTCGAGCTGGCGAAATACTCGGTATCGCGGGGCTTCTCGGTTCGGGTCGCTCCGAACTGCTGAAGACCTTCTTCGGCTCGCAGGCTGTTGCGCGGGGCAGAGTGGTCATCGCCGGAGAAGAAGTCGAGCTGAGCCGACCGATTGAGGCCATGAACCGAGGCGTCGCCCTGGTTCCGGAAAACCGCGATGTCGATGCGTCATTCTCTGATCTGAGCGTTCGTGAGAATCTATCGGCAGCCACGGTGTCGCGATTCAGTCGCTTCGGCTGGATTCGTGGCGCGTACGAATCTGCCGAGGCGCGTCACTCGATGACAGATTTCTCAATCAAGGCTCATTCCGACTCGGCGCTGATGTCCTCCCTTTCGGGCGGCAATCGCCAGAAAGTCATTCTCGCCCGGTGGATGCGGCGTCATCCGAAGCTCTTGCTTCTCGACGAGCCGACGCAGGGCGTCGACATCGGAGCGCGGGCAGATGCCTACCAGATCATTCGCCGAGCTGTTGATGACGGCGCCGCAACCATTCTCGTCAGTTCCGATCTTGAAGAGCTGGCCGAGATGTCAGACAGGGTACTCATTCTCAGCAATGGGCGAATCACCGCCGAGGTCACCGGTGATGGGCTCAACCGGCATCACCTGACTGAACTAGTTTTCATGGCTCGAGAGGAATTGAAATGACAACAACGACCACGGCATCGCCGAAGGCTGATGTCGACGGCGAGATTCTCGCCAAGCAAAGCAGATCGGCCTTTTCGGCCTTCTTCGAACGGTTCGGGCTTCTCGGACTGCTCGTCATTCTGATCATCGTCTTCTCGATACTTCTTCCCGGGCTCTTTCTCACGCCGGCGAACCTGAATGCGATCGGCCTGTCTCAATCTGTGCTTGCCGTCGCAGCTATCGCTCTGGTGTTTCCACTCGTCGGAGGACGATTCGACATCTCGATCGGAGCCAACCTCGGACTGTGTTCGATTGTCGTTGCATCGGTCATGTCGAAGAACGATCTGCCTCTGCCGATCGCAATTCTCGCGGGGGTCGGCACAGGCATAGCCATCGGTCTACTGAACGGCATTCTTGTCGCGTATCTCGGCATCAATGCGATCATCGCGACCCTGGGAATTGCAACGGTCATTACGGGCGTTGTGCAGGCGTACACGCAGGGAATTCCCGTCAGTTCGAATATTTCGCCGACCCTGACGGGGCTGAGTGGCGTATTGATAGTGGGCATCCCACTGCTGTTCATCGTCATGCTCATATTGGCGGCCATTGCCTGGTTCATTCTGACCAAATCGACATACGGACGGTATCTGTTCGCTGTCGGGTCGAATGCGAACGCTGCCACCCTCGTTGGTCTGCCCATCCGCCGGATCATTCTGCTGAGCTTCGTCATCGCCGGTGCATTCGCGGGCATCGGTGGGGTGATGCAGGTCGCCGCACAGGGAAATGGCAACCCTCAGGTCGGCGGCATCCCGTACATCTTGCCGGCGCTCGCTGCCGTATTCCTGGGGGCAACGACGTTCAAGCCCGGTACGTACAACATTCCGGGCACGATCGTGGGGCTGCTCTTCATTGGCACGGCGACGAGTGGGCTTGCGCTTCTGGGGGTTGAGACGTGGGTGACCGATGTCTTCAACGGAGGCGCTGTGGTTGTTGCCGTTGGGCTGTCTGCGTATTTCAGACGCCGTCGCACCGGGGTCATCACACTCGGAGAATGATCGAAGTAGTCTTTAATATTCGAAAATCATTGACCAACTCGAATTAGCTAGATAACATCGAATTACTATTCAGCAGGTACAGCGCACGAATCCGCTGTACCGCTTCTCAAAGGAGAGACGCAGATGTTCACAGCCCACAAGAGAGACGCAGATACGTCGCTCTCATCGACCAGGCCAAGCCGACGTAGCACACGAATTGCAACCCTCGCAGTTGCCGTGGTTGCCGTTGGGCTACTGAGTGCGTGCAGCACGACGTCGTCAGCCAGCGAAGGCTCGGCCGCTTCATCAACGTTGAGCGCAGAGCAGACGCAGGTTCTTGACTCTGGCTATAGCGCAAGTTCGATCAACACTCCGACGACGACCGGGCCAGCGGCGGTGACGGGGAAATCTGTGTGGGTCATCTCGTGTGGCGAGTCGTTTCAGGGTTGCGCCATCATGAGCGCGGCCTTCGACAACGCCGCAGCAAAGCTCGGCTGGAAGACGAATCTCATTGACAGCAAGGCAGACCCGACCAACTATTCGGCCGCGATCAACCAGGCGATTGCTGCGAAGGCCGACGGGATCGCCCTCTTCGCCGGAGACTGCCCCGGCATCAAGACGTCGTTGCAGAGTGCCCAGGCGGCGAACATACCCGTCGTTCAGTTCTCGTCTGTCGACTGCGATGATCCCGGATTCGGTAGCGAAGCCCCTCTCTTTGCGGCAAGCCTGAATATCGATGGCTCGAACAAGCTGGCCGACTACTACCAGGCCCTGGGAACGGCGCGCGCCGATTACACAGCTGCCCTGATGGGCGGCAGCGGAAAGGTGATCGCCTTGCAAGAGACTTCCCAGCGCAGCCAGTCATACATCACCGCCGGTTTCACCAACGAGATGGCGAAGGCGTGCCCCAACTGTGTCGTCGTTCCGGTCACGTTCACGTTCGCTCAGCTCCCGACGGCAGCAAATCAGGTCTGGTCATCTGCAATGCTCAAGAATCCCGACGCGAAGGCGCTCGAATTCAATCTCGATTCCCTGATGCCGCTCGGTCTGCAAACTGACATTCAGACCACCGGATTCAAGGGCCAGATCATCGGCGGCGAGGGCACCAACCTCGACTCCATCCGGAGCGGTGCTCAAACCACCGCGACGGTCGTGCCCTACGAAATGTTCTCCTGGGGACTCGCCGACACTCTGAACCGTCTGTTCGCGGGTGAGTCGGCGGCATCGCTGCCGACCGAAGGCGGCGGATGGCAACTGGTTGACAAGACACACAACCTGCCTGCGAGCGGTCCGTGGCAGAACCCGGTGGACTACCAGTCCATCTACGAAAAGATCTGGAGCGGTCAGAGCAAGTAGTTCGCTCCGGAGCGAACCCGCTGATCCGGACGTAGTCTGCGCCGAGTGAACAATTCGGCGCAGACTACGTCCGGATACGGCAGAACTGAATCAATTGGTAACGGAGAGGTGGCCATCGAATGAAGGCAGCAGTCTTTCACGGTCGGCATGATGTACGAATCGAAGAGATCGAGAAACCCACGGCAGGCGCCGGCGAAGTCGTCGTTCGAGTCGAGACTGCAGGAATCTGCGGAAGCGATGCGGCAGAGTACGAGCACGGTCCTATTCTCATCGAGCGCCGAGATGCGGGCTTCGACCACGGAGTGGTGATCGGTCATGAATTCGGCGGCACAGTCGTCTCTGTCGGTGAGGGCGTCGACTCACTCGAGCCAGGATCCGTCGTGGTGTGCGGGGCCGGTATCTCCTGTGGCACCTGTACACAATGCCTTGCCGGCCGCACCAATCTGTGTCGCACCTATCACACGGTCGGATTGCACCGAGACGGAGGTCTGGCCGAGTATGTTTCGGTGCCAGCATCCATTCTTTATGACGCGTCAGCGAGTGGACTGGGCTTCGACACCCTGGCGATGGCACAACCCATGGCGATCGCGGTGCACGCGCTCCGCCGAAGCGGGCTCAAGAGCGGTCAGGATGCCGCGATCATCGGCGCCGGCGGCATCGGCGCGTTCCTCGTCTTCGCCGCTGCGGCACTTGGCGCGCGCGTGTTCGTCTCCGATCTCGATGACGAGAGACTCTCGTTGGCGAAGGATCTCGGGGCTTACGTGACCGAACGGGCAGGATCGGATTCCCTCGGTAACCTGCTCGACGCTCACGACATGGAGCCGACAGTCTTCTTCGAAGTGAGCGGCTCGCGCCAAGGGCTCGATTCGATACTCACGGCCGCCAAGCCGGGAGCGACAATTGTTCCGGTCGGGCTTCAGAAGCTTCCGCTGGATAGACCATTGATCGAGTGGTCCGTCAAGGAATTCACCGTCGTCGGAAGTGCGGCCCTCGTGTTTGCGACGGATATTCCTGAAGCAGTGCGCCTTCTGGCTTCGCGCGACGGAGATTGGTCTGACGTTGCCGCAGAGGTGCTTCCACTCGAGTGGCTCGTCGACGAGGGACTGATTCCGATTGTGAGTGGTTCCGCTCGATCGGTGAAGACGTTGATTTCACCCGCTCTTACCGTGAAGCGGGCTGCGGATCATTCGAGGATTCAGCTGAGACCTGAAAAATTTCGAATATAGTCAGTAGTTGCTGGGAGAGGAAGAAAAGATGGCCGATCGGGCGAAAACGCGCCAGGAGCTTGCGTACGCGAGCCTGAGAGCCGACATCTTGACGGGGAGGTTGAAGCCCGGCGAGAAGCTGCGGTTCAACGATCTGTGCGCCAACTACGGCGTGAGCGTAGGAGTCATGAGAGAAGCGCTCTCCCGTTTGGTCGAGCAGGGACTCGTGCAGAGCGCACCCCAGCAAGGGTTCTCGGTCACCCCGATCTCACGAACGGATCTCGCCGAACTGACTTCTGCTCGCCTTGAAATCGAGACGCTGACCTTGCGCCACGCCATCGCAGAGGGTGATCTGGCCTGGGAGTCTGAGGTGCTGGGGGCGGAGCATCGGCTTGCCGGCACGAAATTGTTCGCCTCCGATCATCCACTTCGCTTCAACGAGGAGTGGACCGCCAGGCACTCGACGTTTCATGAGAACCTCCTGCTCGGATGCTCCAACGGACGTCTTCGCGCGATCGCATCGCAGCTGCGTGCGGAGGCTGAGTTGTACAGGAACTGGTCGTTGTCGCTGAGTCACGGCGAAGACCGCGACATCGTCGGAGAACACCGCGCCATCGTCGAGGCGGTGCTTTCGCGGGATGCAGATCTTGCTGCTCAGCGGCTCAGCGACCACATTTCGTTGACCACCTCGCTGCTGCTGGCGGCCGCCGAGCAGAGTGACGCGCACGAACTGAGCTAGGTCACCGAACGTCATGATCGGCGGTGCGGGCTTCTGAGCCTGCACCGCCGATTGCTATTGGAGGGCAACCTCTTCTGCATTGCTCAGAAAAAAATACGAATTTAAGTGGAAATATCGAAAATCCACGGATATTCTAGTGAAACCGCAACGCAGCGGCACAGATAGAAGGAGCGGCTATGACCGATCTGACCCAGCGCCATGACGACACAGAGTGGTTGCTCATGGGGCCCTCTCGTCCCCTTGCCATGAGGGTGACAGAAGCCGACACGCACGGACACTACAGTGTGGGAGAGCAGATCCTGCCTCCGAAGGCCCTTGTCATGCCGCACGTCCACTCCACTCACGATCAGCTCAAGATCATCCTGCGAGGCACGTGTGGCATCTATCTCGATGGCGTTGTCACCATCGCCCCCGCCGGCACGATCAGCTTCGGCCCGCGAGGCCTTGTGCATGCGCTGTGGAACGCGGGAACTGAGGAGTGCGTGTTTCTCGAACTCACCTCGCCGGGAGGCTTCGAAGACTATTTCAAGGATTTTGCACTGATCGCTTCGAACCTCGACGCGAGTCCTGAACTGCGGGCACAACTGGGTGAACGGTATGGAATCACGATTCTCCCCGAAATCGCCGCGCAACTGAGCGAAAGCTACGGACTCAGCCTTTAGGAATGCGGCGCCTGCTCGACCACGTGTGCGATGCGGCGCGCCAGCCCCATTTACTTGCAACCATCTGTTCACAATTGGAGTGAAACATGTCCGCCTCGACTATCCGTGCCCGAAGCATGCGCAATGAAGACGTGCTGGCCCGCCTGCAGAACCGTGATCCGTCAACAGCGGTGCTGTTGAAAGACGGCATCATCATCTCTGTCGACCCTGAGATCGGTGACTTGCGCCGAGGAGATATCGTGCTTCGCGGCACCACGATCGAGGCCGTCGGAGTCGATCTGCCTGATTCCGGGCCAGATACGATCGTCGTCGATTGCACGGGAATGATTCTCACGCCAGGATTTCATGACACGCATCGGCACTCGTGGCAGGGCGCATTACGTCGACAACTGCCTGACGACGACCTGTCGGGTTACATGGTGAAGATCCACGGCACCTTCGGCCACATGTACCGCCCAGAAGACATTTACATCGGCAACCTCATCACCGCCTTGGGAATGATTGATTCGGGCACCACGACTGTTCTCGATTTCTCCCACAACTCTCGTTCCGCCGCGCACAGCGATGCGGCCATCAAGGCATGGGATGATGCGAAGATTCGCGCCGTTCATGCATCGTGTGCACCCATGGACGGGGATTGGGATGAGCAGTGGCCCGCCGACCTCGAGCGGCTCACAGAAAACATGCCGGAGTCCGGGCTGGTGACGCTGCGAATGGGGCTACTGGGCAAAGCGGTTGAACTCATTCCCGATATCGTCTCTCTCAACGCGGAGAATATCGCGATCGCCCGTCGTCTCGGGCTGAACCTGTCGGTCGACGGGGCGTTCGGAAAGAAGATCTCCGACGACGTTGCGGCGCTCGGCGCTCAGGGTCTACTGGGGCCGGACATCACTCTCATTCACTGTACGAGCTTCGACGATGACGCCTGGGAGGCCATCGCGAGCAGTGGCGTGCATGTCTCGCTCGCACCCACGTCCGATGCTCAGGTAGGTATCGCGAACGGCACGCCCCCCATCCAGAAATGCCTTGACCTGGGCGTGCCTCCTACAATCGGTCTCGACATCGAATGCAGCCTCTCCTCCGACTTTTTCGCATCGATGAGAGCACTTCTCACAATTCAGCGAATGGATGTCTTCGGCCGCCGCTACGAAGGAGCTCCCGGAGCCGGCGAGCTGATTTCAGATCGCGACGTGCTGACGTACGCCACGATCAACGGTGCTATCGCCAACGGTCTCGGCGACGTGTCAGGATCGCTCACACCTGGAAAAGAAGCAGACATTCTGTTCTTCAACAGCGACGACATCAATCTCTTCCCTCTGAACAACGCTGTTGCCAGTGTTGTTCAAGCAGCAGACAGCCGAAACATCGAGGCTGTGATGATTGCGGGCAATCCAGTCAAATGGCAGGGCGAGGTTCTGGTCTTCGACCTCGAAGAAGCTCGCCGACTCGCGGAAGAGTCGCGTGATTACGTCTTCGATCAAGCGGGCATCGAAGTCGATGTTCTGCGCTAGTTCACACACGTTCGCAGCTCGGCCGCCTTCGCGGCCGGCCGAGAGTAAGGCAGGGAAGAGAATATGACCACGCTGATATTGGGTGCGACGGGAAACGTTGGCGTTCATGTTGTCGATTCATTGATTGCGCGCGGCGAACCGACGCGAATCATCACGAGGGATCGAGAGAATGCGCGCAGGGTGTTGCCGGATTCCGTGGACATCATCGAGGGAGACATGGGGGAAGAGAAGGTATTACTCGGCGCCCTCGACGACGTCGACGCTGTTTTCCTGTTGACCCCTCACAGCTACACGATGGCCGATCTGCAGTTGCAGATCATCCGAATGCTTCGCCGAAGTTCAGTGAAGATCGTCAAACTGTCGGCGACGAGTTCGGGCATTCGACCCGACGGGCCTTTCACCTTGCGACAGCACTGGGAAATCGAGCAGGTTCTCACAGCGACAGGGCAGAACTTCGTCATTCTCCGGCCCAATGGTTTCATGCAAACCCTGGTCGCTGCCCAGATGTTACCGTCGGTCATCGAATCGCAATCGATTCTCAACTCGTCAGGTTCCGCTCGTCTCAGCATGATCGATGCGCGTGATATCGGCGAGGTCGCCGCACGGGTGCTGACGAGTGACACCTGGGACGGTCAGACACTCGTTCTGACGGGGCCCCGCGCGGTCACGTTCAACGAAATCGCTGCACTGATCGGGGAAGCGCGAGGCGAGTACATCAGAGCGATCGATGTCACCCCGGCCGACGTGCGGGCTTCGCTTCTGAGCCGCGGAGTCGAGGGCTGGGAAGCGGGCCATATCCAAGAGATGCACCAACTGTTCCGCGACGGAGGCTCGGAGGAGGTCACCGGTGACGTGCAGAAAGTGCTCGAGAAGTCTCCGCGCACGATCGAGAACTTCGTTCGTGAGAATTTCGCGTACGTGGGCACGCCGACTCCGTGAATGAAACGACCCAGCGCTCGCGACCAGCGCTCATCCCAGCCAGCGTTCCGTGGAGGCGGCCGCAGGGTGATCGGTGTGCTTCACGTTTGGAATGACTTTGTCGTTGAAGTACTGCAGGCGTTCTGACACCTGGTCTACCGGCTCGCCGGGCATGTGGGTGACGAGCTGAATGTCGATCGCACCTCTGTCGACGTCTTTGTTGAAGATGTCCACGGCGCCCGGGCCGTCGGCGAGCAAGACCAGGCCCATTGCGAGCGCCTCCTTGGCGTCTTTGATCGGCTCTCGCAGTGGAGGGTTTCGCGCGGTGTATGAATCACGGATGATGTACTCGTTCAACAGATGCAGCCAGTTGTCGCCGGCCTCGGCGAATGCCTTCTCCGGGTCATCGGCGATGATGGCCCAGTAGGTCACGTTGAGTTTCTGAGTCTCTTTCGGGCGACCGAGCGCTTCCGAAGCGTCGACGAACCCTCCGAGCGAACCGGGATCGAATTCCAGGAAGCCGTCGGCAAGGCGAGCGCAGCGCTCGACGGCAGCGGGCACGAATCCGCCCATCCAGATCTCTGGCCCGCCGGGGCGAATGGGGCCGGGCGTGACCGTTATCTCGCCGAAGTCATAACGCTTGCCGTGAAACTCGAACGGCTCTCCCGAAAACGCCTTGCGAAGGATGGCGATGCCCTCCTCGGTCGTGCTGGGGCGCTGCTTCAGGTTCTTGCCGAGCCCTTCGAACTCTTGCCAGAAATATCCCATCCCCAGACCGAGGCGCAAGCGACCACCCGAGACGGCGTCGACCACAAGGGCGTCTTCGGCCAGGCGCACCGCGTTATGCAATGGCAGCTGAATCAGATTCGTTCCGACTTTGATGCGTTTGGTGCGGGCCGCGATGGCCGCGGTCATCACGAGCGGAGACGGCATGTATCCATCGCTATAGAAGTGATGTTCGCTGACGTAGACGCCGTCGATTTCGAGTTCGCGGTCGATCCATTCGATCTGCTCGAGTTGCGCCTCGTAGCGAACGTTCCACGGCTCTGCACCCCGCACCGGCTGGTTGAATGCGTTGATGATGCCGAAGGTGACGGGCTGTGACATGTCTGCTCCTTTGCGCGACTGTGTTGCGAACAACTCTCTCATCCAAGCAGTCCTGCAACATACAGTCAACCAGACGTATGTTTGCAGGTGATGTATTTCGCGGCGCCGGAGCACGCCAATCGCGGCCTGATCGGTCTGCGGGGAGACGCGCCCTAGTCTTGGTGGATGCCCGTACCCGCTGAATGGATCGAACACCGTCGCGGCTCAGACCGTGAGTTGCTCGGCTGGATCGTGCCCGAATCGGGCGGCTATGTCGCGATCGACCTGATGGGACGCCGGGTCACTGAGATTCGTGAGTGGCTCGACGCGGAGGAAGCGCTCGAGCAGGCGGGGATCGGCTACCTCGCCGATTCGTACGAACTCTTGCTCGACGGCGGCGGCGACGGCGGCGATGGCGGCGGCGACGGCCACGGCGACGGCGATCGCTGGCTCCAGGCTCGCATCGTCGAAGTCTCGACCGAATCGATCAGGGTCAAGAAGGAAGATGGGGGAGCGATCGACGCTCCCGCTGTCGAATACGTGCTGCCATTTCCCGCCGGCGCTCGCCTGCGTCTCAGAAGCGGAGAGCTCGAACTCCCCGACTTCGGCCGACGGCTCGGGTAACGACAGAAATGCCCGGTCGCCGTGAACAGGCAACCGGGCATTCGCGCGCAGAACTCGACTACTAGCTGGTGAACTGCTCCTCGCGGTGCGGGAGCTTCCAGCCCGGGCGCACGTAGTGGCAGGTGTAACCGGCCGGGTACTTCTCGAGGTAATCCTGGTGCTCGTCTTCGGCTTCCCAGAACGCGCCGGCGGGCTCGACCTCGGTGACGACCGTGCCGGGCCAGAGGCCAGACGCGTCTACATCGGCGATGGTGTCGAGCGCGACGCGCTTCTGCTCATCGTTCGTGTAATAGATGGCCGAGCGGTAGCTGCGACCGACGTCGTTGCCCTGGCGGTTCTTGGTCGACGGGTCGTGGATCTGGAAGAAGAACTCCAGCAGGTCGCGGTAGGAGATCATCGAGGGGTCGAAGACGATCTCGACGGCCTCGGCGTGGTCACCGTGGTTGCGGTACGTGGCGTTCGGAGTGTTGCCGCCCGAATAGCCCACGCGTGAGGAGATGACTCCCGGGCGCCGGCGCAGCAGTTGCTGCGCGCCCCAGAAGCATCCACCGGCCAGAATTGCGGTTTCGGTCGTAGCCATGATCAGGCCTCCTTCGTGGTGAACAGGCTCCGGTAGTCACCGTAGCCCTGGCTTTCCAGCTCGTCTAGAGGGATGAACCGGAGAGCCGCCGAGTTGATGCAGTAACGCAACCCGCCTTCTTCGACGGGCCCGTCGTCGAACAGGTGACCGAGGTGACTGTCACCGTTCGCGGAACGAACCTCGGTGCGCACCATGCCATAGGTCTTGTCGTCGTGGCGAACGACGTTCTCCGGGTTGATCGGCCGGGTGAAGCTCGGCCATCCGGAACGGCTGTCGTACTTGTCGGTGGAGGCGAACAGAGGCTCGCCCGAGACGATATCGACGTAGATGCCGTCGTCGTGGTTGTCCCAGAACTCGCCCGTGAACGCCGGCTCCGTCGCGCTTTGCTGGGTCACGGCGTACTGGGCGGGGGTGAGCTGTGAAATGGCGGTCGGGTCTTTGCTGTACGTGGTAGTCATGAGAGGGGTGTACTCCTTCGGCGAGACCGCTGGCTGCGGCCTTCGAGGAGTAAAACCGCGCATCGGGGTCAAAAGTTCCCGCGAAGCGCCTCCCATTCTGTGTGTGGGCTGTGAGTTCCCCTGGGCAAGCTGACGATGCCGGCCTGCACATCAGAGAGCAGCAGCCAGACCGAGGGGATGCCCTGCTTCGCAGAACGCGACGCCGAAGACGCGATCCACTTCGCCACTCACCCACACCGGATAGGCGCGAATCGTCGATACTCTGACAAGAACTGAACTTCGGGGGTAGGCCATGATCGATCTGAATGCCACAGCGAAACGAGCAACCGTCAGGGGTGTGTTCATAGCGGCGTTGGTCGCGTTGCCGTTGATCGTGACGGGATGCACGGCGGGGGCTCCGGCAGACGCGATGGCTTCGGTGGCTGGGTGAGTGCGACCCCGATCGTTCCTGCCGGTGCCGCGCCGGCGAGCCCAGGGCCGGTGAGTGTTGATGAGCTCGGCGCCGGCAGCCAAGACGCCGGAGTCGATGTCGAGGTTCCGGGCCCTGTCACGGTGACGTTTCGCACGATCACGCTTGAGCCCGGAGCGGGCACGGGCAAACACTGCCACTACGGCGAGCTGATCGCCGTCGTCAAGTCGGGCACGTTCACCCACTATGCGCCGATGTACCCCGGTGGCGTGCACGTGTATGAAGCGGGTAGCTCGCTCGTCGAGGGCCCGGGCTACGTTCACGAGGGTAAGAACGAGGGCACCGTGCCGGTCGTTCTCGACGTGACGTACATCATTCCGAAGGGCGACGTGCTCGCCGAGACAGATCTGAGTCACTGCGACCCTCAGGGTTAGCTCGAGGAGGGCTAGCTCAATCAGGGCGGCGGGTCGAAGCGGTTCTCCGGCCTCGCGCGGCTGAAGCGTCGTGGATGAGCAGCGCTAGTGCGGACTGTTGGAACAGGGTGTCTAGAACAGGGTGTCGCTGATGCCTGCCCGGCCGGAAGTCGACGCGGCCGATGTCGGTTCCGGCGGTGCCGGCCGCGATTGTTCGGTCGTTACGAGAGGCGCTGCCGCACCGGGATACCCGGGCCCGGTTTCGGGGGCGCGGCCGCGAGCGTAGGCCTCCGCGGCGGCGCGGGCGCGGGCATCCGCTGCTTCGTTCAGCGTGTGGCCCACGTGGCCCTTGACCCACTCGAAGCGGTAGCGGCGGCCGACGATGGCCTCGTCGATCTCCCTGATGAGGTCGAGGTTCATGACGGGTTTGCCGTCGCCCTTTCGCCAGCCCTTGCGCTTCCAGCCGGGCATCCACTTGGTCACCGTGTTGATGACGTATTGGCTGTCGCACAGAATGTGCAAGTCGTCGTCGACGTGTGCGGTGGCGCGGAACAACTCGAGCACCGCCTTGAGCTCACCCATGTTGTTGGTGCCGTGCGGCCAGCCGCCGGCGCCCCACGTGTTGTCGTCGATATACCAGGCCCAGCCTGCGGGCCCGGGGTTGCCGAGGGCTGAGCCGTCGGCCGAAGCGGTGATCGTCATTGGCTCAAGGGTACCGGGGTTCGGTGCGGGGCTCGCGCGCCCGATCCGGCCGGGCCTGGAGTCACCACGCTCGTGAGCCTGTTATCGGCCGAGCCGTTTCAGCTCGTCGAGCGCCGTGTCCCAGCGGTAGGCCGAGATCGCATCGGCGAATATCGACTGGCCCTCGCCAGAGCCGAGCTGCACGCCCGATGCTTCGTCGACGAGGCTCACCGTGTAGGCGTGCTCCGTCTTTCCGCTGTTCACGTGGAACTTCAGGCTCACCGCATGACCGCCCAATTTGCCGGTCACGACACTCTCGCTCGCGTCACGATCGGTATCGGCTTGAACAAACGGGCCCTGGATGAACGGACCCCCGCCGTGCGCAGCGAGCCCCTCATTGACGAGCTTGATCAGTGGTTCGATTTTCACGCTGG
>JAODBB010000104.1 GCA_025463745.1 Subtercola sp.
CGGGCGTGGGGTGGGCTGGGTGCCCGGCATCACCGAACCGTTACCCGCATCGACCGTGCAACAGGTGCTCTGCCACGCCGATATTCGTACGACCGTGTTCGGGCCGGCCGGGCAGGTGCTCTGCCAAGGCAAGAAGCAGCGCCTGTTCACGGCGGCGCAGGTCGCCGCGATGGCCGCCCGGGACGGCGGCTGTGTCTGGCCGGGCTGTGACCGGCCACCGTCCTGGTGTGAAAGCCACCACACCGAACCGTGGCTATCGAAAACCCACCTCCCCGGCCGCACCGACGTCGACCTAGGGGTCCTGCTGTGTCATTTTCATCACGGGGTTGTGCATAAGACGGGGTGGACGCTGATCATGATCAACGGCGCACCGCACTTCCTGCCACCGGCCTGGCTGGACTGGACCCGAACCCCACGCCCTGCCACCCAGCAACGCACCCGAACACGACTGAAACCCCTCCACCTGGCCGACCTCCCCGCCCGCCGCGAACCCTGGCAACGCGACCACGCCACCGCCGCCGCCAATACGGCGAACACGGCCGATACGCCATGACCCGCACGAGCGCACCACCCTGCCCGCAGCCCAGCGGGCACACGGCGGTGCCACTCCCGGGGCTGTCCCGGCGTGGGAGAGGGCGCGACGATATCGAGGCACGGACTGCGACAACGACGGCAGCCGGTTGACGAGCCAGTCGCCGGCGAGCAACTGCGATTGAATAAGGGGGTGACCTCACCACTGATAGCTGCGCTGCGACGCGACCTCATCACCTCATCGTTCAGCGTCGAGACGGTGGGGGAGCTGTGGGGCGAGGATGCGGCGGCTGCCCTGTTCAGAGGGCAACGGCTTCCGGCGATTCGGGCTCTGCGACGACGGAGGGAAGCGGGAGTTCCGGTTTCGCGGGCTGAGACTCTGGCGGCGCTCTTTGTGCTGAGTGTCACCGCCGAGCGCGAGCACGTGGAGGCGGCGCTACCGAATCTCGGCGCGGATGGCGCGATCGCACTCGGGCTGCTTGGTACGGCTAACGCTCCCGACACCGACACCCTCACGGCGCTGCTCGACCTGCGACCGTACAGCTTCGTAGACACGCTGGGCGCCGGCAGCTGGTGGATCATCTCCGACCTGGGCGAGCTGGCGCTCGGGCGGCCGCTTGATGAGAATCATGTGCTCGGGGTGGGTGGAGCATCCACCACCCTCAGCGGGCTGATGATCAACGAACCTGTCGGCCGGGTTCTCGATCTCGGAACGGGCTGCGGCATTCAGGCGCTGCACGCGTCGCGCCATGCGCGAACCGTGGTCGCAACCGATATCTCTGAGCGCGCGTTATGGCTGGCCGGGCTGAATGCCGAGCTGAATGCGATCGACAATATCGAGTTTCGGCTGGGCAGCCTGTTCGAGCCCGTGGCCGGCGAGACGTTCGATCAGATCGTGTCGAATCCGCCGTTCGTGATCACGCCCAGGCGTGAAGGCGTGCCGCTGTACGAGTACCGCGACGGAGGGCTGGTGGGTGATGAGCTGGTCGCCACGGTCATCCGAGGCTGCGAGGCGCATCTTGCGCCGGGCGGGGTCGCGCAACTGCTCGGCAACTGGGAGTACCGCGAGCGCGCGCGAGACAGCGCCGTGCAGAGCGCCGACGGCCTCGACCGTGTGCGTGGCTGGCTGAGCGACAGCGCGCTCGATGCGTGGCTGATCGAGCGCGAGCTTCAGGATGCCCCGCTGTACGCCGAGACCTGGATTCGTGATGGCGGCACCCGCCCTGGCACTGCCGAATTCGACGAGCTCTACGCCGCCTGGCTCGACGATTTCGAGGCTCGCGGCGTGACCCAGGTGGGTTTCGGATACGTGTTGTTGCGCCAGAGCCAGGCGGCCCGCCCGATGCGCCGGTTCGAGCGGCTCGACGGCGCCCGCGGGTCGAACCCGGCGGGGCTGGGGCAGTATTTCCAGGCAAGCCTCGAGGGCTACGACTGGCAGGTGGCGAAGAGCGATGAAGCGCTGCTCGCGGCGACGGTGACCTACGCCCCGGATGTGACGGAAGAGCGGCACTATTGGCCCGGCCAGGAGAATCCCACGGTCATGACCTTGCGGCAGGGCAGCGGTTTCGCCCGAACCGTGCCGCTCGGCACAGCCCTCGCCGCGCTGGTGGGGGCGTGCGACGGCGACCTCAACATCGGTCAGATCTGCGGCGCCATCGCCCACTTGCTCGAGGTAGACGAACTGGAGCTGCTCGTCGAGGTGCTGCCGCGCGTGCGGGAGCTGATCGTCGACGGGTTCTTGCTGCCGGCGTAGCTGGAGCTACCCGCGACGCGCGTCGCGCGCCTTGGCGAAATCGCGTGTCAGGCCGGTGCCCACCAGAATTCCGAGAGCGATCGAGAACAACGACAGAGCGGTGTTGACCAGCGTGGTCACACTCGCCGCGCCGGCGCTCACCGCAGTTCCCGCAGCCCCTTCGCTGATGCCGATGAACCCGAGGGCTCCCGGCACGAGCAGCCAGAACGAGGCCAGCATCATCACGGTGGCGGGCGGTGCCGTTCGAAAGCGTGAGAGCACGCGGCTCAGCGGCACAACGACGAGGGCGCCGACGAACCCTGAGAGCACCGGCCCGATGAAGACGGCGCCGATGGTCTGGGCTCCGTAGGCCGCGAACAGGGCGATCAGTATCCACAGGAACGATCTCTTCGGCGCCGAGAGGAAGAACACGAACCCCGCGCCCACCAGCGCGACCCCCGCGATCGCCGACCACCATCCGAGGCCCTGGTTCTGTGTGATCTCGGTGCCGCCATGCGTAATGGTGAGCCCAGCGATGACGCCGAACGCGAGCAGTAGCAGCTGGGCGACGCCATAGACGATCCGACTGGCGCCCGCGATGATCTGGTTGCTGGTGAGTTCGATCGACGCCACCGTGAGGGTGAGCCCTGGCAGAAAGCTCACCAGGGCGGGCGCGATCAGCTTCAGCGGGTCGTCGCCCGCCGCCTGCGCGAGAAAGAGCGAGGTGACCACGGTGACGATGAACGAGGCGAACACGGGCATGGCGCTGCCGAGCGTGGGCAGCCGTTTGCCCAGCAGCAGCAGACCGCCGACCAGTGCGCCGAGCAGCAGATACGCCGGAATCGCCGCTACGGTGGGGTTCAACGTGAGCCCGAAACCGAGACACAGAATGGTGTGGCCCACCACGGTCATCCACGGGCCGTACCGCGGTGGGGAGGTACGGATGCTCGCCAGCCGCGTGAGCGCGTCGTCGGGGTTGAGCGTGCCGAGCTGCGCGTCGTGTACCAGCTCGTCGATGGCGGCGGCCTGATCGAGCCTGATCGAGAGCGACGAGACCGTGTCGAGATCGGTGCGGCCGGGCCGCGCCACGAGCTCTTCGACGCGGCCGGTCACGATGTGCTGCGAGCCGGTGATGGCGTGCTGCGAGCCCGTCTCGGTCGAGACGGCGCCCGGCACCAGAGGCTCACCGGGGCCCGCGACCGCATCGAGCTGCAAGATCACGAGGGTGGGCAGCACGGCGATGCGGATGCCCGTGAGGTTGTAGGTGTCGGCGATGTCGTAGAGCGTGGTCTCGACGTCGTTCGTGGCCTGACTCGAGGCGAGCATGGCCACGCCGAGCGCCCGGAGCATCGTCAGAATCGCCGTGTCTTTGGCCTCTTCGTCGGGCTGCTCCGGCACCGGTTTGGGTGGCTTGAGCGTGCGGCCCCACTGGTGCCGGAGGGTGCGCCACGGGTGAAAGGCCATGCGAGTATCCTCTCAGTTAAGCGAACGAGCAGTTAGCGAACAAGCAGTTAGTCAGACGAAACGGAGACACCTGTGAGCGACACCGTCTACACGGCAATTCTCGACAGCGGCAACGGCGAAGAATCGATCGAACTCGAATTCATCGAAGGGTTGCCGCAGAAGTCGCTGGTGCGAACGGCCGACATCGGCGGCCAGGCAGCCGAGGTCGTCTGGGAACTCGACCCCGACGCGGCCGAGTACACGTACCGGCCGGTCGAGGTGGAAGAGTTCGACGAGGAGTAGCTAGCAGAGCACGCTTCTAGCTCAGTTCCGCCGCACGCAGCGCGTGCAGCGCCTCCCGCCGCGCGGCCTGCTCGATCGGGTCGGGAACAGGCAGCGACGCGAGCAGTCGCTGGGTGTACCGATGTTTCGGCGCACCTAGCACCTCGGCACCCGTGCCCTCTTCGACCAACTCGCCGTGATAGAGCACAGCGATTCGGTCGGCGAGCAGGTCGACCACGGCGAGATCGTGACTGATGAACAGGGCGGCGAAGCCGAACTCGCGCTGCAGGTCGGCGAAGAGTTCGAGCACGCGCGCCTGAACCGAAACGTCGAGCGCAGAGGTGGGTTCGTCGGCGATCAAGAGCGAAGGTTCGAGAGCGATGGCCCGGGCGAGGCTGGCCCGTTGGCGCTGGCCTCCGCTCAGCTCATGCGGATACCGATCGCCGAAGCTGGCAGGCAATTGCACGGCCTCGAGCAGTTCATCCACGCGTTTGCGCGCCGTTCTCGGGTCGCGGGCACGGCCGTGGATGATCAGCGGTTCGGCCACGCACTCGGCGATGGTCAGCAGCGGGTTGAAGCTCGACGCAGGGTCTTGAAAGACGAAGCCGATGTCTGCGCGGGTCTTCTTGAAAACCCGTTCGCGCACCCCGTTCATCTCGTGGCCGAGCACCTTCAATGAACCGCTGGTGACCTTGGTGAGGCCGCCGATGGCGCGGCCGATCGTGGTCTTGCCCGATCCGCTCTCGCCGACCAGCCCCAGCACCTCGCCGGCGCGGATCTCGAAGCTCACGCCGTCGACCGCGACGAACGGGCTGCGACCGAAGCGGCCCGGGTATTCGATGCGCAGGTTCGCAGCGGTGACCACCGGGGCGGCGCTGGCCCAGGTCGCCTCGCGACCGGATGCCCGTTCCGCCGTCTGAAGAACGCCCTGCCCGATGTGCGGAACAGAGGCAAGCAGCCGTTTCGTGTAGTCGTTCTGCGGGTTCGAGAACAGAGTGACGGCATCGGCCTCTTCGACGACCTCGCCTTGATACATGACGGCGACGCGGTCGGCGAGGTCGGCGACCACTCCCATGTTGTGGGTGATCAGCACAATCGCGGTGCCGAACTCATCGCGACAACGCCGCAGCAGGTCGAGAATCTCGGCCTGCACGGTCACATCGAGCGCGGTCGTGGGCTCGTCGGCGACGATGAGCCCGGGCTCGAGCACCAGCGCCTGGGCGATGACGACACGCTGCTTCTGGCCGCCCGAGAACTGATGCGGGTAGTAGTTCACCCGCGTTTTGGGGTCGGGAATGCCGACCCGGCCGAGTATTTCGATGGCCTTCGCCTTCGCCTCGGCCCGCGAATAACTGCCGTGCGCCCGTAGGCCCTCGGCGATCTGCCAGCCCACGGTGTACACCGGGTTCAGCGCAGTCGACGGCTCTTGAAACACCATCGATACGTCAGACCCGCGGATGCCCCGCAACTGTTTCTTCGACAGACTCAGTACATCGTTCGTGGTCGTATTGCCCCGGTTCGAGAGCACGATCGCGCCGCGCGCGGTCGCCGTCTCGGGCAGCAAGCCGAGAATCGACTTCGCGGTGACTGTCTTGCCCGACCCGCTCTCGCCGACGATCGCGAGAACCTCGCCGGCGGCGACATGCAGGCTGACCCCGTCGACCGCCTTGATGGCGCCCACGTCGGTGGAGAACGAGACTTCGAGGTCGGTGATGCTGACGATGTCGCGGGCTGCGCGGCCGTCTGCTGCCACGCTCTTGCTATCGGTCACGATCGGCCTCGCCTTCGGTGTCTTCAAGACCGGCCAGTCCGCCGGGGCCCGCTTCGAGTGGGCCTCCAGGTACGACGGAGGTCAGTGCCACACTGCCAGAGGCAGCGGCGACGGCACGGCGCCCGCGCAGCCGCGGGTCGGCCAAGTCGTTCAGGCTTTCGCCCACGAGGGTCACACCCAGCACCGAGAGCACGATGGCGATGCCGGGGAAGATCGCCGTCCACCAGATTCCGCTGGTGACGTCGGAAAGCGACTTGTTGAGGTCGTAGCCCCATTCGGCGGCTGCCGTGGGTTCGATGCCGAAGCCGAGAAAGCCGAGCCCGGCGAGGGTGAGCACCGCTTCTGACGCGTTCAGCGTGAAGATCAGGGGCAGGGTGCGGGTCGAGTTGCGCAGCACATGCCGGAACATGATGCGCGGAGTCGATGCGCCGATGACCATGGCCGATTCGACGAACGCTTCGCTCTTGATGCGCACTGCCTCTGAGCGGATGACTCGAAAGTACTGCGGAATGTAGACGACGGTGATCGAGATGGCGGCTGCGAGAATCCCGCCGTAGAGACTCGACTGACCGCCGGAGATCACGATCGACATGACGATCGCCAGCAGCAACGACGGAAACGCGTAGATCGCGTCGGCGACAACGACCAGAACGCGATCGAGCCAGCCGCCGAGATACCCCGATACCAGCCCCAAGAACACGCCGATGAAAATCGAGAAGATGATCGCGACGATCATCACCTCGAGCGCCGTCTGCGCACCCCAGATCACGCGCGAGAACACGTCGTAGCCGCCCACCGTGGTTCCCCAGATGTGTGCAGGGCTCGGCGGCTGCTGCGAGCCGAACGGCCCACTCGCGTCACGCAATTGCGCGAAACCGTAGGGCGCGATCCACTGGGCGAAGACGGCGCAGATCACATAGACGGTCGTTATGACGAGGCCCGCGACGAGCATGCCGCGCTGCAGGCCGACGCTCTGCCGTAACTGGTGGAGCACAGGCAGGCGCGAGATCACGCTCTGTTTGCGAGGTTTCAGTTCGACGCTCATGGTCAGTACCTCACCCTCGGGTCGATGATCGCGGCTGCGACATCGACGATGAAGTTGGTCAGTGCGACGATCACCGCCAGCAGAGCGACGATGCCCTGAACAGCGACGAAGTCGCGGGAGCCGAGGTATTGGGCCAGCTGAAAGCCGAGCCCCTTCCACTCGAAAGTCGATTCGGTGAGCACGGCACCGCTGAGCAGCAGGGCGATCTGCAGGCCGATCACCGTGATGATGGGAATGAGGGCCGGCTTGTAGGCGTGTTTGCGCACGAGCCGGTACTCGCTGATGCCGCGCGATCGTGCAGCATCCACATAGTCGGTCGAGAGTGTGCCGATGACGTTGGTGCGAACCAGGCGCAGAAAGATTCCCGCGGTGAGCAGGCCCAGCGTGAGAGCGGGCAGCACAGCATGCAGCAGCACGTCGCTGATGACCGCCGGGTCTCCCGTCTGAAAGGCGTCGATGAGGTAGAAGCCGGTCTTGTTGGGCAGGTCTTGCATCTCGAATTCACTGCCCGTGCTGGCGCGGCCCGCCACCGGAAGGACGTTCAGCCATACGGAGAAGATGAGCTTCAGCAGGATGCCGGCGAAGAACACGGGGGTGGCGTAACAGAGAATGGCGAAGACGCGCAGTGCCGCATCTTGGCCCTTGTCGCGAAAGTACGCGGCCAGCATGCCGAGTGGAATGCCGACGATGAACGCGACGATCAAGGCGTAGAAGGCCAGCTCGAGCGTTGCGGCGCCGTACGTGACCAGAATCGTGGTGATGGGCCGGTTGTCGGTGATGCTGCTGCCGAAGTTACCGGTGGCGATCTGGCCGAGGTATTCGAAGTACTGCACCAGAATCGGCCGGTCGTAGCCGGCGGCGTGGATGCGCTCCTGCAGTTGCTCCCCGTTGAGACGGCCACCGAGCGCAGCCGTGATGGGGTCGCCGGTGAGTCGCATCAGGAAGAAGACCAGCGTGACCAGAATGAAGATGGTCGGGATGATCAGCAGAAACCGAACGACGATGTAACGGCCGAGGCCGCCGCCGATGCGTTGCTTCTTGAACGCGGTGGTCGACTCGGCCGCGTTCTCTGGGGGTTCGTTCGGGAGCGAACCCGGGGTGTCGACCAGTGTCGTCATCGGTGCCAATCGGTCTGGGTGGTCGGTGAGGTGTCGGTGAGGTGTCGGTGAGGTCAGCGCGTGCCGAAAGTGCGACCCGTGAGAAGCGGGCCGCCCTTTCGGGATGTCACTGGTCTATCAGCCCTTCGACAGCGCCGCGTAGCGGAACTTGAACGAGGCGTCGAGCGTGTCGGCGGCGCCGTTCACGTTCGAGCCGACGACGGCGACCTGGGCGCCCTGCAGTACGGCACGGTCGACAGATCGGCGGCGACTTTCGCCTGAATGTCTTCGATCTCCGCCGTGCGAGCGGACTGGTCGGTTTCGCCGACCTGCTTCGTGATCTCGTCTTGCACTGCGGTGTTGTCGTAATGGTTGGCGAGGAAGTTGTCGGCGGAGAAGAACGGCGTCAGGTAGTTGTCGGCGTCGGAGTAGTCGGGGAACCAGCCGAGCTGGTACTCCGGGTAGACGTCATTCGTACGGTCTTTCGTGTACTGAACGTAGTCGGTCGTCTGCAGGTTCACAGTGAAGAGGCCGCTCGACTCGAGCTGGTCTTTGATCAGCGCGTATTCGTCGCCTGACGAGGGGCCGTAGTGCTCAGAGACGTACTGCAGGTCGAGAACGACCTTGTCGGTGACGCCGGCGGCAGCGAGAGTCGCCTTCGCCTTGTCGAGGCTGGGGCCGCCTTTGCCGTCGCCGTACATGTCTTTCAGCACCGTGGTGGCGCCGGTCAGGCCGGCCGGAACGTAGGAATACAGCGGGGTGTAGGTGCCCTTGTAGACCTGCGAGGCGATGGCGTTGCGGTCGATCAGATCGGCCACGGCCTGGCGAACGGCGAGGGCCTTGGCCGGGTCGGCCTGGGTCGTGGTGGCGCCGAACGGCTGGGTGTTGAAGTTGAACACGATGTAACGGATCTCACCGCCCGGGCCGTCGACGACCTTGACCTTGCTGTTCGTGCTCAGGTCGGCGACATCGGTGGCAGAGAGGCTGCGGAAGGCGACATCGATGTTGTTCTGCTGAATGTCGAGCTTCAGGTTGGCCGATTCGGCGTAGTACTTGACGTTCACCGTGGGGGTCTTCGCCGGGCCGAGCAGGCCTTGGTAATTCGGGTTGGCCTTGTACTGAATCGTGTTGTTGAAGTCGTAGTTCGAGATCGTGTACTGCCCCGCGAACGCGTTGCCTTTTACGATGTCTTGGTCGGACGTGACCGCGGTGGCCGAGAAGACCTGCTCGTCGACGATGGGCCCGGCCGGGCTCGAGAGCACCTGCGGAAAGGTCTGGTCGTTCGGCTGCTTCAGGGTGAAGACCACGGTCGTGGGGTCGGGAGCGGCGGTGCTCGCCAGGTTGCCGAGCAACGACGACGGGCCGTTCTCGTCGGCGATGGTCAACTGGCGGTCGAAGGTGAACTTCACGTCGGATGAGGTCAAATCGTCGCCGTTGGCGAATTTCAGACCGCTCTTGAGCTTGACCGTGTACTCGGTAGGAGTCGTGAAAGTGGCCGACTCGGCGATATCGGGCTT
Organism: Subtercola sp.; assembly: GCA_025463745.1. Classification (GTDB taxonomy): domain Bacteria; phylum Actinomycetota; class Actinomycetes; order Actinomycetales; family Microbacteriaceae; genus Subtercola. The sequence goes on from JAODBB010000104.1 coordinate 9,419, forward strand.
GACGTCGGGGCTGCCGTAGGGCGTGTTCATCAAGAACGGGTACACCTGGTTCATGACAGCGAACGAGCCGTTGTCGTACGAGCCGGCCGGGTCGATCGTGGTGATCTTGTCGGTGGTGCCGATGGTGATCGAGCTGGCGGCCGCGCCGCCCGTCGACGGAGTGTTGGAGCTGCCGGCGCAACCGGCGAGCATGAAGGCGGAGGCCGCGACTGCTGCGGTCACTCCTAGTGCGCGCCGTTTGTTCAGGAGCGGCTTGTTCAGGAGCGGCTTGCTGAGTCGCGGTGTTCGACGGGGTACGAACGACATAGCGTCTACCTCTTTCAATTTTCATTCGACGAATCGAACGGGTGGAGGGCCTAACGAAAAAATGCGCGCAGAGATGTGCGTCGTCTCAGTAATCTGAGTCGTCTCATCCCCGCCACGCATTGCTGTGTAGACAGTATTAACCCCACGAAGGAGCGAGCGGTGCAATTTGCACGATTGTGTACATGAACGCAAAATTCGAGCGTCTCCTGTGGTCATTCACAGGAATCACGCGCATAACTCAGCGAAGACAGAGTTTCTTCGAAGAATTTCGTAGCCGGGCGCTCGGGTGTGTCTAGTTGTTGCCGACCGTACAGGTCTGCTCGGCCGCGGTCTGGCCGCTCACATTCGTGGGCAGCGCTACCGAGGTGGGCGTCGGCGTGGGTGTCGCGCCGTCGGTGGGAGCCGCGGTGTCGGTCGGGGAGCCTGTGGCGCCGTCGGTCGGAGCTGCCGAGTCGGTGGGCGCCGGGGTGGCTGTCGACGCGGGGTCGGCTTCGGCCGCGCGGCCCACTCCACCGGTGAGCGTGATGGGGGTGTCGTTCTGAAGCGCGGTGTTCAGGGTGTCTGCTGCCGAAACATCCGGAATCACACGGTTCGGATCGGCGGGGTCAGCCACCACTGGGTACTGCACGAACACGAGGTTGCTCAGGCTGACGTTCTTCAAAGCGAGGGCGATGGCGACCATGGCCGTGGGGTCTTGCAGCGTGGTCGAGAACTTCATGTTCGACACCGCCGCGTTGGCCAGCGAGAAGAGGGCGATGGGGTTCGCGAGCACTCCGGCGCTGGTGATCTTGCGCATGAGGGCCGAGAGAAACACCTGCTGGTTGCTGATGCGGCCGAGGTCACTGCCGTCGCCGACGCCGTGGCGGCTGCGCACGAAGGCGAGCGCCTGGTCGCCCACGAGGGTCTGCTGGCCGGCCGCCAGGTCGAGGCCGGTATAGGGGTCGGTCACTGGCGTAGCGATGCACACGCTGACGCCCCCGACCGCGTTCGACATGGCGATGACGCCGTCGAAGCTGATCATGGCAGCGTACGGAATCTTCAGGCCGGTGAGTGCCTCGACGGTGAGAACGGTGCACGGCAGTCCGCCGCGCGAGAGAGTGGTGTTGAACATCGCGGCGTCGCTCGCGTCGATGTCCTGCGACTTATCGGCCGCCTTCGTGGGGTCAGGGTTCGGGCACTCGGGCACCGGCGCGATCATGTCGCGGGGAATGCTGATGACCGTGGCGTTGGTGTGATCGGCGGAGATGTGCAACAGCATCGTCACGTCGTTGTTGCCGGCGCCAGAACTCGCGTCTTGGTTGGCCGCGTCGCTGAACCCATCACCCTGGTCGGTGCGCGTGTCGGTACCCACCAGCAACAAGTTCACGCCGCCCTCTATCGCTCCGACGCTCGGTATGGGGGCGCCTGTGGCTCCCGGGTCGGCGAGTTGGATGCCGGGGCCGATCTTGCTGAGGGTCTGATACACGGCGATCGCGGCAACCGAGGTGGAGCTGATGGCGAACACCACGACGACAGCGACCAGAATCTTCAGAAAGGTGCCGATAGGGCTCTGAGCGGGTCGCCGCGAATGTTTGAGCGGAGATGCAGGCTGGGTCATGTTCGGCGGCCGAAATGCCTCTCGTTACGGTCTGGCTGGGGGGGTAGAACACCATGTTGCCGTACGATTCTGGGGATTCTTGTGCAATCGGGCGTTTCAAGTGCATATTCCTTGACAATCCCCAGTTTTTTTGGGGTCGCGGTCCAGCCGCCCTCGGTTATAGTCGCGAAGCGGCGAACGTACCCGTCAGAATGGTGGGGTGATGTCATGGTAAAGCAGCCACACGGGCAACCTCGAGCGCAGCCCCGGCGCTTCCCGCACAGTGTGTTCGGGGTGGGCGACGAACCTGACCCACGATTCTCGCTCGCGAATGAGCGCACCTTTCTGGCGTGGATTCGCACCGCACTCGCGCTGATCGCCGCCGGGGTGGCGCTCGAAGCGTTCGGCCTGCCGCTGAACCCGGGCTTTCGGCTGGTCGCCGCGCTGGTGTTGATTGTCGCCGGAATTCTCACACCCCTGCAGGCGTGGTTCGGCTGGATGCGCACGGAAAAGGCCCTGCGCTCGAATCGGCCGCTACCGGCCCCCGTACTGGCCGGCCCGGTGGGGCTCGCCGTGATCTTCGCGGGACTCTTCGTGGTGCTCGGTCTGCTGTTCGCGAGTGCACAGTGAGCGGGCCGCCAGGCCGCTCGCTCAGCGACGCCCCCTTCGACCGTGGTCTGCAGGCCGAGCGAACCGCGCTGGCCTGGCGACGCACCGGTCTCTCGTTGGCGCTGGGCTCGCTCGCCGCTGCCCGCGTGCTCAGTGACGCTCTCGGGCTGTTCTCGTACGCCCTCGGGCTGGTCGGCCTCGCGACGGCGGCTTACGTCATCACGAAAGCCGACCGTCGGTACCGCGTGGCGCATGCGTCGCTGACCAGCACCGCCGAGCATCCGGCCGGCCCGCGCCTGACGACGGGCGGTGCGCTGCTCGGTGCGATGACGCTGTTCGTGCTTGCCGCGGGGGTACTCGGCGTGGTGTTCGTGCTCGCCTCGGCCGTCGGCCGCTGAACCGCTCGGCCGGTGAGCTAGTCGCGCTGGTCGATCTCAGCTGCGTCGATTTCAGACGCGTCGATTTCAGCTGCGTCGATCTCAGCGTCGCTGTACGGCATCAACGACGCCACGGCCGCGCTCATCGGAGGCCGCGCGTGGCGCGGATGAACCTCGGCTCCCTCGGCCAGGTGAACCTCGAGGGGCTGCCCGGCATCCGATTGTTTCACCGACGAAATCCAGATCGACTCCGGATGCACGTCATCACCCGCGCGCACATCTTCAGCCGTTCGCAGTTTCGCAACGCGGTGTATCAGGGTGCCGAAGCCGAGCTTCACAATGACGTCGGCCGTGCACAGGCCGATCTGCATGGTCGTCGCCCAGGCGCCGCCCGAAAAGGCGATCTGAATCACGAAGATGAGCGGATACACCACCCAGCCTGAGAGCAACAGGATGGTCGCGTTGCGCATCAACCGTGCCGCCTGGGGCGTGACGCCGGGAAGCGAGCGCCGCACGGCTCGGATCAGAATGACGTTCGTGAGTGCCCAGAAGACGCAGCTGATCGCGCCCCAGAGCAGAAGTGTCGCGGTGTTCGTTCCGCCGTCGATCACGATGCCGCCGAGAAAACCGGCGAAGATCATTGCGAACGCGCTCCCGCCGGCGAGAATCTGCGTTCGGCGCACCGCTACCCCGACGAGCGTGCACACGGCCAGCAACTCGAACGTCAGCAACGGCACGCTGACCGACCACTCCATATACCGCAACGACCACAGGCTCTGCGCGCTGTCGCCGGGCTGGTACCCGGTCGCCGTCTTCGTATAGGCCGATACGAAAGTGAGAATCAGCAGCAGGTAGGTGAGGCTGGCCACCGCGGTGACAGAGAGGCGTGCCACAACGGCCGGCCGGAAACGCGACCCCACCTCGCTCTGAGTGACGACACTGCGAATGAAGCCGGCGAACAGCGCCAGAGCGGCGACCGTCAGAAAGTAGAAGATGAGTTGGTATTCGGCGTTGGTGAGTGGTGCTTGCCACGGTGCCACGGCTGACTCCTAGCTTCGGGGGCGCGGGTTAGGCGCCGAGTGCGTCACGGTACCGGGCTCGGGCAAGAAGAACAGACCGCCGCCGCTGTTCGCCGACTCCATCAGAATGTCGATCCATTCGCGATTGATCGCGGGCACTCGGCTGCCGTAATAGCGGTAGTAGAGCGTGCTGCTCGGGTCGAGCCAGATCGAACAGCGGCCACTGCCGATGTCGGCCGAGTCGTTCCACGAGAACACGAAGCTCTCGCGCCTTCGTAGCTTGGCCGTGATCACGATCTGGAGGTGTTGCAGTGCCCGGTCGTCGAAACTGATTTCGATGCTGGGGCTGCCGTACAGCAAAAGTCCCATCTACGGCCCGGTCTCGTTACGGCGCGCAGCACGCTCTGCTCTGTTCATGCGCTCTGCTCTGTTCATGCGCTCTGCTTCGTTCATGCGTTCAAAAGTACGCGCGCATGCCGCCGCATGTTTGCACGGCAGGGGGGGACTTGTGCGAGGCGCACAGCGCCGATAATCTTTCTGCCGCTGAACCGGAGCCTCGAGAGATACAATCGTGCCCACACACCGGAAGTGGAGCAACATGACCAACGTCGCAAGCGAGCAACCGTCGGGCGAGGGTCTGCTCGGCGAGAGCCTCGGCGAAGGGCTCGATGAGTTCCGTCGGCTGTCGTCGGCCATTCTCGAGAATCTGCAGCGTGTCATCAATGGCAAGGCCGAGATCGCCACTTTGTCGCTGGTGGTTCTGCTCGCCGAAGGCCACCTGCTTGTCGAAGACGTTCCAGGCGTGGGCAAAACGACGCTCGCGAAGGCGCTGGCGCGGTCGGTGGGCTGCACCGTCAGCCGCATCCAATTCACCCCCGACCTGCTGCCCTCAGACGTGACGGGCGTGTCGATCTACAATCAGCACGCCCGAGAATTCGAGTTCAAACCCGGCGCGGTATTCGCCAATATCGTCATCGCCGACGAAATCAACCGCGCCTCGCCGAAGACTCAGTCGGCTCTGCTCGAGTGCATGGAAGAGCGTCAGGTCTCCATCGACGGCCAGACCTACTTTCTCGACGCCCCGTTCAGCGTGGTCGCCACGCAGAACCCCATCGAGATGGAGGGCACCTACGCTCTGCCCGAGGCGCAACGCGACCGCTTCATGGTGCGTGTGTCGATGGGCTACCCGGATGCCCGGGCCGAAGTAGCGATGCTGCACAACCGTGAGCTGCAGAGCCCCCTCGAGAGTCTCGACGCGGTAGTGTCTCGCGAGCAGCTCATGCGCATGATCGAAACCGCCCGTTCGGTGTTCGTCTCGCCCGCCGTGGAGCAGTACGCGGTGAACCTCGCGCAGGCCACTCGCAAAGACCCCGACATCCGCCTCGGAGTGAGCCCTCGGGCAACCCTTCATCTGGTGCGAGCGGCGAAGGTCACAGCGGCGCTCGACGGGCGCGATTTTGTGCTGCCCGACGACATCGATGCGCTGGTCGTCCCGGTGCTGGCGCACCGCATACTGCTCACGCGTCGATCGCTGTCCGACAACCGCTCGGGCGGTGCCGGCAGCGTGGGCTCAGCGAGTCACCGCGCGGTCGACGACGTGCTTCGCCGCATCGTGGCGAGCACCCCGGTACCGCTCGTGGCGGCCCGGAAGGCCTGACATGCGGGCGGCTCTCTCAGCGTTGCCGCGACTGACGATTCGCGGCTGGGCTTTTGTGGCTGCCGGTATCGCCTGCTTTGTCGTGATGGATGTTCTGCAGCGCCGCGAATTCGCGTTCGTGGGTCTGTTCATCATCGCCCTGCCGCTGCTCGCCGCGCTCGGGGTGTCGGCGTACCGGCTGCCCTACACCGTGGAGCGCCGTTTCTCGCCCGAGCTCGCTGCGGCGGGTAGCGAGGTGACCGTTCGTGTCATCGTGCGCAATTGGGGGATGCTGCCAGGGCCCGAAGCTACCTGGGCCGACGCCGTCGCCCGTCCGCTCGAGCCGACGCCTCCTGCGCTGTTCGCACGTCTTCGGGGGTTTCGGTCGTCGGTGACCGAGGCGCCGGTACCGGTTCAGCTGAGTTACGAACTGGGCGCGAGTCATCGGGGCGAGCATCCGGTGGGCCCGTTCACCGTGTTCATCACCGATCCGTTCGGCATGGTGGTCGGCCGCAAGCACGTCGGCGGCTCCGACGTGCTCGTCGTCACCCCGTCGACGGTGGCGCTGCCGCACGGAGCCCTACGGTTGGCGTCGGGATCGGGTGCAGCGCAGCAATCGCGCCAGATCGGCGGCGGCGGTGAGCACGACGTCATCTCGCGCAAATACCAGACCGGCGACTCGATGCGGAGAGTGAACTGGTCGGCCACCGCCCGGTTCGGTGAGCTGATGGTGCGGCAAGACGACCAGCAGAACGACCAGCACGCGGTGGTTGTTCTCGATTCCGCCCGCAGCAGCTACGGGTTCGGCAGCGATACGGCAGGCGTGGCGCCGTTCTCGCCCGAGTTCGAGTGGGCCGTGTCGATGGCCGCATCGATCGGGCTGCACCTGCTCGGCGAGGGGTTTCACGTTCGTGTGGTCGACTCCGCCGACGGACTGGCCAATGCACGGGGGCGGTTTCACACCGACGGCACACGATTCGAGCCCAACTCCGGCGATGACGACCTTCTCTTGCACGCCGCCAAATCGAAGCTGATCGAGGCCTACGAGGTCGATTTCCACTCGGCGCTGAGCCGCAGCGAGAGCAGCGCCGGCGACCTGCCGCCGATGTTCGCGGTGGTCGGCAACCTGTCGCCGGCCTCGGCCCAGTCGCTCGCCGGCTCGGCGCGGTTCGCCTCGGGAGCGGTCGCAGTCATCGTGATCGCGCCGCCGGCAGCGCATCACGGGCCAGCACAGAAGATCTCGGCCCATGGCCGTGCAGCCCATAACAGCGCAGACCCGCCCCGCTGGGCGCTCGACCTGCGCGAGCAGCTCGAAGCGGGCGGCTGGATCGCCCAGTTCGTCACCTCAGACGAGGCGCCTTCTGTGGTGTGGGGCAGCGTCGACGGCGAACGGCTCGTGTTATGAGCGCGCCCACTCGCACAGCCGAGCGCCCGGCGCCGGCCGCACCCGTCGGCGGCTCGGGCATCCGGTCGGCCCGAACGCCGAAGCGGCACACCGGTGCGAACGGCGGCCGAGTGCGCGAGGCCGTGCTCGCTCCGCTGGTGTTTCTGCTGCTCGTGCTGCCGCTCGGTTCTCTCGCGACGTTGCTCTCGGGCGACTCGTGGTGGTACAGCACGGCATCCGTCGTCGCCGTGGTTCTGGCCGTGGCCGCCCTTACCCGGTTACTGCCGGTGCCGGGCATCGTTCCGTCGCTTGCGGCCTTCGCGGCCTGGGTGGTCACCATCACGGTGTTGTTCGCGCCGAACGAAGCGTTGTTCGGTTTTCTGCCGACCTTCGACACGCTGCGAACGTTGCGCGGCGGCCTCGCCGACGCTGGTGCGTCGATCGCCGTGCAGAGTATTCCTGCCGATCCCGTCGTTCCGATCGTGGCACTGCTCGGGCTCTCGCTCGGGCTTCTGGCATTGCTGGCCGATGCCTTGATCTTCGCGGTACGGATGCCCGCCCTCGCCGGCCTCGTGCCGCTGGCCATCCTCGGCGTGCCCTTCGCGATCCATCAGCAGACGTTCGACAGCGTGCTCTTCGCCGTCATAGCGGGGGTCTACCTGCTGCTGCTGTGGCTGGCCGGCCGGTTCGGCATCGGAGCCCGATTGCCCGAGCCGCGCAGCATCCGTTCGGCCGTTCGCTCGGGTCGTAACGGGGCCAGGGCCCTGGTTTCGGGCGCGCTCGCCATTCTTCTCGCCATCGTGCTGCCGGTCATCACCCCCGGCCTCACACCCGAATCGTTTCATGTGCCGGTTGCCGCCCAGCTGCCCTCCGTGTACTCCAGCGGAGTCGACCCCACGATTCAGCTGAGCCTCGACTTGCGGCGATCGAACCCTGTGCTTTCGCTCACCTACACCACGACGTCGAGCACCGGACTGTACCTCAAGCTCGTCGACCTCTCTGACTTCACCGACGGCCCCTGGCAACCGGAGGGCACCGATACGGCCCATGCGCTCGCAGCGGGAGTGGATGCTCCCGACGGCCTCGCGAGCGATGTCACCACCTCTCCGACCATCACCTCGTTTCAGGTGAGCGGTCTGCGCAGCGACTGGCTGCCGTTGCCCTACCCGGTGACCGCAGTGACGGGGCTGAACGGCAACTGGACGGTCACTCCCGGCAGCCTCACCGTGACCAGTCTCGACAATGACTCCGACGGCCAGGACTACCAGGCGATCAGCCTCGACGTGCAGCCCACGGCGGCGCAGCTCGAGTCGGCCAGCCCCGCAGTTCCCGCCGCACTGTCGAGTTACGTGGCGTTGCCGAGCGACATTTCGCCGGTCATCCGCAATACCGCGAAGTCGGTCACCCAGGCGGCGACATCGAACTACGACAAGGCCGTCGCGCTGCAGACGTACTTCACGTCTGGCGCCTTTCAGTACTCGGTGACGGCGCCCGTCGAAGGCCACTACGACGGGGGCAACTTCGCCGCGGTGGCGACATTCCTGTCGGCCAAGAGCGGCTACTGCATCCACTTCGCCTCCGCCATGGCCGTCATGGCCCGCACGCTCGGAATTCCCTCCCGCATCGCGATCGGCTACCACCCGGGCAACGCGACCTCGGTGCAGTCGAACGGCACCACCACGTATCACGTCTACAGCGACCAGTTGCATGCCTGGCCCGAGCTGTGGTTCGCCGGTGTGGGCTGGCTCTCGTTCGAGCCGACGCCGGGGCTGGGGCTGGTGCCGCCGGCGTATTCGCTGCCGAACTACGCGGCTGTCTCTGCCGCTGCGCCGCTGCGCGATTCGGCCGGAAACCCCGTGGCGCCCACCACGACGAAGCCCAAGGCCGAAGCCGATTCTGCAGGCGCGGGCGCAGTGGTCGACCCACAGGTTCAGGCGGCCGCTCAGGGCCGGGCCTGGCTGATCGCGCTGGTGATCGTGTTGATCGCGGCGGCGCTCGCCATCGCACCGGCCGTCGTGCGCCGATGGCGGCGCCGGCGGCGCCTCCGCCAGATGCTGCGCGCGCCGAACCCGGCGACCCTCGGCTGGCAGGAAGTGGCTGACACGGCCAGCGACTACCGCTTCGACGTGGCCGAGGGCGAGACGGCGCGCACGTTCGCCACTCGAATCGGTCACCTCTATCGCATGCCGCCCGACCCGGTCGCCGATCTGCTGCGGGCGGTGGAACATGAGCAATTCGCGAGGCACGGTGCCGCAGACATGTCGCCCGAGCGCCGCGCCGAACTCGTGGCCGATGTTCGCGCCATCCTCACCGCGATCAGTGCTCAGGCGAGCAGCGCAGACGACCGGCGAGCGATCTTTCTGCCTCTCTCGCTCTGGGCGCGCCTGCGCGCGTTCTAGCTGCGCGCGTTCTAGCGGCGCGCGTTCTAGCGGCTCAGAGTTCGAGCAGCCGCTGCCTCAAGCCCATCGCGTCGAACGGCGAGCGAACCTTCGTATCGTTGTCGAAGTACACGTAGACGTCGCGAGCTCGGTGATCGTTGCTGCCCTCGCCGGTCACCCAGCCGCGCACCTCTGCGGCCCACCGATCGAGGGCGTCGTCGGTATACCCGCTCACATACAGCTCGTCGGCGCCGTGCAATCGCACGTACACGAAGTCGGCAGTGCTGATCTCGCGGAGCATCGGCCAGCGTCCGGCGGTGTCGGCGACCACCAGCGCAACGCCGTACCGCGCGAGAATGCGAAAGCACTCGGGGTCGTCGAAACTGTTGTGGCGCACCTCGAGCGCGTGCCGCAGTGGATGCCCAGGGCCCTCGTCGAGCCAGAAACGGTCATCCATTCTCGCGTCTTTGTCGCGGCCCAGCTCGACCGCTTCGGCGGTGTCTCGCGGCAGCTGGGCGCAGAACGTCTCGAGCACGGAAGGCTCGAAGGTCACGCGCTCGGGCAGCTGCCAGAGCACCGGGCCGAGTTTCTCGCCCAGCGCGAGAAGACCCGAGGCGAAGAAGTTCGCGAGGGCCTGATGCGCGTTCTTCAGTTGCAGCATGTGCGTGATGTAGCGCCCGCCCTTCACCGAGAACACGAAATCGTCGGGCGTCTCGCTCTTCCAGCGCAGAAAGCTCGAGGGCAGCTGGAGCGAATAGAACGAGCCGTTGATCTCGATCGAGTCGAGCCGTTCTGCCGCGTACTCGAGTTCGTGCGCCTGGGTGAGGCCCCTCGGGTAGAAGGTCGAACGCCACGGCGGGTACCGCCAGCCCGAAATGCCGACGAAGGAATGGGTGCTCACGTGCCACTGACCGGCTGTGGTTGCGGGGGCGACGGGGTCGTCGGTGAAGATGGGGCCGGCTGAGTCTTCTGCGAAGACGTGGCCGATCGAGCTGAATGGACCGATTGGGCCGACAGGGTCGATTGGGTCGACTGGGCTGACTGGGCCGACAGCGTCGATTTGGCCGACTTGACCGCTTTGAGCGGCTGCGTCAGCGCGTCGGCCGCCCGCACCAGCGCCAGGTGCGAAAGGGCCTGCGGGGTGTTGCCCGCCTGTCGCTTGCCCGTGACGTCGTACTCTTCAGAGAGCAAGCCCACGTCGTTTCGCAGATCGAGCAGTCGTTCCATCAGCCGGGTGGCGTCTTCCAGGCGCCCGGTCTGGGCGTACTGCTCAACGAGCCAGAACGAGCAGGCCAGAAACGGATGCTCGCCCGCCGGCAACCCGTCGACTCCCGTTTCGGTGCGATAGCGCATGAGCAGCCCGTCACGCAGAAGGTTCTTCTCGAGTGCGGCGACGGTGCCGAGCATCCGCGGGTCGTCGTAGTCGCAGTAGCCCACTTGAGCCAGTTGGAGCAATGAGGCGTCAACTGCGGTGCCGTCGAAGACCTGCGTGTACGTGTTCAGCTCGGTGTTGAAGCCGTGCTCTTCGATGTCGGCCCGAACCTGGGCGCGCAACGTGCGCCAGGTGCCCACCGGCCCGCGCAGGCCGAACTCTTCGACGGCCTTGACGCCGCGGTCGAGCGCGGCCCAGATCATGGCGCGTGAGTGTGTGAAGAATTGGTTCTCGCCCCGAATCTCCCAGATTCCGGAGTCTTTACGCTTCAGGTTCTGTTCGGTGAAGGTCAGAAGAGCCCGCTGCAGCGACCAGGCGTCGAGGCTCTGGTCGACTCCGCGCACGCGCGACTTATGCAGGCCCACCATGACCTCACCGATGACGTCGGCCTGATACTGGCTCACGGCGCCGTTGCCTACTCGCACCGGTGACGCGCCCTGGTAACCGGGAAGGCTGCCGATCTCCCGCTCGGGCAGGTAGCGCTCACCCTCGAGGCCGTACATGATCTGCACGTCGTTGGGGTCGCCGGCGATGGCCCGCAGCAGCCAGCTGCGCCAGCCGTCTGCTTCGGCCTGAAAGCCGTGATCGAGCAGCACCGAAAGGGTGAGCGACGCGTCGCGCAGCCACACGTAGCGGTAGTCCCAATTGCGCTGGCCGCCGAACGACTCCGGCAGTGACGTGGTTGCCGCGGCGACGATGCCGCCGGTGTCTTCGTGGGTGAGCGCCCGCAGAACCAGCAGCGAGCGGATGACCGCCGAGGTGTACGGCCCGTCATGGGTGCTGTTCGAGCACCACCGCTCCCACCACTCGCTCGTCTCCGCCAGCACGCGGTCGACGTCTATCACCACCGGCAGCGGCCGGTGCGAGGGGTACCAGGTCATCACCGTGTCGACGATCTCACCCTCGGTGACGGTGAAGTCGCGTCTGTGCGAATGCCCTTTCGGCTTGAGCTCGGGGCCGCGGAACACGAGCGCGTCGGGGCCGGCCACGGCGAGCAGCGAAACGCGGGCGTCTTCTCCTTCGCCCTCCTTCATCTGGCGCACCCAGGGAATTGCGGTGGCGTACGCGAACCGAATACGCAGGTCGACGCTCATGTCGACGCTGCCAGAGACGCCGCGCACGCGGCGCACCAGGTCGGCCCGGCGGTCGCCGTGCGGCATGAAGTCGGTGACCTCGACCACCCCCGTCGGGGTCGTCCAGACAGTGAGGAGAACGAAGGTGTTGCCGACGTATTCACGCCGCGAGTGAGCGTTCGGGTCTGTGGGGGCGATCATCCACCGCCCGTGGCTTTCATCACCGAGCAGGGCGCCGAACGTCGAGGGGGAGTCGTAGCGCGGCAGGCAGAGCCAGTCGATGCTGCCGTCTCGGCCCACCAATGCCGCCGTGTGACAGTCGCTGATCAGTGCATAGTCTTCGATGGGGAGTGCCATATCACCATCTTGCCCGACTACCCTCGATTTGCCCTGCCTTTGGTCTTCGGGAACGCCTAGGCTTGAGCGGTGAGTTCGACCCCCCGTCCCTACAGCACCGGTTCCGGTCTGTACAACGCCGACTTCGGCGCCTCGAGCATCGTGAGTGATGAGCTGCTGCAGCGCGTCCGCTCGCGTGCCGCCGGCTACGACGAATCGAACAGCTTCTTCGTCGACGATCTCGCTGAGCTCCAGGCGGCCGGGTACCTGCGGATGTTCGCTCCCACCAGCCTCGGCGGCCTCGGTTTCGGGCTCGAGCGGGTCGCTCGCGAGCAGGTGCGCCTGGCCACGGCGGCGCCCGCCACCGCACTGGCGATCAACATGCACCTCGTCTGGACGGGTGTCGCGAAGACCCTTGCCGATCGCGGCGACGACTCGCTGTTCTGGGTGCTGCGCGAAGCGGCCGAGGGGCAGATTTTCGCCTTCGGCAACAGCGAGGCGGGCAACGACCTCGTGCTGTTCGGCTCGCGCACCCGCGCCGAGCCGCAGCCGGGAGGCGCGTACCGCTACTTCGGCCGCAAGATCTTCACGTCGCTCTCGCCTGCCTGGACGCGCCTGGGCATCTTCGGCCTCGACGACACCGACAAGGCCGCGCCGCTTCTGGTGCACGGATTCATCACCCGAGACACCGCAGGCTATGAGATTCTCGACGATTGGAACACGCTCGGCATGCGCGCCACCCAGAGCGCGACTACCGTGCTCGACGGCGCCGAGGTGCCCGCAGACCGGGTCTTTCGCAAGCTGCCGGCCGGGCCGAGTGCCGACCCGCTGATCTTCGGCATCTTCGCCAACTTCGAGATTCTGCTCGCCGCGGTGTACACCGGGCTGGCAGAGCGGGCGCTCGAACTGGCGGTGGATGCCGCGAAGCGCCGCACCTCGATGAAAAACGACGGGCGACCGTACTCCGACGACCCCGACATCCGCTGGAAGGTCGCCGAGGCGGCCATCGCCCAAGACGGCATCTACCCGCAGCTCGAGGCGCTCTCTCGAGACGTCGATGCGCTGGTCGACCACGGCGCACTCTGGTTTCCGAGGCTGGTGGGCCTCAAGGTGCGTGCCACCGAGAACGCTCGTCTTGTCGTCGATCAGGCGTTGCGCGTCTCCGGCGGCTCATCGCTTTCATCGTCGAGCGAACTCGGCCGGCTGTACCGCGACGTCGTCGCGGGACTCTTTCATCCCTCCGACGGCGAGTCAGCCCACTCCACCGTCGCCAACGCGTGGTTAGGCCCCCCATCATGAGCATCATCACCTTCGACGGTCACACCCCCGAGATCGACGCGGCTGCCTGGGTCGCTCCCACGGCGACGGTGATCGGGCAGGTCACCCTGGGCCCAGACTCGAGCGTGTTCTACGGCGCGGTCGTGCGGGCGGATTCGGTGAGCATCTCGCTCGGCGCAGGCAGCAACCTGCAAGACAACGTGGTGGTGCACGGCGACCCGGGGTTCGCCGCAACCATCGGCGCCGGAGTGAGCGTGGGCCACGGAGCCGTCATCCACGGCTGCACCATCGGCGACAACACGCTGATCGGCATGAACGCGACCGTGCTCAACGGCGCCGTCGTGGGCGAGGAGTGCCTCATCGCGGCAGGCGCGCTCATTCTCGAAGGCACCGTGATTCCGGCGGGCTCGCTCGTCGCCGGCGTGCCAGGCAAGGTGCGCCGGGAACTCACTGCCGACGAGCGGGCCCACGTGCGTCGCAACGCGACCGTCTACGTGGCGTTGTCTGGCAAGCATCGTGCGCAGGTCAGTGCGGCTGGCGTGGCTGGGGCGAATAGCGCCGCCGGCGCGGCCGGATGATCGCGCGCCGCTCTCGCGCTTCGACATTCGTTTTCGTGGCGGCCGCTCTTGCCGGCCTGGCGGCATGCGCCGCGGCGCCGGGCGGCAACTCGCCCTCGCCAGCGGCTGCATCTGCCTCCGCGCCGAGCCCGAGCGTCGCCCCCACCCCATACCCCACCCGCTACCTGCCCACCCCCGCCGAACTCGACACGATATATGCCACAACGCGCATGCGTTCCATGAGCCTCGACGACAAGATCGCCACGATGTTCATGGTTCAGGTCGGTGGCACCGACCCGGCGCCGATGCAGGCGTACCTTACCGCAAATAAGCCCGGCGGCTTCATTCTCCTCGGCGACAATGTGCCGGGTTCGGCCGACGCTCTCGCCGCGCAGCTCGCCGGCGTCGGGCTGAACCACGGCCTCTCGCCGCTGATCTCCACTGACGAAGAAGGCGGCGATGTCACCCGGCTCGGGCAAGACACCTATCCGGGCGCCGACCGGCTCCGCTCGCTGCCCGTCTCCGCCACCACCGACGCCTTCACTCAGCGCGCCGCCCTGCTCAAGCAGGCCGACGTCTCGGTGAACTTCGGCACCGTCGCCGATGTGACGAACGACCCGAATTCGTTCATCTACGACAGGGTGCTCGGCACCGATCCTGACGCAGCGAGCCAGCGGGTCGCGGCCTCGGTGAGCGCCGAGAACGGTGTGGTTTTCAGCACGCTCAAACACTTTCCGGGTCACGGCGAGACCGAGGCTGACTCGCATACGAGCATCCCCACCACCGACCTGCCCGTCAGCCAGTGGCAGACTCGGGATGCCCCGCCCTTCGCCGCCGGCGTGGCCGCCGGGGCCGAGCTGGTGATGTTCGGGCACCTCGTGTACTCGAGCGTCGATTCGGTGCCGGCTTCGCTGTCGGTTCGCTGGCACGAGATGCTGCGCGGCCAACTCGGTTTCACCGGAGTCGCTGTGACCGACGACATGCTGATGCTCGAAGAATCCGATGTGCCCGAGTACGCCGACCGAGCGGCGAACGCCGTGAAGGCGGTAACGGCCGGCAATGACGTGCTGCTCTATAACAGCAGCATCGCCATGGCGCCGATCGTCGCGGCCATCGCGGCAGCCGTGCAATCAGGGCAGATCGCTGTGCAGCAGATCGACGAGTCGGTGGTGCGCATTCTGACACTGCAGCGGGCCGCGTGGGAGCGCAGCCACCCGTAGAGTTCGAAGCGTAAGGTCGGAGCAGGGTCTGGAGCACAGCTCGGATCGGGAAGGCGGCGCTCATGTGCGGCAGATTCGCCATGAACAAAGAGACTGACGACCTCATTCTCGAGTTCATCGCTCGGGGCGGCGACCCGCAAGACTGGCGGCCGAGCTACAGCGTGGCGCCGACCGACGAGGCCCCGATCATCCGGCAGCGGGCGGGTGACGCCGACACTGACGCCCACAGCCCAGACCGGCGCGAAGTCGAGTTGGCCCAGTGGGGATTGAAGCCCGCCTGGGCCAAACCGAAGGGCCCGGCGCCCATCAACGCGCGGCTCGAAACAATCGCGACGAACGGCATGTTCCGCAGTGCGTTCGCCGCACATCGGTGCATTGTTCCCATGAACGGGTACTACGAGTGGCAGCAGCTGGCCGATGGTAAGCAGCCGTACTTCATTCACGCCGACACCGATCTACTGGCGGCCGCCGGGCTGTACAGCGTTCGTAAAGACGAGGCCGGCGAGTGGAAGGTGAGCTTCACCATTGTGACCCGCGAGGCAGCCGACGCCTCAGGCGAGATTCACGAGCGGATGCCCGTGTTTCTCACTCCCGATCTGTGGGCTCCGTGGCTCGACCCCACAAAGATCGCCAACCCCGAGCCGGTGCTCCAGGCGCTCGATCGCAGTTCACTCGCCGTAGCGAGGTCGATCACCACCTACCCCGTGGCGCGCACCGTCAACAACTCTCGCACGCTCAACCCAGACGATCCGGCGCTGATCGAGCCGATCGAGTTGCCGGGTTAGGCACTGATCGGGCTGACGGCGACCTCTTCGAGGGCGGGCAGTGCGGCCGCGATGAGCGAGAGTTCGTCGTCGGGCTGTTCGGCGAGCATCGCCAGCACCCGCGCGGTGCGTGACGATCGGGCATCCGCCACGGCGCCCATGCCGCGATCGGTCGCACGCAGCAAGAACGATCGCCCATCAACGGGGTCGGGCGCCCGCTCGACGAGCCCGCGGTTCTCCAGGTCGGCGACAATACGGGTCATCGTCGGAGCAGCGACATGCTCGAGCCGCGCCAGATCACTCGGCCGCATCGGACCTGCGCTCTTCACGCTCGACAGGGCAGAGAGCAAGCCATGGCTCAACTCGTCGCCGACCGGGCGGATGCGCCGGCTCAGCCGGCTGATCACCAAGGTCAAACGCTCGGCTACGTCGTCACGGTTCAGCTCAGTTTCAGGCATTTTTCGACCCTACACTGCCGTTCGGTAGAGAGCCGGTGTTGAGCGCATCCTGAAGTCAACAGGATTCCCTCACGAACTCAGCGCGAGCGCGATGGCCTGCGAACGATCGCGCACCTGAAGCTTCGCAAAAAGCGAGTTGATGTGCGTCTTCACCGTCGGCACGCTCACGAACATCTGCGCGGCGATTTCGCTGTTGTTGAGGCCGCGGGTCATCAGCCCGAGCACTTCGGCCTCGCGCTGGGTGAGCTGCGGAAAGCGGTCGTGGATGCTCGGCTCGCCCCTCCTCGGCTCGCCCTGGCTCGGCGCACCGCCGCTGAGGTCATCCGGTGTGGGCCCACCGGCAGTGAAACTGCCGATCAGCCGCGCCGCCACTTCGGGCGCGAGTGTCGTCTGC
This sequence comes from Subtercola sp., assembly GCA_025463745.1. GTDB lineage: Bacteria > Actinomycetota > Actinomycetes > Actinomycetales > Microbacteriaceae > Subtercola. The sequence continues at coordinate 26,216 of JAODBB010000104.1, forward strand.
CCGTTCGCGACGGAACGGATGGCGGCTGCCACCTCGGCCCGCGACGCGTCTTTTGTGAGGTACCCGCGGGCGCCCACCCGGAGCGCTCCCGAGATGGAGGCATCGTCGGCGAACGTGGTCAGAACGAGAACGGCGGTTTGCGGTCTGTGCTGCAGAATCCGGGCCGTCGCAGCGGTGCCGTCGAGCACGGGCATCCGCAGATCCATCAGCACCACGTCGGGTTCGTGCTCGGTCGCGAGCAGCACGGCTTCGGCACCGTTCGACGCCTCGCCGACGACCTGGATGTCGGGCAGCAGCGAGAGCACCGTGACGAGCCCGTCTCGCACGATCGCCTGATCGTCGGCGACGAGCACACGAATGACGCGTGTGCTCACGAGGTGCTTCCGGTTTTTCTGCGCACGACCGCGTCGACCACGAACCGGCCGTCGATCACACCGGCCGAGACGCGCGCACCCGGTAGGCGGGAAAAACGCTCCGTCATGCCGGCGAGACCATGCTGGTTGCCAGATGCGCCCAGCTCACCGAGCGGGGTACCGAGGGGATTGACCACTCGTAGGTGCACCGACACCGGCTGCGCGCGAGTTGCTTCCACAAGTGCTCCCACCGTTGCTCCCACCGTCGCTTCATCCACCCCACCCGTCACTCCCACAGTCACCTCGACCGGCTCGGCCGCCGCGTGTTTGCGCGCGTTGGTGAGCGCCTCCTGCAGCGTCCGTCGCAGCGCGAGCGCCGCTTCGCTCGTCACCTCGACGTCGGGCGCGAGAGCAGCGCTATACCAGGTTGTCGTGCCCAGCGCCCGATTCGCGTCGACGAGTTCGGTGAGGCTGGCGAGCAGCTCTGCTGCCAGAAAAGTGGATGCGGCGTCGGGCTCCCGCAGGGCATCCACCGCCCGACGCGCCTCTGCAAGGCCCGACGCGGCGAGCTGACGCGCATCCCGAACCCGAATTTCGGCCGCGGGCAGGTCACCCGACTCGAGAAGCGCATCGACGGCGTCGAGCTGAATGACGAGGCCGCCGAGGCTGTGCGCGAGCACGTCGTGAATCTCACGTGCGATCGCTTGGCGTTCGGAGAGAGCGGCCACGGTGGCCTGCTTTTCGCGAGCGACGAGGCGCTCTTCGCGGAGGGCGTCGGCCTGAGCTTCGGCGTGCCGGTACTGCCGGCGGCTGAGGCCGGCCATCGCCGCGATCACGATTCCCCCCTCGATCGCCAGCAAGCCGATCGGCGACAGCATGTCTTCGCCGTCGGGCGAGGCCGGCTGAACGAGCGCGCCCGCTGCGACGATGGCCGCCGAAACCAGTACGAGCACCCCGCCACACCAGAGCGGCCAAGCCGAATTACCGACGGTGCGGATGACCGCGGCGACCGTGAGCGCTATGCCGATGCCTAGCGTGGGAACGGCGGCAATCGCTCCGCAGAAGGCCATCACGGCGAGAACGACGAGCACGATGCGCTCGACCAGCAGGCCCGTCGGCACCGATATCGACGAGCCGCTCACGCGCCGCATCGTGAGGGGCAAAACGATGACGACGAGCCAGGCGAACAGGCCAACGCCCGCCACCGTGTACAACTCTGTCGAGAGCGGGTTCGAGAAGCTGGTAGTGGCGAAGGCCCAGGTCACGACGATCACGCCGAAGAGGTTGTGCGCGACGCTCAACCATCCGGAGCCGGGTTGTGGGTTCACCGTTCTATTGTGGCGTCTGTTGCCGCGTCTGTTGCCGCGTCTAGTCTCGTGCGCTCCGTGTGTCTCGCTTCCTGGCCGCTCACGCGGTGATCGAGTGCAAACGACTGATGCGAGCCGAGAAGACGGCCGAGCGTGCGGCGCGGTTGGCGGCCAGCAGAAGCAGAATCACGGCCGTCGACGAGGCGAGCTGCGACCCGAGCGCACCTGCACCCGCGTCGATGCCGATGCGAAGTGCGATGAATGCCACCCACAGGGCGAACCCCCACCAGCCGGTGCGACTCTCGAGGGTCGCCATGCTGCCTTCGCGAACCTGGGCACTGCCCGCAGCGGTGATCGGGCGGAACTTCGCCATGGCGCCCATCGCAGAGCCGACCCCGAGAGACACCACGATTTCAAAGGCAAGCACGCCCACGTCGAACGTACTCAAGGTCGCCAGGTTCGTGGTGTTCGCGAGCATCACCACGCCGACGGCGCCGAAGACGAGCGGGCCGCGCCACATGCGCCCCAGTTCCACCGGGCGCCAGTTGACCTGCCGTAAACCGATCCAGCCGACGGCCACGATGATGACGAGGGTGTTGACGAGAAGTTGCGTGTTCATGTCATAAATACTCGTCTGGGCGGGCATTCTCGAACACCGCCGACGGGTGGATGTTCGGGTGGAGGTTTGGGTGGAGCGGGCGGCTGCTCGAGCTCGAGCTAGCTCAGCACAGCATCCGCGCGTTGCGGCGCCACCTGCCAACGCCGCGACACCCAGATCACTCCCACCCCGATCGCGCAGATCACCAGCGCGATGAGCACCACGTAGAACGACACCGACAGATAGCCGTTCGCTGAGGTCGACGGGTTCAGAAACGGATACGGATACCAGGGCTTGCCCGTGGTACCGTCGATCGCGAGTGGCCCGCGAATGAGCGTGTAAATGACCCAGAGGATCGGAAACGACACGATCGCCCAGAGCCGTCGATAGTTCAACGGAACCCGCCCGGGTGCGAACAACCAGTCGAGCAGCAGATAGATCGGGCCGACAACGTGCAAGATCTCGTTCGACCACTCCAGCGTCTGGCCTTGTGGCAGCGAAAGCGGGCGAAGCAGCAGGTTGTAGACAATGCCCGTGGTGATCATGTAGGTGACAACGGATGCTCGAACCGTCGTGAAGAGCAGCGGATCCGAGTCGTCGCTGCTGCTGCTTCCCTCGCCGACTCCCCGGCGAAGGGCCAACCCGGCGCCGACGAGCAGAACCACCACACTGGCGGCATTCGAGTCGACCGTGAAGAAACTGAAGAAGTTCGTGACGAAGAAGGCCTGGTCGAAACCCGCCTGTCCCTGCAGAAAATCAACCGAGTGAGCCAGCTGCGCCACAATGGCGATCGCGATCGCAAGCGCGATGATGATTCGCAGAATCACGAAGAGAAGACGCATGGGTCACAGCCTAGGGCCGCGCAGCGAGCCTGCCCCCGTCAGACTCGCTGCTGCGTCACGGTCGGTTGGTTACGCCGCCTTCGCGAATCCGGCGTCGGCCGAGCCGAGGCGGGTCGATGCGCGTTCGGTGCGGCGGGCGAGAAGTTCTTCGCTGCGTTGTACCGTATCGGCTGGTGACGCGCTCAGCACCGCATTGCGTTCAGCGCTGCGCGTCACCAGTTCGCCGTCGACGATGGTCGTGTCGTGTGCCACATGCATGCCGTCGGTGATCACGGCGCGGTCGCCGATGCGAGTGTGGCTGCCGATTTTCGCTCCGCGACCGATGCGGGCCTCCTGGCCGACATGCACGTTCGCGCCGATGAACACACCGGCGCCGATGATCGCGCCGCGGTCGATCCAGCTGCCGGCGCCGACCCACGCGCCCGGCCCGAGCTGAGCGTCAGGCTCAACGTACGCTGATGACTCTACGAAGGCGGTGGGATGCACCACCGACGTCGCCGAAATGAACCCGCGCCCGTTGGAGTGGTGCTTGTAGCGAGCCATCTCGCCGAATTCGTTCTCTATCTCTACATAAATCTTGCTCAACTGCGTCTCCTTGCTGTTGTGCGTAGTTGCTGTTCAGGGTTTGCGCGTGCAGGCAGATCTGCTCACGCTTGTACCCTTGCTACACATAACAACGAAAAGCCGTCGTCGATTCCCTACAGTGCGGCAGGGCGTCCCGGGCGTCAGTTCTCACGCAGAATCACTTCGTCGGTCGGATTCGACAGCGTCAATTGCGCACCATCCAGCTTGTATGTGAGGGGTGTTTCGAGAAACGTCGTCGTCCACGCTTCGTATTCGCTCTCAGGTGACGAGCACCCCATCAGCGTCGCCGTCATCTGCCGAGCGTCGATCGTCAACAGTGTCTGGCTGATGCGCACGGGAGCCGACAGCGAATTACACGGTGTCTTGACGCCGATGGTCGCCTGATTGTTCGTAGTGGTGAAACTCACGTACAACGGTTCGGTACCCAGCCAAGCCAGATCGCCGGTGTCGTCGTGACCGCTGATCGAAGTGAACGTCGCGCCGATCAGCGGGGACTGGTTCGCCGCACTGCACCCGGATAGTGTGAACGCCGTTACCGCGGCGAGCGCAGCTGTAGCGAGGGCGGACGCGGCGAGCGGCATCGATCGCGTTCGACGCACGCTATTTCGGCGCGAACCGGAGCGGCTCAGGGTCGTAATCGTAATCGTAATCGTGATCGTGATCGTCTGGTCTTTCTCGCGCAGCCGCGCGTCGATTCGGTTCGTTATCGATGGCATAGTGGGTGGCCTTCACGTCGGCGGCCAGTGTGTCGACGGGATGTTCCGACCTTTGCCCAGACGTACTACCAGTCAAACGCTACTGCCTCCAAGCACGCTGGGCATGGGCATGGGCATGGGCATGGGCGTGTGCCCGTTGGGCTGTGGGCAGAGTCCTGTGCTCGTGCGGGTCATGGTGTATCCGCCGTGTCCGGGTTGCGTGGAACGTTGCGTTGCCAGGGTTCGCGGCGGGCCGGGAGGTCGGCCAGGTGGAGGGGTTTCAGTCGTGTTCGGGTGCGTTGCTGTGTCGCGGGGCGTGGGGTTCTGGTCCAGTCCAGCCAGGCCGG
>JAODBB010000173.1 GCA_025463745.1 Subtercola sp.
TCGCGACCCGGCTGCTCGGTTCTCGTGCCGACGCAGAAGATGCGGTGCAAGAGACCTGGCTGCGACTGGAGCGCACCGACACCGAAAAAATCGAGAATTTCGGAGCCTGGCTCACCACCGTCGTGTCGCGCGTGAGCCTCGATGTCTTGCGAGCCCCTCGCCGCACGCGGGAGTGTTCGTGGCAGGTCGAGCCCTGGCGCGAGGAGCCGGGCCCCGACGAGCCTGCAGCGTTAGCAGCAGATCCGGCAGAGCTCGCGGCCCACAGCGATCAGGTGAGCGTGGCCCTGCTTATCGTGCTGGAAACTCTGAGCCCCGCTGAGCGCATCGCTTTCGTGCTCCGCGATGTCTTCGGTCAGCCTTTCAACGAGATCGCGATCGTGCTCGACCGCTCCCCCGACGCCGCACGCCAACTCGCTTCACGCGCACGCCGTCGGTTACGCGGTGCCGCAGAGCCGGCACGACCGAAGCGTGATCGAGGCCGGCGCATCGTCGAGGCATGGCTGGCTGCGGCGAACGAGGGCAACGTGGATGCTCTGCTTGCACTACTTGACGACGGTGCCGTTCTGCATGCCGACTATGGCGCCACGACGCAGGTCGTCTCAGGAGCGCGATCGATCGCTGAGCAGGCGGTGCTCTCGGGCCGGCTTGCAGCCCACTCGACGCCGATCTTGATCGACGGTCTGCCCGGTGTGGCAGCCGTCGTGCAGGGGCACGTGGTGTCGATCATGGCTTTCGACATCCGCGCCGATGGCGATGCCGACCGGATCACCGGGCTCCGGGTGTTGGCAGACCCTCAACGTCTTGATGCATTGCGTGTGAAAGAGACGCTCGACTTCGTGCGCTGGGCAGGCACAACGGTCAGAGCGCCTGACGACGACCTCACGCGTTCAGACGTTCGCTCAAAACGGCGCGGTCGACGGGCAACGTCGAGATAAGCGTTGCCACTGGGTCGGGTTCGGGCCGGTCGAGCAATGCGAGCATGAGGTGACGCGACGTGATCGTGCGTGCCTTTTCTGCGGCAGCATGGGCGAGAGCTCCCCCGAGCACCGCCTTCGCCCCCGTCGTGAACGGGGTACGCCGGCCGAGTGCGGTACTCCCCTTCGGCGCAGACTCGCCGAAGGCGAGGCCCACCGCAACGAGTGCAGCGCGGTCGAGCTGCTCTGCTGCCTCGTGTGCGGTCACGGCGTCGACCCCCACGAGCTGTGCCAGTTTCTCGTCTTGGAGAACGGCGAAGAGCAGGTGTTCGGTGCCGATTCTTCGGTCGCCCCGCCGTTCGGCCTCGAAACGGGCATCCTCAACCGCTGTTCTCGCCGACGCGGCGAACCGTTCAAACATCGCTTCCTCGTTTTCCGTACTTCGCATGCACCGACTGGCGCGTGATGCCGAGCGCATCGCCGATCTGCTCCCACGACCACCCGGCCCGCCGTGCTTCGGCGACATGCATCGCTTCGACGCGCTCCGCCAAGCGGTGCAACGCACCGACCGCGCGCAGGCCGGTCGCCGGGTCTGCGGTGCGCAACTGCTCCGACTCCCATGATTCCATGATTGTCAGTTTACCTTGACAAAAGACGTTTGTCAATCCAAACTGACGTCATGACACGTGAGACAGAAGCAGCGGAGGTGTGGGATGTTGCAATCGTCGGCGCAGGGCCGATCGGCTTGCTGCTGGCCGGCGAGCTCGCCTCCCACGGAGTCCGCGTGGTGGTGGTCGAGCGTGCGGATTCGCCGCCGAGCGCTCCGAAGGCGAACGGAATCGTCGGGCACGCGGCAGTCGAGCTCGCCAAGCGAGGGTTCCTCGCCGGCATCGGGTTTCCCGGTCACACCAGTGACGAGACCTCGCGCATCGCCCGCGTGAGAATCCCCGCCACCGTGATCACGCACACCGGCAGCGATGTCGAACCTCGCCGGTGTCGGCCGTGTCGCTGAGATGCGGCCGAACCAGTTGCCGGGGGGTGGCTTCTCGATCGCACGGGCCAACCGACTCGACCGAAGCGCCCCCGCTGACCTGTATCTGATCAGCACTCACGAGCCGCGTGGCGAGACCGCGCCGAGCGACAACATGCCGGTCGGAGAACTGCGCGACAGCCTCCGCCGAGTTCTGGACGCCGACCTGGCATTCACCGAGGCCACAGACATCCGCAGCACCGTCGGCAACAGCCGCCAGGCCGACTCCTACCGGGTCGGCCGGGTTTTCTCGCCGGCGACGCCGCACACGTTTTCAACGCGGGGGGCTCGGCGCTGAACGTCGGCCTGCAAGACGCGTTCGACCTCGCGCGACGCCTCACCGCGGTGATCGGAGACGGGGGCTCACCCGACGAACTCGACGGGTACGAACTCACTCGCCGCCCCGCAGGCGAACGCGCCCTCCAGCAGACCCGAGCGCAGGCCGCACTCAGCGGCAGCGACGACCGCAGCCGCGCTCTGCGCGAGACGTTCAGCACACTGCTCGTAGGGCGAAAGGCCGGGGGCCGACTCGCCCGGCTCATCGAAGGCGCTCCCTCGCGTTATCTCCCCGGGGCCTCACGCCGAACCCGAGTCGCGAGGGGATGCACGGCGCCAGACATACCACCCACGAAGCCAGTCGACGAGAGCCGGGATGCTGCAAATGTGACCTCACCGCTTGACTCTGCCGTTACGTCAACTTCTAGGGTGATGATCATGAGTGCAGAAATCACAGGGAGCCAGCCGTGACGGAGTGGCCGATCCGAGACGTCGCGAGGGCGACGGGGCTCACCAGCCGAACGCTGCGTCACTACGAGCAGATCGGGCTCCTGAGACCGTCGCGGGTTGCCGGCACCGGCTATCGCTACTACAGCGAACGCGAGCTTGCCCGGCTCTACCGCATCCTGTCGCTCCGTGCCCTCGAGATGCCGCTCGCCGCCATCGCACACGCGATCGACGACGACGCTGAGATCTCGGATGCACTGCGCGAACACCTGCGCATCCTGAACGAAAAGCAACAGCAGACGGCGGTACAGATCATTGCCGTCGAGCAGATACTATCCACCATCGAGAACGGGACAATCATGGCTATCGACGACCTTTTCGCGAGTGTCAACAACGCCGAGCACGAGGAAGAAGTCCGGCGTCGCTGGGGTGACGACGCGTGGCAGCGCGGTCAGCAGCGCCGAGAGAAAATGACCCCTGAAGAGCACGCCGCCGATGATCTTCGCAGCACAGACATCAACGCGGCATTGCGCGCAGCCGCCGAGTCGAATGAAGACCCCGACAGCGCCCACTTCCAAGAACTCGTGACCAACCACTACGCCTGGATCACCGATCAGTGGGGCGGGCGCAGACCCACGAAGGAGGCGTATATCGGGCTGGCCCAGTTGTATGTCGACGACGTGCGATTCGCGACCGTCTACGGCGGGCCGGTCAATGCGGAGACGATCAGGGCTGCCATCGGGCACTGGGCGAACAGACACCTCTCGTAGTGCCCGAGCCCTCTCCGAGGGTTTCGACGGCGAGGCTGCTCAGCGAGCTAGCCTGTCATTCAGCCACCCGGTGAGTCAGAAGTCGCGCCGGCGGCGGATCGGCTGAGACCTCCCGCGGCGAGATGGGCCCGCAGAGCATCCGCGACGCTTCGCGCCTCAGCCAGCTGAGCAGGGGTGAGCGCGTCGACGAAAAGCTCGCGGATGGCATGCAGGTGCGGTGCCGAAGCGCGACGATACGCCTCGGAACCGGCTGCGGTCAACATGATCTCAGCGCCGCGACTGTCGGCCGCACTGCCTTCGCGGTCGATGAGGTCACGCCGTTGCATGCGGCCGAGGTGGTGTGACAGTCGGCTGCGCTCCCAGCCGATGAGCGCGGCGAGCTCAGACGAGCGAAGGCGATGCCCGTCGGCCTCGGAGAGCGCCAGCAGAACCGTGTAATCGCCCGACGAGACACCGGATTCGCTCTGCAGGCGCGCCCCGAGAATCGACCGGAGATCGTCGGCTGTTTCGATGAACGTTCGCCACGTCTGCAGCTCGTCGGCCGTCGGCGAACGACGTGACGTACTTGTCTGAGTCATGCCTTCATACTAATTGACATATCAACTATTTCGACGCATAATTGACATGTCAATCAGATGGAGGATGTCATGACAGGCACGTTCGAACTGGGCCTCAATTCTTTCGGTGAGGTGGCGACGGATGCCCGTGGCCGCGTACTCTCGGACGCCGAGACCATCAGGCTGCTCGTCGTAGAGGCCCAACTCGCCGAAGCGGCCGGCCTCGATGTATTCAGCGTCGGCGAGCACTACCGCGAGGGCCACAACGATTCGGCATCGCCCGTGCTGCTTGCCGCGATGGCGACTGCGACGGAGCGCATCGCGCTCGGCACGTCGGTCACCGTACTCAGCACCAACGACCCCGTTCGGCTGTACGACGAGTTCTCTACCCTCGATGCCGTCTCGAACGGGCGTGCCCGGCTCATTCTGGGCCGCGCCTCTGCTACCGAGTCGTTCCCGCTCTTCGGGTACGACATCGCCGAGTACGAGACGCTCTTCGAGGAGAAACTCGACCTCTTCATGCAATTACAACGGAACCAGCCGGTCACGTGGTCGGGAACCGTGCGCTCTCCGCTCGTCGACCAGACTCTGCACCCACAGATGAGACCGGGTGGCATTCCCACCTGGATCGGGGTCGGCGGCAGCCCGAATTCGGTGATCCGTGCAGCGAGATACGGCCTGCCCCTCATGCTCGCCATCATCGGAGGGCACCCGAAGCGCTTCGCCGGGCACGTGGAGCTGTTTCTGCGCGCGCTGGAAGAGTTCGGGCATCCGGCTCAGCCCGTCGGCCAGCACTCCCTCGGCCTGATCGCCGACACCGACGACGCGGCACGCGAAATGTGGTGGAGCTATTGGCAGCCTGTCGTCGAGAACCTGGCCGCAGAACGAGGTTTCTACGCTCCGACACGTGACCGATTCGAGGCCGAGCTTGACGAGGGCGCGCTCTATGTCGGTTCACCCGAGACCGTCGCCCGCAAGATAGCGCTCACTGCAGGCGACCTGAAGCTGAATCGCTTCGACCTGAAGTACGACATCATGAACCTGCCCAGTTCTGCCCGGGCACAGACCATCGAGTTGTTCGGCACCGAAGTCGCCCCGAGGGTGCGAGAACTGCTTGCTGCGGAGTCCGCCCATGTCTGACCTTGTGTTCGGCCTCGACACCTTCGGCGACGTGCCGGAAGATGATTCCGGCACCCTGGCCACTTACGCTCAATCGATCAGGCAGGTCGTCGACGAGGCCGTTCTCGCTGATCAGATCGGTGTCGACGCCATCGCCCTCGGCGAACATCACCGGCCGGAGTATGCGGTGTCGACCCCCGAGACCGTGCTGGCCGGCATCGCAACCCGAACGTCGCGCATCCGGCTCGGCTCGGGAGTCACCGTGCTCAGCTCAGACGACCCGGTTCGTGTGTTTCAGCGATTCGCTACTGTGGATGCCCTGTCGAACGGTCGCGCCGAGGTCATTCTCGGCCGCGGTTCGTTCACCGAGTCGTTCCCGCTGTTCGGCTACGACCTGGCAGACTACGACGTGCTGTTCGAAGAGAAGATCGATCTCTTCGTCAAACTCCTCGCCGAGAAACCTGTCAGCTGGAACGGCACCGTGCGTGCAGCATTGCACGACGCAGACGTATTCCCGAAAACCGAATCGGGGCACCTGACCACCTGGGTGGGCGTCGGAGGGTCGCCGCAATCAGTGATCCGCGCCGCCCACTACGGGCTCCCCCTGATGCTGGCGATCATCGGTGGAGCACCGCACCGCTTCGCACCGTACATCGATCTCTACCGCCGCGCGGCCGAAGCGTCGGGCACCGTCGCACACCCGGTCGGGATGCACTCCCCCGGCTTCATCGCCGACACCGACGAGCAGGCGCGCGAACTTTACTACCCTCGGTACAAGGTCATTCGCGACCGGATCGGCGCCTTGCGCGGCTGGCCACCGCTTCACCGCGAAGAGTTCGATGCCGACGTCGAGCACGGGTCGATGTACGTCGGCTCGCCCGAGACCGTCGCGCGTAAGATCGCGGTCGCGGTGACGGAGCTCGACGTGGGCCGGTTCGACCTCATCTACGCCTCCGGCACCCTGCCGATGAGCGCACGGATGAAGGCGGTCGAGCTCTACGGCACGCGCGTCGTGCCGATGGTGCGCGACATCCTCGCCGGGTGACCGGCAGCATTCACTATCCTGAATCAATGCAAGCAGAAGGCACAATCGACATGGCCGAAACGAAGCAATCGACAATCGGAATCCTCGGCGCCGGCAAAGTCGGCACCGTGCTGGCCCGGCTCGCCATCGCGGCCGGCTACCGCGTGCTCATCGCCGGCTCGGGCGACCCGGCGAAGATCGCGCTCACTATCGAGGTGCTGACTCCCGGGGCCACCGCCGCGACCGCCGCCGAAGTGGTCAGAGCTGCCGATATCGTCATTCTCGCGCTTCCGCTCGGTAAGTTCCGCAGCCTCTCCCCCTCGCAGCTGCACGGCAAGCTCGTCGTCGATGCCATGAACTATTGGTGGGAGATCGATGGTGAGCGTGACGATCTCACCGACCCGCGCACGTCATCGAGCGAAACCGTGCAGTCGTTTCTCTCGGGTTCGCGCGTCGTGAAAGCCTTCAACCACATGGGTTATCACGACCTCGAAGACGAAGCACGGGCATCCGGATTGCCCGGCCGCAAGGCTCTGGCGATCGCGGGTGATGACCAGGCCGATGTCTCAGCGGTGGCGGATTTCGTGAACGCACTGGGTTTCGACGCGGTCGAGGCTGGCCCGCTCGCAGAGGGCGTTCGCCTCGAACCCGGCTCCGAGCTGTTCGGCGCGAACGTCGATGCCGCCGAGGTTCAAGCAATGCTCGAACAATTTCCCGAGACACCTCGCGGCATTCTCATTGCCGACGCGCGTGACAACGCCGATGCCGCTGACGACGCTGACGACGCTGACGAGGTCGCCGCGTAGTTTGCCCGCCCGTGAGAGTCGGCTCAGGCAGCGTCGAAACCGAGCAGCCGCGAAATCACCATGAGCTGCACCTCGGTGGTGCCCTCACCGATCTCGAGAATCTTCGAGTCGCGGTAGTGTCTGGCCACCGGATTCTCGTTCAAGTAGCCGTAACCACCGAAGATCTGGGTCGCATCGCGGGCATTCTCCATCGCCGCCTCACTCGCCAGCAGCTTCGCGATCGAGGCCTCCATCTTGAACGGGCGACCGTTGATGATCTTGTAGGCCGCGTCATAGTAGGCGAGCCGGGCACTGTGCACCCGCGCCTGCATGCGGGCGATCTTGAAGGCGATGTACTGATTCGCGCCGATGTTCTTGCCGAAGACGTTCCGCGAGTTGGCGTAGCGAATCGACTCCTCGAGGCAGCCCTGTGCGGCTCCGGTGCAGAGCGCGGCGAACGCCACACGGCCCTCGTCGAGGGTCTGGATGAAGTTCGCGAACCCGCGGCCGCGCTCACCGAGCATGTTCGACGACGGCACTCGCACGTCGGTGAGGGTCAGCGGATGCGTGTCTGACGTGTGCCAGCCGACCTTGTCGTAGGCGGGCCCCTGCACGAAGCCGGGAGTCGGCACCGGCACGAGAATCGCCGTCAGTTCCTTCTTCATGGAGCCATCAGGATGCTTCGACACACCGGTCACGGCCGTGATGGTCACCAGCGTGGTGATCTTCGAGCCCGAGTTCGTGATGAACTGCTTGGTGCCGTTGATGACCCACTCGCCGTCGACGAGTTCGGCGACCGTCTTCGTACCCGCGGCGTCGGATCCGGCATCCGCCTCGGTGAGGCCGAACCCGGCAAGGGCTTTGCCCGCGGTCAGCTCCGGCAGCCAGCGTTGCTTTTGGTCTTCGGTTCCGCGACGGAAGATCGGCATCACGCCCAGCCCGACGCCGGCCTCGAGCGTCACGGCGATGCTCTGGTCGGCACGCGCCAGCTGCTCGACAGCGAGACACAGGGCGAGATAATCTCTGCCCTGGCCACCGTATTCGACGGGGAACGGAAGGCCGAACAGGCCCATCTCGCCCATCTCGGCGATGATGCCGTAGGGCAGTTCACGTTTGGTGTCGTATTCATAAGCCGCTGGCGCCACAACGGTGTCGGCGAAATCGCGAACCTGATCTCTCAGCCGTGCGTGAAACTCGGGCAGTTCGAAGCCGGTCATGTCGTCTCTCGTCGGTGTGCCGATTGCGGTCGTTGTCGTCATTGCCTTGCCCTTCAATGAATGGATGGGGAGAGAAATCTGGTCAAGCGAGAGCGAAGGCCCGCGCCGGATTGCTGAGCAACAGCCCGACATCGCTCAGAAAGCTGCTGCTCTGCTTGCCGTCGAGTACACGATGATCGAACGAGAGGCTGAGCGTGGCCACGTGACGGAGTGCGAGTTGCCCCTCCCACTCCCACGGCCTACGGGCGACGGCCCCTACTGCGAGAATCGCAGCCTCGCCGTTGTTCACGATCGGTGTACCGGCGTCGACTCCGAAGGCGCCGACGTTGCTGATGGTGAAGGTGCCGCCACTGAGATCGGCCGGCCGGGTGGTTCCTGCTCTGCTGGTTTTCACCAGCGCATCGAGTGCCGTAGCGACTGCCGCCAGATCGAGCGAATCGGCCGCCGGGATGACCGGCACCAGCAAGCCGCGAGGGGTCGCCGCAGCGATTCCCAGAGTGACGTGGCGAAACTTGGTGATGTCTGCGGTGGCATCGTTCCAGCGTGAATTCACCTCAGGATGACGCGCAAGAGCCGAGCAGACCGCCTTGACGACGGCGGAGAGAAAGGTGAGCCGCAGGTTTGTGAACTCGGGGGTGGCGCGCAGCTCGGCGAGCAGGTCGACCGTTCGGGTGACGTCGACCGAGAGAAAGACGGTCGCCTGCGGTGCCGTGGTGACACTGCGCACCATCGCTTCAGCCATCAGTCTGCGAACGCCCGTCACGGGAACGGTGATGGAATCAGCAGAATCCGAGCCGGCGGCAGAATGGGCGGCGGCGGAATTCGCTTTCGCGGATTCGACGGTCGCTACCTCGGCCCTCGGTGTCGGGTTCGACGCCGCAGCTTCGACATCTGCACGCGTGATGATTCCGCCGTCACCCGTGCCCAGTAGCAACTGCAGATCTACTCCGAGCTGACTGGCGAGCCGACGGACGGGCGGTGTCGACCGTCGCGGCAATGTACCACTTGATTCGAGGCGAGGCACTGATCCAAGACGAGGCCCCGATTCACGACGAGGCCGACGCGCCGGCGCATCCTGCGATTCGGTCACGGCGCCGTAGCCCACCAGGTTGGGCGGCGCTTCAGCCGGCGCTGGAGACGGCTCCGCTCCCGCCACCTCGAACGACACGATGCGTTCGCCGACGGCCACCGTCGTGCCGGCCTCGACGTAGAGGTGAGTCACCGTTCCGGCGTGCGGCGACGGCAGTTCGACCAGCGCCTTGGCCGTCTCGACGTCGGCGATCACCTGGTTGAGCTCGACCGTGTCGCCCTCTTTGATGTGCCATGCGACGATCTCCGACTCGGTGAGCCCTTCACCGAGATCGGGAAGCACGAATTCTTTGACGGCCATGACGCTAACCCAGCTCACTGAGTGAGTTGCGGCGATCCAGCGCACGATCGACACCGTCGAGAATGCGGTCGAGATCTGGCAGGTGGTATTTCTCGAGCTTCGCCGGAGGGAAGGGAATGTCGAATCCGGTCACCCGAACCGGCGCGTGCTGCAAGAAGTAGAAGGCCCGCTCGGTGATACCGGCCGCCACTTCGGCGCCGAGTCCGCCCGACTCGGCCGCCTCGTGAGTGATGACGATACGACCGGTCTTCTGCACCGAGCGAGTGACCGTCTCGAAATCGAGCGGTGACAGCGATCGAAGATCGATCACCTCGATCGAGATACCGTCGGCTGACGCGGCCCGAGCCGCATCAAGGGCCACCTGCACCAGCCCGCCGTAGGTGACGAGGGTGACATCGGTGCCTTCTACCAGCACGTGCGCGGCACCCATCGGCGGCCGCACTTCGTCGAGTTCTGCCTCGTCGAGCTCAACCTCGCCCTTCACGTGGTAGCGGCGCTTCGGCTCGAAGAACAGTACCGGGTCGTTGCTCGCAACGGCCTCCTGGATGACCCAGTAGGCGTCATTCGGATTCGAAACGCTCACCACCCGCAGCCCCGACGTGTGGGTGAAGTAGGCCTCGGGCGAGTCGGAGTGGTGTTCGGCCGAACCGATTCCACCGCCGAACGGAACACGAATCGTCAGGGGCACCGTCACCGCGCCTCGGGTGCGGGAGTGCATCCGCGCCACCTGGCTCACGATCTGATCGAATGCCGGGTAGATGAAGCCGTCGAACTGGATCTCGCAGACCGGGCGGTACCCGGCGTACGCGAGCCCGATGGCCGTGCCCAGGATGCCCGACTCGGCGAGTGGCGTATCCATCACCCGCCTCGGCCCGAACGATTCTTGCAACCCCTCGGTGATGCGGTAGACGCCGCCGAGCTTGCCGATGTCTTCGCCCATCAGAATCACGGTGTCGTCGTTCTCCATCGACCGGCGAAGGCCCGCGTTGATCGCCTTACTGAGTGTCATCGTCGACGTTGTCATCGTGTCGCCCCCGCCGGTTCGAACATCTGCAGGTAACTGAGGTAGCGGTCACGTTGCTCGGCAAGACGGGAGTGCGGGGCGGCGTAGACGTGTTCGAACAGCGAGAGCGGTTCGGGATCGGCGAGTCCGAGGCATCCGGCCCGCAGTTCGGCGGCCACCTGGTCTGCCGTGTTATCGACGGCCATGCTCGACTCGTCGGTGAGCACACCGCGCGCACGCAAATACGTCGCCAGGCGTGTGATGGGGTCTTTGACCTGCCACTCGGCAAGCTCGGCCGGCTCACGGTAGCGGGTGGGATCGTCGGCCGTCGTGTGCGGGCCCATGCGATACGTCACGGCCTCGATGAACGTCGGCCCCTCTCCCCGGCGCGCACGGTCGAGGGCTAGGCGCGTGACGGCCATCACGGCGAGCACATCGTTGCCGTCGACCTGAATGCCTGGGATCCCGAAGCCCAGCGCACGGTCGACGATGCTCGTGCGGCTCTGCAACCGCACGGGTTCTGAGATGGCCCACTGGTTGTTCTGGCAGAAGAACACGACGGGGGCTTTGTAACTCGCGGCGAAAACCATGGCCTCGTTGACGTCACCCTCGCTGGTGGCGCCATCGCCGAAGTAGGCGACGGCGACGGCGTCGGTGCCGCGATTCTGGATGCCCAGGGCATACCCCGTGGCATGAAGAGTCTGTGCGCCGATGATGACCTGCGGCGTCGCCATGTTGTACGTGAACGGGTTCCACCCCGACTGGGTCGTTCCGCGCCACACGCGAACCAGGTCGGTGACCGAAATGCCGCGGCAGTATGCGACGGCGTTCTCGCGGTAGCTGGCGAAGACGAAGTCGTCGTCGCGAAGCGCGCGGCCCGATCCGATCTGGGCGGCCTCCTGGCCGAGCAGCGGGGGCCAGAGGGCCAACTCGCCTTGGCGCTGCAAAGCCGTCGCTTCGGTATCGATGCGGCGAACGACGACCATGTCTTCGTACAGGGCCAGCAGCCGTTCGTCGTCGATATCGGCGACCCAGGTTTCGACATCGGGCGCCGGCAGCCGTTGGCCATCGGCCGAAATCAGTTGAACCAGACCACTCATGCGCCTGCCCGCCAATCTGCATCGTTGCACACCTTCTGGCGGGCGCGAGCCCGCTCAGATCATGCACTGAGAGTAGATCTGCCTCATCAGTCAGCGCAATACCTGCGTCAACAATTCAGCATTATGCCCAATCAATCGGTAGACATAGCCGTAGATCGCGGATATCGTTGCGCACTATGCGCGCCCTTGATTCCACCGATCTGCGTCTGCTTCTCGCCCTGTCGCAGAGTCCACGAGCCACGACTGTGGCACTCTCAGAGCAACTGCAGCTCAGCCGCAATACTGTTCAGGCCCGATTGGCGAGTCTCGAGGCATCCGGTGCCTTTCTCTCGTTCGAACGCAGCATCAACCAGGTGGCGCTCGGGTATCCGCTCACCGCGTTCACGACCGTGTACGCCAAGCAACAAGAGCTCGCCGCGATCGCACACGAACTGGCGGCGATTCCCCAGGTGGTACAGGCGTATGGGTTAAGCGGCCCGACCGATCTGCTCGTGCACATCGTGTGCCGCACGGCAGAAGAGCTGTTCAGTGTGAACGCGAAGGTGCTCGAGATTCACGGGGTCGAGCGCACTGAGACAGCACTGGCCATCAGCGAAGTCGTCCACTACCGCATGGCCCCGCTCATCGACGAGGCGGCCAAGAGCCTCTGAGTGCCTGCTTCGACCTGAGGAGCGACGAGCTGAGGGCTACGTGCTGCGATCTGACGTGCTGACGTGCTGACGTGCTGACGTGCCTCACGTGTCTCAGTTCGAGCGATCGATGATGCGTCGAGCCTGGCGAAACACGGGCTCATCGACCATGCGCCCCTCGTAGGAGAACACTCCGTTGACCGAATCCGCCGCAGCCGCCAGAACGGCGACAGCCCACCGAACATCGTCGGCAGAGGGCTCGAACGCCGAGCGGATGATCGGCACTTGTTGAGGGTGAATGCACATCGCCCCCGCGAAACCCGAAGCGGCCGCATCCTCTGCCTCGGCTCGAAGGCCCAACTCGTCGGCGAGATCGAGGTGCACGGTGTCGAACGCGGCTTTGCCGGCGCCGGCCGCGGCGAGCAGAACGCGAGACCGAGCGAAGAGGGCCACCGAGCGGTACCGGCCGTCGGCGAACCGGCTCGAGCTGCCGCCAAGGCCGGCCACGAGATCTTCCGCCCCCCAGGTCAGGGCGATGACGGAATCCATCGACGCCAGCACGTCGGCGTTCCGCACTCCCAGCGGGCTCTCGCAGAGTGCGATGACGCCGAACTCGTCGAGGTCAGAAAGGTCGGCCTCGGTTTCGGCCTTCGGGAGCATCAGGGTTCGATAATCGGTCTGGCGAAGGGCGGCGAGATCGGCCTCCTGCAGGCCCGTCGCGCGCGGATTGATGCGCACGATCGTTCGAGCGGGATCGAGATCGGAGGCGGCCAGGGCGGCACGGGCCGACGCCTTGGCGCCGAGACTCACCGCGTCTTCGAGATCGATGATGACGGCATCCGAGGCCGCGGCGGCCTTGTCGTAGCGTTCCGGGCGGTCTGCCGGGCAGAAAAGAAGGGCGGGGCCGAACATCGCGTCACACCTCGCTCGGAAGGCAGAGCATGAGCGTCGACCGCACCGCGCGGGCGACGATCTCGCCGTGCTGGTTTCGGGCAGTGTGCTCGAATTCGAGGATGCCCTGCCCTGGCCGACTGGCCGACAGCCGTTTCGAGCGCACCCTGCTCTCGGAGGTCATCGTGTCGCCGGCCCGGAGCGGGTGCGGAAACGACACCTCAGTGAACCCGAGGTTCGCGACGATCGTTCCTTGGGTGAGCTGCGCCACGGATGTACCGATCAGCGTCGACAGCGTGAACATGCTGTTGATCAGCCGTTCCCCGAACTCCGTGGTCTTCGACCATTCCGCGTCGAGATGAAGCGACTGGGTATTCATGGTCAACGTGGTGAACAGCACGTTATCGGCCTCGGTGACAGTGCGCGAGGGTGCGTGCACGTAAACGGTGTCGAATTCGAACTCTTCGAAGTAGAGGCCCCGTTGCACGATGCGTTTCTCGGTCATGACTGCCGCTCCGTTTCTGTGTCGGCTTGGGTTTCTGTGTCGGCCGGAGCCTCGGTGCTCGTCGGCGTTGCGGTGCTCGTCGGCGTCTCTGGCGTCATCGGCACCTCCGTGATGATCGACGCGACGACTTCGTCGGCCGCCACCTGCATGCCCACCTCGACCCGTAGCGAGAGGCTACCCGATACCGGCGCGCGCAGCACGTGCTCCATCTTCATCGCTTCGATGCTGAGAACCGGGGATCCTGCCTCTACGACGTCTCCGTCGCGCGCGTAGACGGCGACGATGGCACCGGGCATCGGCGAGCGAAGGTGCGGAGTCTCGCCGGAGGCTCCGCCGCGTGCCCTGACGAATCCGGTATCGGCGACAGCCCAGGTCACGCCCGCGCGGGAGAGGTGAAGCACGCTGCCGACCTCGACGAACCGGGAGGTGGTCGTGATGCCGTCAAGGGTGACGCGTGCTGACCCGCACCCCAGACTCACCGCGCCCAGAAACGACGTTCCTCCGACCGAAACCCGGGCATCACTCGGTGTACCGAGAATCTCGACGACAACCGGTGCGTCTCCCCCGCCATCCAGCCGATAGATCGCCGGTGCCGGCCGGCCGATTCTCCAGCCGTTCAGTGTGTTCCAGACACCGGCGCCCGCATCAGCCCACGCACGGGCGTGCAGAATCAATGCCCCGACTGCGAAGTCATCCGGCGCGACCCCATGAAATTCGAAGGACTCGAAGTGGCGCTCGATGAGCTCGGTATCGAGTCGTCCGGCTACGACGTCGTCATCGGCGAGCAGGAGCTTCAGAAACTCGACATTGTTGGTCACCCCGAGCGTGACGGTGTCGTCGAGCGCCGACTGCAACCTCTGCAAGGCACCCGCGCGGTCTGGGCCCCAGGCGATGACTTTCGCGAGCATCGGGTCGTAGTCAGACGAGATGGTGAGCCCGGCGATAAGGGCGCTATCGACCCGGATGCCCGCTCCCGAGGGTTGAGTGAGTGCGCCGACCGTTCCACCCGTGGGCAGAAACCCGTGTTGCGGGTCTTCGGCGTAAATCCGCGCCTCGATCGCGTGACCGGTGAGCACAACGTCGTTCTGGTCGAAGTCGAGACTCTCGCCCGCTGCCACTCGCAGCTGCCACTCGACCAGGTCGCGGCCGGTGACCATTTCGGTGACCGGATGCTCCACCTGCAGCCTCGTGTTCATCTCCATGAAGAAGAACTCGTCAGGAGCATCGGCAGAGACGATGAATTCGACGGTTCCGGCGCCGCGATACCCGACGCTCAATGCCGTGTCGACAGCGGCGCGTCCGATGCGGGCTCGGGCCGCGGCATCCAGAAGCGGCGACGGCGCCTCTTCGATGACCTTCTGATGGCGGCGCTGCAGCGAACACTCTCGTTCACCCAGGTGAACGGTGTTGCCCGCATTGTCGGCGAGAACTTGCACCTCGATGTGCCGGGGATTCTGCACAAAACGTTCGATGAACAGGGTGTCGTCGCCGAACGACGACGCCGCCTCCCGGCGTGCGGCCGCGAGCGCTTCGTCGAGTTCGTGTTGCTCGCGCACGAGGTGCATGCCTTTTCCGCCGCCGCCCGCCGATGGCTTGATGAGAATCGGAAATCCCAGCTGTACCGCTGCAGCGGCGAGCTCCTCGTTCGAGAGCCCCGGCTCTGCGACACCCGGCACAACAGGAACGTTGCGCAAGCTCACCTGCGCCTTGGCGCTGATCTTGTCGCCCATGATCGTGAGCGCCTCGACGCTCGGGCCGATGAAGACGATGCCCGCGGCCTCGCAGGCAGACGCGAAGGCGGCGTTCTCGGCGAGAAAACCGTAGCCAGGATGGATGGCCTGTGCTCCGGTCGCCAGCGCTGCGGCGATGATGCGCCCCGAGCTGAGATAGCTCTCGCTCGCAGCGGCCGGGCCGAGGCGAACCGAGACATCGGCCATACGCACGTGGCGGGCGCCGGCATCCGCATCGCTGTAGACGGCAACCGAACGCACCCCGAGCGAACGCAGAGTATCGATGATGCGGCAGGCGATTTCGCCTCGATTGGCGATGAGAACGGTGTCGAACACGGCGATCACATTCTGAAGACGCCGTAGGAGACGTCTTCCATTGGGGCGTGGGAGCATACCTCGAGGGCCAGTGCGATCACCGTTCGGCTGTCGGCGGGATCGATGATGCCGTCATCCCACAGTCGTGCGGTGGCGTAGTAGGGGCTGCCTTGCTCTTCGTATTGGCGCAGCACAGGCCTCGTGAAGTCGGCTTCGGCTTCGGCCGACCAGCTTTCACCAGCGGCTTCGAGCTGGTCGCGTCGCACAGTGGCGAGCACTGCTGCGGCTTGCGGGCCGCCCATGACCGAAATGCGGCTCGCCGGCCACGACCAGAGAAACCTGGGTGAGTACGCGCGACCACTCATGGAGTAGTTTCCGGCGCCGAACGAGCCGCCGACGATGAGGGTGAGCTTCGGAACTCGAGCACAGGCGACGGCGTTCACCATCTTGGCGCCGTGTTTCGCGATGCCGCCACGTTCGTAATCGCGACCGACCATGAAGCCCGTGATGTTCTGCAGAAACAGCAGCGGGGTCTTGCGCTTGTCGCACAACTCGATGAAATGAGCGCCCTTCAGCGCCGACTCGGAGAACAGCACACCGTTGTTCGCGACGATGCCGACCGGATGACCGTCGATGTGAGCGAAACCGGTGACGAGGGTCGCCCCGAAGTCTTTCTTGAACTCGTGGAACGCGCTGTCGTCGACCAGCCGGGCGATGATCTCCCGCGCGTCGTAGGGCACCTGCAACTCGGTGGGAACCACCCCGTACAGTTCGGCCGGATCCACCCGGGGCTGCAGAGGAGTCGCCACGGCCCACGCTCGTTCGCGAGGAGGCGGAAGCTGGGCGACGATATCGCGAACGATCTGCAGTGCGTGTTCGTCATCATCGGCCAAGTGATCGGCGACCCCCGAATACTTCGTATGGGTGACGCCTCCCCCGAGCTCTTCGGCCGTGACGATCTCGCCCGTCGCGGCCTTCACCAGGGGCGGGCCACCCAGAAAGATCGTTCCCTGGTTTCGAACGATGACGGTCTCATCGCTCATTGCCGGTACGTACGCACCACCCGCGGTGCTCGACCCCAGAACGGCGGCGATCTGAGCGATGCCCCGCGACGACATTCGGGCCTGGTTGTAGAAGATGCGCCCGAAGTGATCGCGATCGGGAAAAACCTCGTCTTGCCGCGGCAGAAATGCTCCACCCGAGTCGACGAGGTAGACGCAGGGCAGTTCGTTCTCTGCGGCGATCTCCTGCGCACGCAGATGCTTCTTCACCGTGATCGGGTAGTACGTGCCGCCCTTGACCGTCGCGTCATTACAGACGATCATGACGTGACGACCGTGGATCATCCCGATGCCGGTAATCAACCCCGCCCCGGGCGCCTCGTCGTTGTACATGCCGTTCGCCGCGAGCGGGCCGATCTCGAGAAAGGCGCTGCCCCGGTCGACAAGGTGGTCGATGCGATCACGCGGCAGAAGCTTGCCGCGGCCCACGTGACGCTCTCTCGAGGCCGGCGATCCGCCGAGCGCCGTCGCCTCGAGCCGTTGACGCAGTTCGGCGACAGCGCTGCGCTGCGCCCTGTCGTTAGCCCGAAATTCCTGGCTAAGCGGCTGTACCTCGCTCGTGAGGGTCTGCATCCTCTACCCGCCATTTCAGTTATCGATTGCTAATCGAGTTCAGGTTACTGCTCGCTAACTGAAATGTCTAGCGACGGCTAGGATGGCCGTGTGACCGAAACGTGGCGGGCGACCGAAAAGGCCCACCGGCGTGAGCAATATCTGAAGGCGGCGGGCCACCTCTTCGCCGAGCGGGGCTATCACGCCGTCTCCATCGACGACCTCGGAACCGCCGTCGGAGTCAGCGGGCCGGCGCTCTACCGGCACTTCGCGAACAAGGAGGCCATCCTCGTCGAATTACTCGTCGATGCGAGCGAACGGCTCCTCGCGGGATACGAGAAGACGCTCGAGCACGGCGACACCGATCTCGAAACGCTGCGCGACCTCATCTCCTTTCACGCGGACTTCGCGGTGAACGAACGCGACGTCATCCGCATTCAAGATCGCGAACTCGCCAGCCTGCCGACCGAGTCGAACCATCACGTGCGACAACTTCAGCGGCGCTACCTTCGCGGTTGGCAAGAGATCGCCGCCCGCCTGCGGCCCGACCTCGACGACGCGAACCTCGAGGTGCGCATGCATGCACTCTTCGGCATCCTGAACTCGACGCCATACAACGCACGGCTCGATGACAGCACCGACGTGCGGGCCGTGCTCACCGAAACCGCACTTGCCGCTGTTCTCGGGCGACTGGAACCTGTCGTACGCAGCTGACGCCGCGTTAGTGCCAGTTGCTGATCTGCACATCGTGGGGGTGCGGAGCGCCCGTTCCCGTCTCCACGAGCGCCTTGAGACTCATCAGAAAAGTCGCCCATTTCGTGCTGCAGTGACTCATGAACGGTACCGGTTCAGACCAGCCGCAGTGCGCGAAGAGGATGATCGTCCACTCGTCATCGCTGCTCACCTCGAAGCTCACCGTGGTTCCGATCCATTCGGCCGGTCCGTCGATGACCTCCCACACGACACGGCTGTTCGGACGCAGCTCGATGACCTTCATGTCGAACCCGCCGACCTCTCCAAAACGGAACAGGAGCGTGCCGTCACCGTTCTGGCTCGTATCGGTCGTCCACCATTCGGCGAGGCGGTCGACGCTCGTGAGCGCTTCAAAGACCGCCTCCGGTGTCGACTTCGCCCCCACGCGGTGCAGGATGTCCACCATTTACTTCTCCTTGCTCGTTTCGTTCGCGTCTGGCGCCGGATTCTGTGCCGTTGCCGTGTTCTGGGCAGGTGCCTTGTTCTGGGCAAGTGCCTGGTTCTTGGCCCGTTGGATCGCCTCGGCGAGGCTCGTGATTCGGCGTAGCCGGGCATCCCACAGGGTGCCGACGGAGTTGAGCTGAGCCACGGCGCGGGCCAGCTGGGTCTCGTCGACTCGATAACGCTTCTCACGGCCCGCCGCCGACGAGCGCACGAGCCCCACCCGGTCGAGCACGATGAGATGCTTCGTGACGGCTTGGCGTGTCACGGGCAAGTGCGTGCTGAGCGTAGTGGCGGTACCCTGCCCATCGGCTAACAGGAGGTCGAGCATCCGTCGTCTGGTCGGATCACCGATCGCCGACCAGAGCTCGTCGTCGACGGCCATACGGTCGACAGCCACGCTGTCGACGACCGTGCTGTCGACGACCGCACTCATGAGGCGGCCTCTCGCTTCTTCGCGACATCGGCCAGACGTGGCAGGAAGAAGTCCCAGCCCTGTCGGTGGTCGTTGTAGGTCGACTCCAGTACCGCCGCTTCCCAGCCGCGCTCGCGGAAGCCGGTCTCGGTGAAGCGAAGCAGCGTTCCCTCCCCCGACGCCACCAGGTCGAAGACCACCAGCAGCGAGTTGCCTGGACGCGCGTCTCCGACGTCGGCCTCGTAAACCCAGCGAAATGAGAAGCGCCGCGGCGGGTCGGCCTCGACGACCGTGAACGGTTCTGACGTCGAGACGCCTGTTTCCTCATCAATC
Source organism: Subtercola sp. (assembly GCA_025463745.1). Taxonomy (GTDB): domain Bacteria; phylum Actinomycetota; class Actinomycetes; order Actinomycetales; family Microbacteriaceae; genus Subtercola. Next base: position 19,258 of record JAODBB010000173.1, read on the forward strand.
CACGTGAGCCGGCTTGTCGCTCCGGCAATCGGTTCGATCTCAGTTTCGGCCAGCCACCAGTCGCGAATGTACTCGGGGCTGCTCAGCACCTCGAAAACGACCTCAGGCGACGCGTCGACGTGAAGCTCGCGCTCGATGCTTCCGAGTTCGGTTTTTCCGTACTCTGCGCTTCCGCGCACTGTGCCTTCGCGCACTGTGCTTCCATACTCTGTGCTGTCGTGTTCTGTGCTGGTCTGATCCATGTCATTCTCCTTGTGCAACGTCCGGTTGCATATCAAGATAGACCTCATCATGCCCACGCGCAACCCTTGGTTGCACTGTCCGCAATGTCATGGAGATGCCGACTGGTGTGGGGCCCGAGTAACGTGGAGCCATGAGCAATTGGAATGACACCATCATCGACGAATTCCGCGCGAACGAAGGTCATGTCACGACCGGTGGATTCGGCTCCAGCCTCGTGCTGCTGCACTCGATCGGCGCCAAAACGGGGGCCCCGCGTGTCACCCCGGTGATGTCGATCCCACAATCCGACGGGTCATGGCTGA
>JAODBB010000181.1 GCA_025463745.1 Subtercola sp.
CGCTTGGTGAGGATCGTCGCGTCGGAGAGGAGCATATAGCCGCAGCTCCTGGCTGATCCTCAGTTAGCGCGTGTCTCCCAACCAGCAAGCGGGCGATTCACCTGCCCGGCAGCCCAGTGAGCACCGACCGCCGATCAGCGCCCGTGAGCACCGACCGCCGATCAGCGCCCGTGAGCAGCGCCCGCCGTTCAGCGCCCGCCGATCAGCGCCCGCCGTTCAGCGCCCGCTGAGCTGCAGTAGCGCGTCTTCGGCGGCGACCCAGGCCAGCATCGCGCACTTCACCCGCGCGACGTACCGCGACGCCCCGCCGAGCACGACGGCGTCGCCGAGCAGCTCTTCGTCTGGCTCGATGGCGCCCTTCGAGCGCATCGCCACCCGAAAAACGTCGATGCGTTCCGACAGCTGCGCCGGAGTGAGGCCGGGCGCGAGATCGGAGAGCAGCGAAGCCGATGCCTGAGAGATCGCGCAGCCCTGCCCCTCCCAGCCGAGTGTTGCGATCGTGTCGCCGTCGAGTTGCAGCTGCAGAGTGATCTCGTCGCCGCAGGTGGGGTTGACCTGATGCGAGTGCGCGTCAGCTGTGGCGGCGAGGCCGAACCCGTGCCGCTCCTTCGCGTGATCGAGAATGACCTGCTGGTAGAGGCCCTGCATCTCGGTCGAACTCATGCGTGTGCTCCGAAGAAGGTGACGGCGTCGGCGACCCCGGCGAGAAAGCGATCCACTTCGTCGTCTGTGGTGTACAGGTAGGTGCTGGCCCGCGTGCTCGAGACCACCCCAAAACGGCGGTGCAACGGCTGCGCGCAGTGGTGGCCGACTCGCACGGCAATGCCCCGGTCATCCAGAAACTGGCCCACGTCGTGCGAGTGGATGCCCGCCACATCGAAACTCGCCAGCCCCACCCGCTCGTGGCCGGCCTGCGGCCCCAGCACCTGCACCCCGGTGATTGCCGACAGCCCCGTGACCAGCCGCTGCCCGAGCACGGCCTCGTGCGCAGCGATGCGGTCGAGGCCGACGGTGTCGAGGTAGGTGACGGCCGCAGCCAACGCGATCGCCTGCGATACACGCTGGGTGCCCGCCTCGAAGCGCTGCGGCGCGGGCAGGTATTCGGCCGATTCCATCGTCACCGACACGATCATCGAACCGCCGGTGAGAAACGGGGGCAGCGCATTCAGGAGCTCCCGGCGGCCGTACAGCACACCGACCCCGGTGGGGCCGAGCATCTTGTGGCCGGAGAAGACGGCGAAATCGACACCGAGCCGTGCGACATTCAGAGCCAGATGCGGCGCGGATTGGCAGGCGTCGAGCAGTACGAGCGCACCCACGGTGTGGGCCAGTTCGACGAGCCTGGCGACCGGGTTGATTACACCGAGCACGTTCGACACGTGAGTGAAAGCCACGACGCGCGTACGCTCACCGATGATCGCCGCAGCCTCATCGAGCAGCAGCGCACCATATTCGTCAATCGGAATATATCGGAGCGTCGCACCGGTACGCGCCGCCAGTTCTTGCCAGGGCAGCAGATTCGCGTGATGTTCCATCTCGGTGACGACGATTTCGTCGCCAGGTCCGAGCCTGAATCGTGCCGCATCCTCGCCGCCGCGACCGAGACTCGCGTTCGACATGGCATAGGCCACGAGGTTTATGCCCTCTGTGGCATTCGACGTGTAGACGATCTCGTCGTCTGCCGCTCCGATGAACCGCGCCACCGTCGCCCGGGCGTCTTCGAAGAGTTCGGTCGCCTCGGCGGCGAGCGTGTGGGCGCCGCGATGCACCGCAGAGTTCTCGTTCAGGTAGAAGCTGCGTTCGGCATCCAGAACCTGCAGCGGTTTCTGGCTCGTGGCACCCGAGTCGAGGTAGGCGAGTGGATGCCCGTTCACTTCACGCGCCAGAATCGGGAAGTCGAGCCGCAGCCGTTCTACGTCTGCGGCAGTGAGTGGTTCTGCGGCGACGATCGGGGCGGCTGTTTCGGTTGTACTCATCGCGTTAAGCTTAGGCACACTTTTGCTGGTTTCGGCGGGCTGTGCCCCAGATGACGGGCCGAGTATGCGGTTGTTACAGCGCGTTACTGACCGCGTACGGCGCGTGCCCGCAGCCTACATGCCGCGCAGCTGGCCGATCACGGCACCGTTGGCCGCCGAGACCGTCATCACGCTGTTCTGCACGGTGGCGCTGGCAGCCTTGTTGAGCCAGGGGTCGGTACCGACACACAGACCAGCGGTTGCGGAGACGTTCGAGAAGGTGACCGATTCGTTCGCGCCCGGGTTCGGGCTCCACGTGCCGGTGAGCTGGTTGCACCCGTCGAAACCGGTGAACGTGCGGTCGGCCGAAATCGTGAGGAACGGCGAGGTGCGCGTTCGAGTCTCGGTCCAGTAGCCGATCGGCCAGCCCTGCGGCCCCACGGTCGGGTCGGTCGCGCGAATCAGTTCTGTGGTGGTGGTGCTGTTCGAGCTGTCGATAGTGAGGTAGTCACCGTTGATCGACACGTAGTTGGCGAGAGTCACCGACAGCGGCAGCTGAGCGCCGTCGCACGCCATCATCGTCGAAGGGCCGGCGGTCGTCGTCATCACCCCGTTGCCGTCGACGGTCCAGGTGCCTTCGACGCGGTTGCACCCGTCGGAGGCGATCCAGGTGTTGTCTTGCACGAAGGCGATGAACGGTTGCTCGGGGGAGTCGTACTTCTGTTGAACGGTCCACACGCCCACGAGGCTGCCCTCCTGGAACCCGACGGCGGCCTCGGCTTCGGCGGATTGCGACGCCGGCGGGGTGAGCGGTACGGCTTCGCTCGAACATCCGGTCAGAATGATCGCCGCCGCAGCGACGGCCACGATAGCGAAGGGAGTGAGTCGTGCCATGAAGTGCCTCCGATTGTCTTTCGCACAGTATCGCGAGCGCCCATTTCGTAGCAACCTGAGCTACCGCGATTTTCACCCGGTGTGACCGATTCGTTGCGCTGCGGGAAGCTGCGACGCGGGCGCGAGGCAAGAGTCGTACGATGAGCGCATGCTCGCAATGCAGTACCAGATCACGTTGCCCGCCGACTACGACATGGGCATCATTCGCGAGCGGGTCGCGACGCGGGGTGCTGCGCTCGACCAGTATCCGGGGCTCGGGCTGAAGGCGTATCTCATCCGCGAAGCGGGGGTGAACGGGTCGGCCGTCAACCAGTACGCGCCGTTCTACCTCTGGAACGCACCGCTCGCCGCCGGAACCTTCTTGTGGGGCGGCGATGGGTTCGGCACCATCATCCGCGACTTCGGGCGTCCCGTCGCGCAGACCTGGGTGGGCGCGGGGTTCGCGCGGGGGCCCGCGATCGAGGCGGTGCCCACCGTGGCCGTGCGGTCGGTCATCCACTTGACTGACGACTCAGACCCGCAGCCGCTGGTCGCTTCGCGAGTGGATGCCCTGCCGGCCTTCGTCGAACAGCCGGGCCTTCATTCCGTCGCCGTGGCCGTCGACCCGCGCACCTGGCAGCTCGTGGAGTTCAGCCTCTGGGCGGCGGCACCGGCGAACGAGTGGGATGCGTCGGCTGACGCCGGCCGCGACGTGGAGCGGTACGAGGTGCTGCACCTGTCGGCGCCGGGGCTGGCCCGGCTCGCGCGGCGCTAGTCTCAGAGCTTGTTCTCGGCGAGGGTTGCGACGGCCTTCTCGATGCGGCGCTGGCGGGTTTCCGGCGTTTTGGCCTCGTCGATGGGCACGGTGAAGCGGCGTTTGTTGCTGTACGAAAGGGTGTCGAAGAAGGCGCGGGCTGGCGGAACCGCATCCAGCGCGGCGGCGAAGTCGTCGGGCACCGTCACCTCACGGGGCTGGTCGTCGAGCACGACGTCGACGTCGATCTCATCGCCGCCCTCGATGCCCGCGCCCGCACGCACCTCGGCGCTCGCGGGCAGCATGATTTCGCCGCGGTACGGCGTCACCGTGCTGCGATACGAGTAGCCATTGATTGTGACCACGACCGCATGCCGTTTCGCCGTGCCGAGCGATTCGTAGACGTCTTGCGGTACGACGATTCCGGTCGCCGTCGTGCCGCTCTGCTTCAGTACGGTGTGAAAATTCATATGAAGGAGTATGGCGGCTTCAGCGAGTTCTCCACAATGACTGCGCTCGCTCGAAAGTGCACAGAGTAGCGTGCCGCAGGTTTCGCTCAGAACCGCCCCAGTAGCATGGGGCGATATGAACTCGACCACCACACGCGGCGAGACTGTCGCCAAGCGCGGTGCTCCAGCCCACTTCCTTCCCCACGTTCAGGGCCTCCGTGCCATCGCCGTGCTGCTCGTCGTCATCTACCATTTCGAGCCGGGCCGGCTGACCGGCGGGTACATCGGCGTGGATGTGTTCTTCGTCATTTCCGGCTTTCTGATCACCCAGCAGCTCTCTCGCGAACTCGAGCGCACAGACCGCATCAAGCTGCCGAGCTTCTGGGCGAAACGCGTTCGGAGGCTGCTCCCTGCTGCACTTCTCGTGCTGCTGTTCAGCCTGGTCGCGACGTTCGTGATCATGCCGCTGAGCGCGATCACCGAGAACCTCAAAGAGATTCTGGCGAGCACGTTCTACGTCGAGAACTGGGCGCTCGCAGCGAACTCGGTCGACTATCTCGCCGCCTCGAACGACGCCTCACTGGTGCAGCACTACTGGTCGCTGTCGCTCGAAGAGCAGTTCTACGTGGTCTGGCCGATTCTGCTGCTGGGGGCGTCGTTCTTCGGGGTGAAGCGGCTGGCCACGAAATACGGTGATCGCGGTCGCTGGAACGCGATGATCGCGCTGGTGGCCGTCGCCACCGTGATCTCGTTCGTGCTCTCGGTCGTCGCCACGAACAACGACCCGGCGTCGGCCTACTTCGTGACGTACACGCGGGTCTGGGAGTTCGGGGTCGGCGCGCTCATCGCGCTCATTCCGCGGCTCCGGCCGACACGAGCATGGTTCGTCAACGCGCTCGGTTACGCCGGGGTGCTCGCGATTCTCATCGCGGGCTTCACGTACGACCGCAACACTCCGTTCCCCGGCTATGCCGCACTCGTTCCCGTGCTCGGTACCGCGGCGGTGATCGTCTCGCACCGCTCCGAACGCCGGTTCGACATCGGCCGCGTGCTCAGCATGCGCGTGCCGAGGTTCTTCGGCGACATCTCGTACTCCCTCTACCTGTGGCACTGGCCGCTCATCGTGATCGCTCCGTTCATTCCCGGCTGGGGGCTGTCGATCTACAACCGCGTCGCGCTCTTCGTCGTCGCGGTGGTTCTCGCCTGGCTCACGAAGAAGTTCGTCGAAGACCCCACCAGGCGGTGGAAGTTCTGGACTCTGCGCAAACCACGCGCGACCTTCACGTTCATGCTGGCCGGAATGGCCGTCATGGTGCTGCTGGTGAGCAGCGTGTGGGTGGTGCAGCAACCCAAATACGACGCTGCGGCCAGTCAGCTCGCGAGCACCGTCGCCGATCCGCCGTCGTGCTTCGGCGCCGCATCGGGGCCGGGGCCCGAAGTGACGGATTCGACGGGTACGTACCTGGGGCAGGCTGTGCCGGTCGTCGCGGCGGGTGCGGGTGCTGCCGCTGGCGCAGCGGCGAGTTCCGCGGGCGGGAGTGCGAGCTCGGGTGCTGGGGCGGGTGCGGGTGTCGGCGGCGCGAACGCTATCGGCACGGGTGCGGGCGCCGGTGCGGCTGGCGCGACCGGCGGAGCGAGCACTGCGTCTGCGGGCGGGAGTGCTGCTGCGGCAGCGACGTGTTCGAACGCGGCGCTGGCCGGAACGATCATCCCGTCGCCCGGGTTCGGCAATGCCGACCGGCCCACGAACCCCGAGTGTCTGGTGACGCTCAACGACTCGGGGCTGTTCGCCTGCCACTTCGGCTCGACCGATCCGAGCGCGAAGCGGGTCGCACTCATCGGTGACAGTCATGCGTACGCGTTGCTGGCGCCGTTCATCCAGATGGCCACCGGCAACGGCTGGGCGCTGACCACGTACATCAAGGGCGGATGCCCGTGGAACACCGATCCGCTACCCGGCCTTGATGCGTTCTCGCGCTCCTGCAACGAGTGGCGGGTGAACCTCACGAACGAACTGGCGAGCGTGCAACCCTACAACGTGGTGTTCACGGCGGCGCTCGCCGATGCCACGGCGCCCGGAACGTCTGGCGCCGGCCAAGCCCTCGCCACCGGCTTCAGCGACGCGTGGAAGCAGGTGACCGACAAGGGCACTCCGGTCGTCACGACGGTCGACAACCCGGCGTGGACCGACGACCCCAACAAGTGTCTGCGCACCTCGGCCGAGGCCGACTGCGTCGAACCCCGGGCCGAGGGGCTCGTCGCCGACCCGCCCATCGCCGTGGCCGCAAAGGCCTCACTCGCCGCGGGGCAGAAGGTCACGCTGCTCGACTTCAGCAGCACCTTCTGCACCGCCACTGACTGCCTGGCGGTCATCGGCGGGGCGAACGTGTATCGCGATCAAGATCACCTGACCAACACCTTCGCCACCACGCTCACGCCCTATCTGAACGCCGCGCTCGTCACCGCGATGGCCACCGGGCCGTGAGCGAACGCGCGGCCACCGGCGGTCGGCTGACGAAACGCGAAGCCGCCGCCGATCCGCACTCCGATCATGGCGGCATCGGCGGCCGGGTCATACAACGCCGGTTCATGCAACGCCGGTTCTTTCAACGGGCGGCGGCGGTCGATCACGTCGCCAGACTCGCGGCCGATGTCGTTCCGGTGGCTCACGGCGCTGAGATTCTATGATCGGCGTACTGACCGGATTCGCCATCATCGGGGTGGTCATCGCGGTGGGCTATGTCGTTCAGCGTCTGCGCATCCTGCCGGCAGATGCCCCGACCGCACTCAACCGCTTCGTCTTCTTCGTAGCGAGCCCGGCCCTCCTGTTCGCGGTGCTCGCTCGAGCCGACATCAGCGTGATCTTCTCGTCGTTCCTCCTGGTGACTGTCATTTCGGTCGTCATCACCGCAGGCGTTTTCGTACTGATCTCGCGGCTGTTCTTTCGGCGGCCCGTGGCGCTCACCGCGCTCGGTGCCGCATCGGCGTCGTACGTGAACGCCAACAACATCGGTCTGCCCGTAGCCGTCTACGTTCTCGGCAGTGCCCAATTCGTCGCTCCGGTGCTGATGGTGCAGCTCATCGTGCTGGCGCCGATCCTGCTGACGGTGCTCGACGTCTCGACCAGGGGCAGCGCCTCGGTGAAAGCGATTCTGCTGCAGCCCGTTCGCAACCCGATCATTCTGGCCTCGCTGGCCGGGTTCGTCGTGGCACTCTTCGGCTGGCACATTCCCGACCCCGTGCTGGCGCCATTCGTCTTGCTCGGCGGGGCGGCGGTTCCGGTCGTACTGGTGACGTTCGGGATGTCGCTTTCGGGGCAACGCCCGTTTCCGCCCGGCAGCGATCGCCGCGAAATCATCGTGGCGACTGTGCTGAAGAGCGTGCTGATGCCGGTGGTCGCCTACCTTTTCGCGAACTTCGTCTTCCACCTCGACAGCATGCACGTGTTCGCAGTGGTAGTGCTCGCGGCTCTGCCGACGGCGCAGAACATCTTCAACTACGCCTTCCGCTTCGGGGTGGGCGTTCCGGTGGCGCGCGACGTCGTATTGCTCACGACCATTGCGGCAGTACCGGTCTTGCTGGTGACGTCGGCCTTGCTCGCCCCGAGCTGAGCCGCCGAGGAGCTAAGTCAGCCGGAGATCAGAGTCAGCCGAAAATCATAGGGCGGTCGTCTTCGCCTTCAAGATCGAGGTCGATATCGACCACCACGGGAACGTGGTCGCTCGGCGCGGTGCCTTTTCGTTCGTTGCGGTCGATGCGGGCATCCGTCACCAGCGAAGCGAACGGGCCAGACCCCATGATGAAGTCGATGCGCATGCCTTCGTTTCGCGGGAAACGCAGTTGTTTGTAATCCCAATAGGTATACCCGGTGGGCACGAGCGGGCGCACCACATCGGTGAGGCCGAGTGTCTCGAACGCGGTGAAGGCGGCTCGCTCCGGTGGCGATACGTGGGTGGCGCCTTCGAAGACCGACACATCCCACACGTCGGTGTCGAGCGGCGCGATGTTCCAGTCGCCCATGAGCGCCAGCGGTTGACCCGGATGCTCGGCGAGCCACACTTTCGTTTCGGTCGCCAGCTGCTCGAGCCACTTCAGCTTGTAGTCGTAATGCGGATCGCCAAGCTCGCGCCCATTCGGCACGTACAAACTCCAGAGCCGTACACCGTTCACGGTGACACCCAGTGCGCGGGCCTCAGACGGAAGCAGGCCATTCTCGTCGGGCTTGCCGAAGCCGGGCACACCCTCGAAGCCGACCGCCAGATCTTCCATCGGCAGTCGGCTGGCGAAGGCGACGCCGTTCCACTGGTTCAGGCCGTGCAATTCGACGTCGTAGCCCGCCTCGGTGAACGGCTCGTACGGAAACTGCGGTTCGCGGCACTTGATCTCCTGCATGGCGAGCACGTCGATGTCTTCGCGCACCAGCCATTCGGTGACGCGGCCCACTCGGGCCCTGATGGAGTTCACATTCCAGGTCGCAACACGCATACCACCCAGCTTATTTGTGCGCCGCCGCCTCTGGGCCCACGCCGGCCCGAGGCTCCGCGCGCCGTTCGCGGCGTGTGGAGGGTGGAGGTGGGGAAACGCGACGAGCGCGGTCGCCGCGTTCAGCTGATGCCATGGGGCGCAGTGGTCACCGTGCCGCACCAATTAGGCTGTACGCGTGACCGAAGCGCGCGACCAACTGATGAAGTACATTTCCGATCTCGCGGTGTTTCACGGCGACTTCACGCTCACGAGCGGCAAGAAGGCGACGTACTACGTCGATCTGCGCCGGGTGAGCCTCGACCATCGTGTTGCGCCGCTGATCGGGCAGGTCATGCTCGATCTGATCGCCCAGATTCCGGATGTTTCGGCCGTCGGCGGGCTCACGATGGGCGCCGACCCCGTGGCGGCAGCCATACTGCACCAGGGCGCGGCACGCGGGCTCGCTTATGACGCCTTCGTTGTGCGCAAAGAACCGAAAGACCACGGCCGCGGCAAGCAGGTCGAAGGGCCGGACCTCGACGGCCAACGGGTCATCGTGCTCGAAGACACGTCGACCACGGGCGGTTCGCCACTGAAAGCGATTGAGGCGCTCGAGAAGGTCGGTGCCATCATCGCCGGCGTCGCCGTGGTGGTCGATCGCAACACGGAAGCGCGCGAACGCATCGAGGCTGCCGGCTACCCCTACTACTACGCAATCGGCCTCGCAGACCTCGGGCTCAGCTAGCACCAGTGGAGCTACGGCAACCGAACGAGCCGGCCAAGGATGAGCCCGTGCTGCCGGGCGCGGCCGCGCACCCTGGCGTGCCCCCGAGTGCGGCCGCGCGACCTGGCGATGCGGCAGGGGCGGATGCGCGTGCGGAGGTAGCGCCGCATGCGGACATGCGATCGGCCGTGCCGCCGAGTGCAGACCTGCGCCGCGGCGTGACCCCGAGTGCGGCCGCGCGACCGGGCACGCATCTGACCGCGGAACGCGGTCGCTCGCGGCTCGTACTGCCGGTCGCCGTGATCGTGGTCGCGGTGCTGGTTCTCGGGGCGCTGTTTCTGCTCGGAACGCGGCTGCCGGGCATCCTTTCGGCCGCCCCGGTCGCCACGCCGACACCGACCCAGACCCCCACACCGACTCCGACGCCCACCCCCACCTCGACGGCCGGCCCTCAGCTGGCCGGAACGTACGAGTGGAGCGCCTTGCGCGGCGGCGAGTGCATCAGCCCATTCACGTCGGTGTGGCAGCAGAGGTTCACGGTGATCGACTGCGCTGTGCCGCACGCCGCCCAGGTGATGAGCCGGGGCACGCTCGGTGACGACCCGGCGGCGGTCTACCCGGGTCAAGACGCCATCAAAGAGCAGCTCAATCTGCTCTGCCAGCTTCCGGCGAATTTCAACCCGGCGATTCTCGCGGCGTACCCCGACGTGGTGTGGCAGGCTGACTTCCCGGTGTCTGCCGCGCAATGGCAGTCGGGGTTGCGCGACTACTACTGCTTCGTCAGCCGATCGTCGAGCCTGCCGATCACCGGCAACTTTGCCCCGGCCGCGTTCAGCGGGTAGCGTCGAGGAATTCGGGGTCGAGTCGAGCGCGGCTCAGCTAATCTCCGATGACAACCAGTCAGACGAAAGAGGCGCCAGCATGACACGCATTGATGTTCACGCCTCTCCCTCGCGAGTCGGCTCACGAGCTGAGGTGTCGGCATCTTCGTGGCGGGCGACGGCCACTGCCGTTCGTCGTTTCGTCGCGGCCGTCGCGGCTATCGCGCTCGCCGTTGTGGTGCTGGGGTTGGCGGCGAGCCCCGCGCGGGCCGCGGTTCCGGCGGCTCCCGGCTCCGCCGCCGCCATCACCGCCCGCTCTGCCGCCGCGCCCGCGTTCGGCTCGGCCATCGCGCCCGTGTCGGCCGTCGGAACCGGGGTCAACGACTTCACGTTCAACAGCTTCAGCGGCGACTACACGCTCGGTCGCGACGCGGGTGGGCATTCCACCCTCACAACCGTCGAGACACTGGATGCCGAATTCCCCAGTTTCGACCAGAACCACGGCATTCAGCGCGCCATCCCCACGAAGTATGACGGGCATCCCACCGACATCTCCATCGTGTCGATCACCGACGGTGACGGAAATTCTCGCTCGTACTCGACCGAGACGCAAGACGACCTGCTGCTGGTGACGATCGCTGCCGACGACTACGTGCACGGTTCGCAGGTCTACGTGCTCACCTACACGCAGACGAATGTGACGCAGTACTTCGCCGACACGAACGACGACGAGTTCTACTGGGACACCAACGGCACCGCCTGGAAGCAGCCGTTCGAGAGCGTCGCCGCAACCGTTCATGTGCCGGCCGAGCTCGCAGGCAGCCTGAACGGATCGGCATCGTGCTACTTCGGTGCGGCAGGGGCGACGAATGCGTGTGGCATCACCGGGTCGAATGGGCTGAATCCCTCTGCGCGCGCACCTTCCATCGGAGACGTGACGGTACCGCCTGTACCCGCTCCGAACGGCGACACGACCTTCACCACCTCCGCGCAGCAGCTGGCGGCCGGCGAGAACGTCACCGTCTCGATCGGCTTCGCCCCCGGCACCTTCACGGCACGCGACAACTCGTTCTTCGCCTCGGGTGCCGCGATCGCCGAACTCATCTTCGCGATACTCGCCGTGCTGGTGGCGATCGGCGCGATCATCCTGCGCAAAACCGTGCTGAAAGACGGCAAGGGCCGGCCCACGATCATCGCGGAGTACACGGCTCCACCCGGGGTGAACCTGCTGGTCGCCTCGGTGATCTACAAGCAAGACAAGCGAGCGCCCGCGGCGAGTTTCGTGAGCCTGGCTGTGCGGCGCAACATCCAGATCGTCGAGCAGGAGAAATCTGGATGGGGCGGCAAGACCTACTGGTTGCGTCTCACGAGCCTCGACGGGCTCGACGCGACCGAACTCGAGCTGGCGAAGCTGCTCTTCGGCGAGTCGCTGCAGCTCGGCGCGTGGAAGCAGCTCGAGAAACAAGACACGACTCTCAGCAGGGGCATTTTCGGGTTGATGCAGTCGACCCGCAAGCAGGTGGTGACCGACGGATATGTTCGCGGCGGCACCACGTTGTTCAGCGCGCTGTTCGCCTTGGCTGCGATCGTGTTCGCCGGGCTGGCGTTTCTCGCGGGCACGCTCGCGATCAGTGATGATTTCGGGGGAGCGGTGCCGTTCATCCTGATCGCCGTGTGTGTTGCGGCCGTGATCACGGTGTTCGTGGCGGGGTTCAAGAAGCCGCTGACGGCGAAGGGCGCCGAGCTGCGCGACTACATCAAGGGGCTCGAACTGTACATTCGGCTGGCCGAGAAAGACCGGTTCGCCATGCTGCAGAGCCCCGAGGGTGCGCTCAAGACCCAGGTGAACGCGCCCGACTGGGGTCAGGTCGTGAAGATCTACGAGAAGCTGCTGCCCTATGCCGTGCTGCTGAATCTCGAGCAGGAGTGGTCGCAGGTGTTGGGCACCTATTACGAGCAGCTGGGGTCGCAGCCCGACTGGTACGGCGGAAACGTGGGGGTTTTCAACGCGGCACTGTTCGTCGGAACCATTTCTTCGCTCTCGAGTGTGGTGGATTCGAGTCTGGCCGCGAGCACATCGTCGAGCTCGAGTGGTGGTTCGGGCGGGGGCGGGTTCTCTGGCGGTGGTGGTGGCGGGGGTGGCGGCGGCGGCGTGTAGCCGGTGCCGGTGGATGGCCGTGGTGGCCTGTAGCGCGCGCCGGTGTGACATGTCATCGTGTGGGCACTCAGTGCGGGTAGGCCGGGGATGAGGTCGCACTCACGGCCCACTCGATTACGCGGGGGCAGGCCGGCGAGCGGATGCTCGCGCATCGCGACTCTCGTGGCGGAGGTAGCTCGCAGCTCGTGGCACGCGCTGGTTCGTGAGGCCACTGTGACGGATTGAGGCCGGCACACGTGCCTCAAGTCGGCGCAGCGGCCTTACGAGGTGCGTGCTGCCGACGACGCGATCGGCTCGGCCGCCAGCGAATCGGCCAGGCGCGAGATGCCGAAGTCGAAGGCGCGGTCGACGTCGCCGCCGAGCTGGAAGGCGCCGGCGAGCTCCATGCTGATGAAACCGTTCGCCCACGCGGTGACGGTGCGCGCAGCATCCAGTGCATTCTCGGGCCCGGCGAGCTGGGCGGTGGCCTCCATCAGGGGCTGGGCCGCGCGCGCGAGCAGGATGACATCGGGACTGGTGGGGCTGGGGGCGGAAGCGAAGATGAGGTGGAACCCCGCGGGGTTGGCGCGGGCGAAGGCCCGGAATTCGTGCGCGAGCGCGACGAGGTACTGCCGAGCATCCGGCCGGCCCTCGAGAGTCGACGCCCTCTGCAGGCGCAGCGCCAGATCGCTCACGGCGGACTCCGCGATGAGCCCGATCAGGTCATCGCGACTTTTCACGCGTTTGTAGAGGGAGGGCGCACGCACGCCGACGCGTAGCGCGACGGCCTGCATTGTGAGCTTCGCCGGCCCCTCGGCCTCGAGAATCTCGCGGCCGGCCGCCACGATGTCATCGAGCGAGGTGCGATCTGGTGTGGGCATGACGGGCGACCTTTCTCACCGTGCGTGTCGCGGCTGAATTCCAGTATAGCTATTGACGTTAGCCATGATGGCTACGTAGGATAGCTATCAGGCAAGCATAGCTACCACGTCCTTTCGAATGGAGATTCCGATGAAACTCGGCCCCTCGCTCTACCGCATCGGCAACGACATCGTCGCTGCCTACCTCGTCGTGACCGATGACGGCATCACCGTGATCGACGCCGGTCTCCCGGGCATGTACACCGACCTGAAAGCCGAGCTCGCATCGGTGCGGCGGTCACTGGGCGACATCCGAGCCGCGATCATTACCCACGGCGACAGCGACCACATCGGATTCGCCGAGCGATTGCATCGCGAGACCGGCGTGCCGATTTACATTCACGAGGCCGACGCCGCTCGTTCCAAGGGCCTCGAGAAGTCGAAGAGCTCGGGCGGCCACATGAAGCTCGGGCCGACGCTCGGCTTTGTCGCCTACGGCGTGCGCAAGGGCATGATCCGGTCGAAGTATCTCACCGAGGTGGTCGAACTCGCGGGTGATGAAACGCTCGATCTGCCGGGAGCCCCGCAGATCATCCGGATGCCCGGCCACTCACCGGGCAGCATCGCCGTGTATTCGCCCGTCGCCGACGCCGTCTTCGTGGGAGACGCCCTCACGACCCGCCACGTACTGAACGGAAAGGCCGGCATGCAGCCGGCTCCGTTCACCGACGACCCCGCCGAGGCGCTGGAGTCGCTCGCTCAGCTCGAGGGCGTCAGTGCCACGTGGGTGCTGCCCGGCCACGGCGCTCCCTACAGCGGCGGTACGTCGGCGGCCGTGCGCGAGACCCGCGCGGCTGCTGCTGCCGCCTCTGCCGCCAAGTGAGGCTAGCGTGAGGCCGTTACGGCCTATGTGAGGCGGTTATAGCGGCCTCACGTGCGTCGTAACGGCCTCAGTTCGAGTCGCTGGGCGACGGGACGGGGGCGCGCGGCGGCGAGGAGGGAAAGGGAGGGGCGCGCTAGATCTCGTCTGACTCGACGGGCTCAGTCGAGAGCAACTCGTACACGCCCTTGAGGATCTCGTCGGGGCGGAACGGGTATTTGGCGATCTCGGTCTGGTCGCTGATGCCGGTGAGAACCAAGATGGTGTGCAGGCCCGCCTCGATGCCGGCCACCACGTCGGTGTCCATGCGGTCGCCGATCATTCCGGTGTTCTCGGAGTGCGCCCCGATCTTGTTGAGCGCCGAGCGGAACATCATGGGGTTCGGCTTGCCCACGACATACGGCTCTTTGCCGCACGCCTTGGTGATGAGAGCGGCGACGGCGCCCGTGGCCGGCAACGGGCCCTCGGCGCTCGGCCCCGTGGCATCCGGATTCGTGGCGATGAAACGGGCCCCAGCCGCGATGAGCCGGATGGCCCGCGTGATGGCCTCGAACGAGTAGTTGCGCGTCTCGCCCACCACGACGAAATCGGGGTTGGTGTCGGTGAGAATGAAGCCGGCTTCGTGCAGTGCAGTGGTGATTCCGGCCTCGCCGATGACGAAGGCGGAGCCGCCGGGCTGCTGCGACTTGAGAAAGGCGGCGGTGGCGAGCGCCGAGGTCCAGATGCGTTCTTCGGGCACCTCGAGCCCGGAGGCGAGGAGGCGGGCGCTGAGGTCGCGCGGGGTGAACATCGAGTTGTTTGTGAGCACCAGGTACGGCTTACCCTCGTCGCGCCACTGCTGCAGCAGTTCGGCCGCGCCGGGCAGGGCCTGGTTCTCGTGGACGAGCACGCCGTCCATATCGGTCAGCCAGCATTCGATTTCGTCACGACGACTCATGGCGCTCCTTCAGGTGCTCACCCAAGGGTACTGCGCGTCGCCTGAGTGGCTGCGGGCAGGCCGCCGGATGCCCGGCTCTTGCTGCGCCGAACTTACCGTCGCTCGTGGCGGTTGCCCGGCTCCGCGCCGGCGAACGAGGCGGTCGCTGGCGCCCAGCCCAGCGGTCGTTCGGATCGCATTACCGGGCCTTGAGGTGTCCGACCTCAATGGCGACCACCGCGAACTTCGCCATCGGGCCGATCAGAAGCAGATCGACGCCGGAGCGATGCAACAGCGGCACCAGCTCGGTTTCACCGTGACGCACGATCTCGGCTGCGTGGGCGCGGAAGATCTCCGCCATCTCGGCGGTGGCGAAGTAGCGGTTGCCGCCGTGGTGCACGGTGTGGGTGTAGACGATGGCGGTCGAGGTGGTGGATGCTGCGGAGGTGGCAGGAACGGACGGCGCCCCGGCCGTG
>JAODBB010000218.1 GCA_025463745.1 Subtercola sp.
CTCGGCGGATCGCTCGTGACTTTCTGGCCCTTCGCGGTGGGGCTCGTCGTGGGCTGGCTGGCCACTCGTGCCTGGCGGTATCCGGTGCGGGTGGTGCTGCCGGGCATCCCTATCTGGCTGTTCACGGTGGCGGTGGGCATGTTCTTGCGCGTGCTGAGTGGGCAGGGTGTCGAGGTGAGCTTCGTCATCGTGGCGTTGATCGTGCTCGGGGTTTTTCTGCTCGGCTGGCGCTTCATCACGAGCGCGGTCACGAAGCGCAAGCGCTCCTCACGCGCATGAGCGGCGATCTGCGACCCGCCATCGGCCTCAACATCACGCAGTTCTCGGTGATCCATGCGCTCATGGCCGGCCTGTACGACGGTGTCTTCCCGGCAGATCAGGTGCTTGCGACCGGCAATTTCGGCATCGGCTGCGGGCATGCGCTGAACGGCGAATTGGTGTTCGTCGACGGCGAGATCTATCGCTGCACGTCTGACGGCAGTGTGAGCCGGGTCAATGAATCCGAACGCGTGCCGTTCGCCGAGGTCGTCGACTTCGCACCCACCATGAGCGTGCGGCTCGGAGACGACGGCCCGCTCGATCGTGACGCGGTCGAAGCGCTGGTGAGCTCACTGATGCCGAGCCGCAATCTCTTCTACGCCATGCGGCTCGACGGTGATTTCAGCCGGATGCTCGTGCGTGAGCCCATTCGCCAGCACCACCCGTTCCGTCCGCTGCTCGAGGTGATGCAGACGCAGAACGAGAGCGAGATCGGGCAGACCTCTGGTTCGCTCATCGGATTCTGGGCGCCCGGAATCTATCAGGGCATCAGCGTGGCCGGATTTCACTTCCATTTTCTCGACGACGAACGCCGCATCGGCGGCCACAGCCTGAACTACGAGATCACCTCGGGCACACTCACGATGCAGGCCATGTCGAGCATCACCCTGCGCCTGCCGCACACACCCGAGTTCGGCGAGGCCGACTTCGAGGGCATCGACAACGACATGGCGATCCGCCGCGTGGAGAGCAGCGTGGCGGGCACCCAGTAGCCCGGTCCCACCTTCCTGCGCGATGGGCCGTCACTAACTGAGGATGCACGCGTCGTCGACGACATATCCGGCCCCGGCTGGCCCCCAGCCTCAGTTAGCTTCAGGTCAGGATGCAGGTCACCAGGCGGCGGGCTTGTAGTCCTTGAGGAAGACGCCGGTGACGTCTTCGCCGGCCTCACCGCGCACGATGGGGTCGTAGACGCGGGCCGCGCCGTCGACCAGGTCGAGGGGGGCGTGAAAACCTTCCTCGGCGAGGCGCACCTTCGTGGGATGCGGGCGTTCGTCGGTGATCCAGCCGGTGTCGACGCTGGTCATGAGAATGCCGTCGCTCAGCATCTCCTTGGCGCTCGTGCGGGTCAGCATGTTCAGCGCCGCCTTCGCCATGTTGGTGTGCGGATGCCCGGGGCCCTTGTATCCGCGGGCGAACACCCCTTCCATGGCCGACACGTTCACGATGTACGCGCGACCCGAAGCGGCCGCCGATGCCGCGACGGCCATCGCCGGGCGCAGCCGTGACACGAGCAGAAACGGCGCGGTCGTGTTGCAGAGCTGCACTTCGAGCATCTCGAGCGGATCGACGTCTTGCACCACCTGCGTCCAGCTGTTCGCGTCGTGCAGGTCGGGCACAAGGCCGCCCGCGTCGATAGCGGTGCCGGCCGCGAGCCGCGCCAGCGACGACGACCCCGCCGCGAGCGCGAGACCCGAAAGCTCGTCTGCGCTGAGCTCTTCGGGTGTGACACCGGCTTCGAGCAGCGCGGTGCCGAGCAGACGGGAGCCGATGAGTTCGGAATTGGAATTCGCAGTGGTCTTCGCGTTCGCGTCGAAATCGTTTGGCGCAAGACTCGCGCCGCCGATGCTTCTGGCGCTTGCCGCGTCGGCGGCGTGTGGCTCGCCACCGATAACTCCAGCGCCTGCCACGTCGAGCCGAACAGTCGTTGCTGCCGCGCGGGCATCGCCACCAGCAGAAGTTTCGCGGTCGGTGCCGGCGGCGCCCGCGGTGCTCAGGGCGGCACGCTGAAGCAGCGGATGCGCCGCCACCGAGGCAGCCAAGGCCTGCGGATGCGCGTCGTTCGTGTGCCCGAAGGTGATCATCTCGGGCAGAGGCCCGTCGGGCAGCGGGCTCAGCTCGGCCTCGGCCAGCGGCGCGTATGACCCCGGCGAGCGCTTCACGGTCTGCGCCGCATTGTTGATCAAGATGTCGAGCGGCCCGGCCTCGGCCACCGTCTCGGCCAGGCCGATGACCTGGGCCGGGTCGCGCAGATCGATTCCCACCACGCGCAGGCGGTGCAGCCATTCGTTCGAATCGGGCAGGCTCGAGAATCGGCGTACCGCGTCACGCGGAAACCGGGTCGTGATGGTGGTGTGTGCGCCATCCCGCAGCAGCCGCAACGCGATGTACATGCCGATCTTGGCGCGACCGCCGGTGAGCAGGGCGCGTTTGCCGGTGAGGTCGGTACGGGCATCCCGTTTCGCGTGGCTCATGGCTGCGCAGTCGGGGCAGAGCTGGTGGTAGAACGCGTCGACCTGCGTGTAGTGCTGCTTGCAGATGTAGCAGGGCCGCGACTTGATGAGCGTGCCGGCTGTCGGCGCGCTGGTGGTGAGGGCGAGCGGGATGCCGCGGGTTTCGTCGTCGATGCGGTCGGGTGCGCCCGTGGCGGTGGCGGCTACGACACTGCGGTCGGCGGCCTGAATGGCTTCGCGCTTCTCGTCGCGGCGGTTCTTCTTCACCGACTTGAACATCTTCGCGGTGGCCCGGCGCACCGCCACGAAATCGGGATGTTCGTCGTCGAGCTCGTGCAGGCTCGCCAATACGCGCAGCGCCACCTCGAGGTCTTCGGGGTCGATGCCCTCGGCGGGCGCGGCGGTGATTCGTGTCGGGTTCTGTTCCATGGGCCGGTCTATCTTACGCGAGCCGGATGGCCGCCCGCCCGGCGTGCAAATCGTCGGAGCTGAGCGAAAGCTCGGCGATATGGGCCGAGCTTTCGCTGAGCTCCGCCCGTTTGTCGCGCGCCGCACCGCGTGAGCCGGCCGGCGTGGGCCCAGAGGCGGCGGCGCACACAGCGTGGTCGGCGAAACGCGGCGACCGCGCTCGTCGCGTTTCGTGTCTCCCGGCGCAACGAGCACCGCGTGCATGGTTCTGCCAGCAGTGCGCCGCAGAGGCGGCGGCGCACAAGCAAGCACAGGCGACCGCGCTCGTCGCGTTTCGTGTCTCCCGGCGCAACGAGCGCTGCGTGCTGGGATCTGCCAGCAGTGTGCGCCACAGAAAGTGGTCGGCTGAACGCGGCGACCGAGCTC
>JAODBB010000248.1 GCA_025463745.1 Subtercola sp.
CCGATTGTGAAGGCGCGTCAGCACTGGCTGATCGAGCAAGACATCGAGCCGTGGGCTGGTGACCGGTCGTTGCCTCTGTGGTTGCCGGTTCCCGAGTATGCGGGGTTCGCTGCGCGCGACAGCACGGCGGCGCGCGCCGAGGGGCTGAAGCACCGGCCGCTCGAGGAGACGCTCGCCGACACGCTGGCGTGGGAGCAGGTTCGCCCCGAGGCGCGGCAGCGGCGGTACCGCCGGCGGGCCGGTCTCACCGACTTCGACGAAGCGGAGCTGCTGAGTCTGCTGAGCTGAGTCTCGCCTGGGAGAGAAGCTTTTTCAGACGAGAGAAGCTTCGGCAAGCGCTTCTCTCGTCTGAAAAGGCTTCTCTCGCGAACGCGTTTGGTTTTGGGCACGGCTTCGCCGAAGGCTGCGTTCCTAGCGCAGGCCCTCGGCTCGGCCGGCGAACCCTCAGGCCGACACGTACGTGGCTTCAGTCTCGTGCCGGCTGGCGGGTTCTCTCTACTGCTTCCCCTGATCAGGCGCGAGTTCCCTTCTTACGCCCGAAGACCAGCAGCAGGGCTCCCGCGATGACGAGCAACGCGAGAAGGGCGAGCATCCCGAGCGGGTCGAAACCCGTCAGGGCCAGGATGCCCGTTGAAGCGGTGTTCGTGCCGCTGGAGCCGCGCGTTGCCGTGGTGTTCGCCAGGGCCACCGCGGCGGTGGCGGACGCTGCGGCCGGAGTTCCGGTCGACGGCGTACCGGGTGTCGCGGGGCCGGTGGAGCCGGTGGGGTCGGTCGGGCCAGTGGGCCCTGTCGGTCCCGTGGGGCCGGTAGGGCCGGAGGGCCCTGTGGGCCCGGTCGGTCCCGTCGGCCCGGTCGGGTCACCCGGGGTTACAACGGTCGTCGGCCCGCCCGTGGTCGGATCCCCCACGACGGTGACGGCATTACCGCCGATCGTGACCGGGATGCCCAGCATCGGCACTATCTGATTGCCGCCGCCTATACCGCCGTTGCCCGACGTGGTTGCGCCACCCGTTGTGCCCTGGCCAGGATCGACCGTCGTGCCGGCACTCGAGGTCGTCGGGTCGCCGGTCACTGTGATGGCGTTGCCGCCGACGGTGACCGGCAGGATCAGCACGGGCAGCACCTGGTTGCCCCCGGCAGCGCCGTTGTCACCACTGGTGGTGGCCCCGGGTGTGGTCGGTGATGGTGCGGCGGATGTGTCGCTGCCGACTGTGGTGGCTCCGCTTGAACTGGCCGGGTCACCGATCACGCTGATGGCGTTGCCGCCGACCGTGACGGGTGCGGTCGCAGCTGGTGCGACTTGGTTGCCGCCGCCGACGCTGTTGTCACCAGTGGTGGTGGCAGCGGGCGAGATCAGCGCGGCCGGAGCTGCAGTGCTGCCAGCCGATGCGGCCGAGGAGGGGGCCGGTTGAGCCGGTTCGGGTGCCGGGCCGGCGGGAGCCGCCACCTCAGTCGCGGCGTTCGATGATGTCGGGTCGCCGATCACCGAGATGGCGTTGCCGCCCACGGTGATAGGCAGTTCGACCGACACGATGGCTTGGTTGCCTGAGGCCGTCCCGTTGTCACCGCTTGAGTTGTCTGCGGCGTTGGCCGCTCCGACCCCGACGGCCGACAGGCCCCCGACGAAGAGGGCGAACCAGAGCCCTCGAGAAACATATTTACGCATGATGATGTACTCCTGAACTAATCGAATGAATGGATGCCCCCCCCCGAAACGGGAGACGGATGCTCGTGTTCTGCCCCGTTATCGGCAGATCGAGCTCATTCAGTCAGGAGCTGTATCGGTGTCGAACATCGGCGACGACGGCAGTTCGTCGTTCGCGGCCGTGCGGGAAAGTCGTGCGTCGGTGGGGCCGCTCAGGCCGAATCCGCCGCCGAGAGCGGCAGCGCTGCCGGCGGCCGAACCCGAACCCGGCCCGGAAGAACTTGTTGGTGTCGCCGGCGCGACGGCAAGGATGCCCGTGTTCGGGCCGCCAGGAGGGGGAAGCCCCGGCGTGGGCGCCAATGGCGGCACGGCAGAGGTCGAGAAAGCGTTCACCGAACCCGCTGAGGGTGCGGATGCCGCACTCCCGTTCGACGCGAAAGCGCCCCCGAACCGGCCACCGAACGCGCCCACTGAATAATCGCCGGGCACGCCGGGCGAAAGCTCGCTGAGTGCAGTGTCGAGCGCCCCAACGGGCATTCCGGGGCCGCCGACGATCGGTGCACCAGAGCCGACGGGCTGCCCGCCGCCTGTACTACCGCCCTCTGGCCCGCCGGCGGCGGGTGGCGTGACGATCGGCAGCGTCGGAACAATGGGAAGGGCGGGAGAGACCGCCTGAACGACGGGCGACAGCGCCTCGATCACGGGTGCGACCACCGTCGCGGCCGGCGAAACGGCTTGTATCACGGGAGCCACGGCATCGCTGACCGGCCCGGTCACGGGAGCGACCTCGTCGGTGATCGGCGCTGCAGTGTCGACGACGGCCTCTGCCGCCGGAGCAACGACGGCGGCAGCCGGCTCGACCACGTCGGCCACTGGCGCGACGACATCGGCCACCGGCGCGAGAACGGGTGCTGCGACGTCTGCCACGACATCACCCACCGGTTGCAGAACGGGCTGCAGAACATCCGTCGCTGCGACACTCGACACCCCGCCGAGCACCGACGCTGAACCGGGGTCAGGCTCGTCCGCGGAGGCGGATTGGCCGCCCATGAGCGCGCCCACGATCATCCAGCCGCCGACGAGTGCAGCGGAACCGAGGGCCAGGCGCAGAAGTAGCGACGGGGCATGCTTTTCGGCAGAATCCACTGGTCGTCACCTCCAACGCTGGATGATGTCTCTCAACACGCTATGCCCGATGGGCCGTAATAGCCAGGGCACGCGTAGCCGGCACGCACTGTATCAACACGCGACCTAGGTGCACTATGGAACAAACGAGAGAGGATGCCGATGTCTGACGTGCTGCCCGGGAGTGTTCTACCCATTCCAGACCAGGCCTACACAGGCCCGATGGTGATGGATGCGAAGAAAATGGAGGAGAAACTGCCTCCCATCGAGATGAAACGGCCGCCGAAAAAAGCGCCGAACGTGCTGCTGATCATGCTCGATGACGTGGGGTTCGGGGCATCCAGCGCCTTCGGAGGCCCGGTGCCGATGCCCACGGCAGAACGCCTCGCCGATGACGGACTGCGCTACAGCCGCTTTCACACCACGGCCATCTGCTCGCCCACCCGCGCTGCCATGCTCTCGGGCCGCAATCACCACCAGGTGGGCATGGGGCAGATCACCGAAACGGCCACGCCGTCGCCCGGCTACCGGTCGACGCGCCCGAACTCGTGTGTGCCCTTGCCCGAGATTCTGCGGCAGTCGGGCTACAACACCGCCCAGTTCGGCAAGTGCCACGAGGTTCCCGTGTGGGAGTCGGGGCCGACCGGCCCGTTCGACCACTGGCCCGCGTTCAGCGGATTCGAGAAGTTCTATGGCTTCATCGGCGGCGAGACCAACCAGTGGACTCCGGCCCTGATCGACGGCGTCTCGATGATCGAGCCGCCGACAGACCCCGACTACCACCTGATGCCCGACCTGGCCGACAAGGCGATTGACTACATCAACCAGCAGAAGGCGCTCACGCCCGACAAGCCCTTCTTCATCTACTTCGCCCCCGGTGCGACGCACGCCCCGCACCACGTGCCGAAGGAGTGGATCGCGAAGCACAAAGGCAAGTACGACCAGGGCTGGGATGCCCTTCGCCAAGAGACTTATCGCCGCCAAGTCGCCCTCGGGGTGATCGGTGCCGACTCTGTGCTGACCGAACGTTCGCAGGGCATCCCGAGCTGGGCTGAGGTGCCGCCAGAGCGCAAGCCGATTCTGGCGCACCAGATGGAGGTCTACGGCGCCTTTCTCGAATACGCCGACTTCCACACCGGCCGCGTGGTCGACGCCGTCGAGAAGCTCGGGATGCTCGACGACACTCTCATCATGTACATCATCGGTGACAACGGGGCATCGGCCGAGGGCGGCCTCGAGGGAGCGTTCATGCTGTCGACCGCAGCCAATGGTGGGGCCGAGTACGAGACCACCGAGTTCTGGCAGCAGAACCTCGACAAGATCGGCGGCCCGGAGGCCTACAACCACTACGCGGTGGGCTGGGCGCACGCGATGTGCACTCCGTACCAGTGGACCAAGCAGGTCGCGAGCCACTACGGCGGAACCCGCAACGGCACCATCGTGCACTGGCCGGCCATGATCACCGCCAAGGGAGAAGTGCGCAATCAGTGGCATCACGTGATCGACGTCGCCCCGACCATCCTCGAGCTCGCGGGCCTCGCGCAGCCGCACACGGTGAACGGCGTCACGCAGATTCCGATGCACGGGGTGTCGATGGCCTACACGTTCAACGACGGTGGGGCGGCCGAGCGTCACAACACGCAGTACTTCGAGATCATGGGCAATCGCGGCATCTACCACCGCGGCTGGACGGCCCAGACAAGGCACCGCACCCCGTGGGATGTCGTCGGCGCGGCACCCGACTTCTCTGACGACGTGTGGGAGCTCTACGACACCACGGTCGATTGGACCCAGTCGAACAACCTCGCCAGGGAGAACCCGGCGAAGCTCGCCGAGCTGCAACAGCTGTTCTTGATCGAGGCGACCCGGTACAACGTGATTCCGCTCGACGACCGCGCCGCCCAGCGCATGAACCCCGAGTTCGCGGGCCGGCCGACCATCGTGAAGGGCGACACCCTGCGCCTGTTCGAGGGCATGACCCGTCTCAACGAAAACGTGGCGATCAACGTGAAGAACCGGTCGTGGTCGGTGACGGCCGAGATCGAGGTGCCCGAGGGTGTCTCGCCGGGCGGCGCGATCGTCGCGCAGGGCGGGCGAACGGGCGGATGGTCGTTCTTCGCCGACGCCGGCCGCATCGGTTTTCACTACAACTTCTGCGGGCTGCTGCGAAGCACGGCGCTCTCAGAGAGAACAGTGGATGCCGGCACCCACCAGGTTCGCGCCGAATTCGCCTACGACGGCGGAGGTATCGGTCGCGGGGGAGACGTGACCGTGTTCATCGACGGCGACTCCGTCGCCACCGCCCACGTGGAGCGCACGCATCCGATGTACTTCTCGTTCGACGAGGGACTCGACGTGGGTATCGACACCGGCATGCCGGCCTACGAGGGATACACCACCCCGAAGGGCGAGTTCACGGCGAAGATCGTCTGGGCGGAGATCCACCTCGGCCCAGGCGATCACTCCCACCTCATCGACCCCGAGGAGTGGCTCGCGGCCGCGATGCGCCACCAGTAACGGCGTGCCGTTGCGGAAAAGCACCTCGCGCCGGTCGTGAAGGTGCTTTTCCGCAACCTTCGCCTGAAACGCGAGCGCACGAAGAAGGGCCCGCCGAGCATCCATTCGGATGCCCGGCGGGCCCTTTCGCGCGAGGCTAGCGGTTACGCGGCCGGTGTTCCGGTGGTGCCGGCGAGCGCCTTCGCCTTGAGGGCGTCGTACTCGGCCTGGCTGATGGCTCCGGAGTCGAGCAGGGCCTTGGCCTTGTGGATCTCGTCGGTCGGCGTCGTGCCGGCAACGCTGCGGATGTAGTCGTTCGTGGCGGTCTCTGCCTGGTTTGCGGCCTTCTGCGAGCGCTCGGCCATACCGCGACCGCGGGCGATCAGGTAGACCAGTGCGGTGAGGAACGGCACGAAGATCAAGAACAGAACCCAGATGGCCTTGAACCAGCCGTTGAGCTTGTGGTCGCGGAACAGGTCGCCGATGATCGCGAACAGGGCGAAGAGGTACGCGATGAATGCGAAGCTCCAGAAGAAGACGCCGATGACGTTCCAGATGTTATTCCAAAAATCCATGATGAGACCCCTTCACCTACACCCTTTTCAAGAGTGCGACCGCTGCGAATGCGATGCTGCCGCACAATGCGACGCTCTCAGTATGGCCGCAATCCGGTGGCTGCTCCACACCTGAATCAGGTGAGATCGGCGCGCGTTTCGGCCCGAAAGGATGATGCAGCCCTTCCCTCCCGCGCGCTATCGTGACGACGTCGAGCCGAATCGACGCCGTTGTCATCGCAACGGCCCTGAAATCACAGGCAGGGTGTATCAATGATTTCGACCCGAGTAGGGGTAGCCGACAGCGCTACCAGAAGTCACATCAGCAGCACCAGTTCGACCAGCGCCGCCGTCGCCGGCGACGACATCCCGCGCCAGGCGTACCGATACCTTCAGCGCGACCGCCTCGATGCG
The DNA here is from genome assembly GCA_025463745.1 of Subtercola sp. Lineage (GTDB taxonomy): Bacteria > Actinomycetota > Actinomycetes > Actinomycetales > Microbacteriaceae > Subtercola. Next base: position 6,235 of record JAODBB010000248.1, read on the forward strand.
CGGTTCGCCGGTCTGCGCGCGCAGGGCGGCCCTCAGGTCTTGGGCCTGTGGGCGGCCGCCGGCACGGGGAAAACATCTGTGATGGCTCAATGGGCACGGCAGCTGCAAGCCGAAGGCGAACGAGTGTTCTGGTACTCCGGTGCCACCGGGTCGGCCGATGCCGAGCTTCTGCGCACCCAATCCGGCGCGCCCAACGCGCCCAACGCGCCCGGCGCGCCCGGCGCCGATGCCCCGGCGATCGAGACAGGCAGCGATCGGCTCACGTACGTCTTCGTCGACGACGTGCACCTGATTTCGTCACCACTGACCAGAACCCAGATTTCGCGCGTGCTCCACGGAGCGAACACGCAACTGCGATTGATTCTCGCGGGGCGCTGGGAGCCCTTCGCCGATCCGACGCTCTTGCGGTCATCCTTCGACATGACCGAGTTGCGGGCGGATGATCTAGCCTTCACCAGCGCGGAGGCCAGCGAATTGGCGGCCCTGCACGAACTCTCGTTGTCGGTCGAAGCGATCGACCTGCTTGTGGCCCGTACCGGCGGCTGGGCGACCGGCCTGGCACTCGCCATGCCGTGGCTTCAGGAGGCCGCGCATCCTGACCGCGCGGTGAGCCAGTTCGACGGCGACAACCGTGCCGTGGCCGATTACCTCATTTCTGAGATCGTCGAAAATCTGAGCGCGGCTGATCGCGACGTGCTGATGGCTTCTGCCGTGCGGCCGGTGGTGCCGCTCGAGCTCGCTATCACGCTGACGGGCCGAAGCGACGCCGGGGTCGTGTTGCGCCGGCTCTCGTGGCGCAACACGCTGATCACCGAAGAAGCGGGTGAGCTCGCCTACCGCTATCACCCGATTCTGCTGTCGTTCATGCAGGCCGAAGCGTGGCGTCGCGACTCGCGTCTCGCTGAAGCGGGCCACGAGTGTGCCGCGCAGTGGTACGCGCGTCGCGGCGACGGCGCCAACGCGCTCGAACAGGCTGTGCTCTCGCGCCGCACCGAACTGATCAGCGTCATGCTCCAGCGTTTTGCCGTGGAGCTGTTCGCCGTCGGCCGCTCGACGATGGT
>JAODBB010000048.1 GCA_025463745.1 Subtercola sp.
CGACTGCTGTGCGTGGGGAGAGGGCGTCTGCGCGGCTGCGGGTGCGGCGCCAAACGGAGGGCGGCTACGGCTACGGCTACGGCTACGGCTACGGCTACGGCTACGGCTACGGCTACGGCTACGGCTACGGCTACGGCTACGGCTACGGCTACGGCTACGGCTACGGCTACGGCATGATCGTTTCATGCGTTCCTCTTTCACACACGTTCTCGTGCTCGATTTCGACGGAACAGTCTGCCTCGGCGACGCCCCGGTACTCGCCTACGCGCGGCTCCTCGATGAGGCCCTCGCGGCGACGGATGCGCGCGGCCAGGTTGAGGGCGAGCGCAACCTGCGCGAACACGTGCCCAGCGAGGATGCGTCAGCCCGGGATGCGCCGAGCGAGGATGCGTCGAATCATGATGCAGGGAGCAAAGGTGCGTCAGACCACGATGCGCCGAGCGAGCCGAAGCCGTCGTCAGTGCAACGGCTCGTCGAGCAGTTTCTGACGCGGGCCGACGGTCGGGCATCCGGTGGCCCGTCTGACGCCGCGACCGAGTCAGTCACAGAGCCAGTGACGACACAAGCGACGAAGACGGAGATAGAGGAAGAGGCGAAGGCAGCAGCAGCGGCAGCGGCGGCGGCGGCGATGAGCATCATCGCGAACAGCGTCGACGGCTACGAGGCCGCCGAGCGCCTGGCCCGCGCGCGCGGAATCACCGACGAACAGCTCAGCACCGCCTACGCCGGCAGCCGCCACGAATTGGCCAGCGGGGCCCTTGAGACGACGGCTCCCGCTGGATTGGCCGCGCTGCTCGACAACCTGCCGAAAGCCACGCAGATCGTGCTGGTGACGAACGCCCCCGAATCGGGAGTCACGCAGCAGTTGCGCTTGCTCGGACTCGCCGACCACTTCGACGAGATCGTGACATCGGCGCGCAAACCGGCCGGCATGGGCGCGATTGTCGAGCGCATGCTTGAGCAGTATGAGCTCTCGGGCATGCCGAGCCGCCTACTGAGTGTCGGAGACATCTGGCGCAACGACCTGGCCCCCGCCGCAGCGCTCGGCTGCCAGACGGCGCTGATCGAGCGGCTGGCGGCACCGGACGCCCTGCCGACGTACCGCGCAACGACCATCGAATCGCTCTACCCCGCCATCACGGCCTGGGCCGCCTCCGACTGAGCGGGCCGAAATGGCCGGGGGGGCACTCCGGCGGACGAGGAACGGGCGCAGCGTCGTGACACGCAACTCCCGAATGCTGTTGGATGTTCGCTACGTCGATGATCGCCGCCCCAGCGTCGGCGAACTCAGCGCCTGCCAGACCACGCCGCGATCTCGCCCCGCAGTTCGGCCTTACGCCCGGCCGGCGCGAACGAGGCCGCGACCGAGTTCATCGCGAGCGCCGCCATTGCGGCATCGCTGAATCCGAAGGCCTCCTGCACTGCGATGTAGTTGTCGCCGACGTAACCGCCGAAATACGACGGGTCGTCAGAGTTGATGGTGACGAGAAGGCCTGCCTCGAGCATCCGGGGCAGTGGATGCTCGGCCATCGTCTCGACCCCACGCAGTCTCACCGTCGACAGGGGGCACACCGTGAGCGGTACCTGGCTGGCGCGCAGTCGCTCGACCAAAGCGGGATTCTGCAGGCTGCGAATTCCGTGGTCGATGCGCTCGCACTTCAGAGCGTCGAGTGCCCCTTCGACGTACTCGGGGCCGCCCTCTTCGCCCGCGTGGGCGACACAGTGCAGGCCGAGCTCTCGGGCCCGGGCATACACCTGCTCGAATATTTCGGGCGGGTAGCCGACCTCGGCTGAGTCGAGGCCGACTCCGATGAGGTCGCCCGCGACGGCACGCTCGGCGACGGCATCGAGCACCGCAAAGGCCGACTCGACGGGCAGGTCTCGCAGAAAGCAGAGAATGAGTCCGCCGGTGATGCCGAACTCGGCGAACGCGTCGTCGAGGGCTCGTTTGAGTCCGTCGATGACGGTGTCGATGCCGACGCCGCGCATCGTGTGCGCCTGGGGGTCGAAGAACATCTCAATGTGGCGGAGCCCTTGGCTGTGTGCCTTCTTCAGGTATGCAGTGGCGAGGTCGTAGAAGTCTTGCTCCTCGCGCAGCACCACGCTGCAGGCGAAATAGAGATCGAGAAACGACTGCAGGTCAGTGAACTGCAGTCTGCTCGTGAGGTCTGCGACGCTCTCGAACGGCAGCTCGATGCCGTTGCGCTCGGCGAGGGCGAACACCATGTCGGGCTCGAGGGTGCCTTCGATGTGCAGATGGAGTTCGGCCTTGGGCAGCTCGTAAAGCGGTTGTGTCATGCCGCTATTCTTTCGCACGCGCATTCGCGGTGGGTTCGACACGGCGTGCGGCACACCCAACCGGCGCTGATTGAGTAGCAGCGCCGGTTGCGTATCGAAACCTGCGGTGCAGGAGACCAGCGAACTTCACTCGGCCAACGTCCAGGCGTCGAACGAGAAGCCGGGCGAGACGACGCAGCTCACCAGAGCCTCGCCGTCGCTCGGCAGCGTGCGCTGCCAGACACCTGCGGGAACGATGACCTGCGGCTGTTCGTCGGCCGATGGGGCGCCGCCACCGAGCATAATCACCTTGACGTTCTCTCCGACGAAGGCCGGCTCGTCACCGCTGCCGCCGAGCTGCATCATCACCGGGTCGGGCCCGTGCCACAGCCAGATCTCGTCGAAGTCCACGCGGTGCCAGGCCGACGCCTCGCCGGGCGGCAGCAAGAAGTAGATCAGCGTGGCCGCGGGCCGGGAAACACCATCAACTGTCGTTGCAGCGCTCGACGCCCAGGTTCGCCGAAACCAGCCGCCTTCGGGGTGCGGTTCGAGCCCGAGCAGCGCCGCACGCGAAGGCACGTCGAGCCACTCGATCACCTCACAATCGACGGTGCGCCGCGCAACTTGCCCGGGCTCGCCGCTTCTATGCCCTGACTCTCCGGGCTCGCCGCTCGGCCGCCCCAGTTCACTCACGTGCCACCACCTCGGTACGCCGTTCCATCCTCGCGCGGCATTACTCGATCACGACGGCGCCCACAGGGGCGCGCGAAACCTTGAACCGGGTGCCGGGGTGGTCTTCCGAAAGATGCGCTCCGGGGCGGCCGAGCATCTGCTCGCGCAAGCTGCCCTGCCCGGGTTCGGCGGGCATCCGGCCACGACGGCGCAGCTCCGGCACCACGAGCCGAGCGAAGTCTTCGAGGTCACCCGGGGCGAAGATCGGCTCGAGCAAGAAGCCGTCGAGGTCGGTGGCGTCGATGAGCCGCTCGAGTTCGTCGGCCACTTCGGTGGTGCTGCCCGTCAGCTGCAGCCCACGAGTGCCGCGGCCGCTCAGCTGGTCGAGAATCTCGCGCACAGTCGGTGGCGTGCTGCCGTCTTTCGGAACGAAGCGGTCTATGTTGCTCTGGCCCATCTGACCGATCGGCCCGCCGGCATCCAGAATCTGGGTGAGATCACGCTGAGGGTCGAGCGAGAGCAGGTCGATACCGGTGTTGCCGGCGTACAGCACGGCGACGACCTCGTCGGTCTGCAGGTCGTCGAACTCCTTACGCAGCGCAACGGCCTCATCGTGGGTCGGCGCCACGGTGACGGTCAGGCCCACCAGAATCTTCAGCGAGTTCGGGTCACGGCCCCACTCGGCAGCCTTGGCCCGAATGTCGGCGACGTTGAATGCCGTCTGCTCCACCGTGGTGCCCTGCACGAACACTGCTTCGGCGTTGCGCGCCGCGTAGGCGCGACCGCGCGCCGAGGTTCCCGCCTGAAAGAGCACGGGCGTGCGCTGCGGCGACGGATCCACCGTGAAATAGCCCGACGAGCGAAAGTGCTCACCAACGAACTCGTGATGGTGCAGCTTGTCGCGGTGGGCCAGCACCTGCGCCTCTTTGTCGGCGACGAAGGCATCGTCTTCCCACGATCCCTCCCACAAGGTCATGGCAAGGTCGAGGTATTCGTCGGCCTGGTCGTAGCGGGCGTCGTGGGCGTTCATGGTTTCGTGGCCGAAGAGCTCGGCGACAGTATTCTGCGAGGCGCCGGTGACGATGTTCCAGCCCACACGACCGCCGGTGAGGTGATCGAGGGTGGCGAAGCGGCGGGCGGTCTGCACCGGATGATCGAGCCCCGTCGAACTCGTCACGACGAAGCCGAGGCGCTCGGTCTCGTGCGCGAGCGCGGCGATCATCATCGCCGGATCCATCGACGGAAAGTTGATGCCGCCGCGTGCCGCCATCTCGGGAAGGTCACCGCCGATCGACGGAAAGCCGAACCCGTCGGCGAAGAACAGAAAGTCGAAACCGGCGCGATCGAGCAGCTTGGCGATGTGAATCCAATGGTCGAGCTCGTGAAAGCGCGCCGATTCGCTGCGCGGATGCGGCCAGCTGAGCGTGCCGCCGACCTGCGGGCCGGCGACTTCGAATACTCCCAAATGAATCTGCTTCATCAGGCCAGTGAACCAAATGGTTCACTGGCCTGTCCAGCCAAGAAACACAGTGTTAATACGACGGCCCGTTTTGTAACCTCGTTGTGCTTTTCGCGACCCGGTCGAGCAGGGCGGCGGTCGCCGCACGTGCGGCACGATCGATGACCGCCCGATCGCCGCCGGTGAGCAGGGTGGCTTGCAGGCCACGCCACAGAGCGACGATTTCGTGAGCGAAGAGTTCAGCCTGGGCATCCGGAACACCCCCCTCGACAAGAACAGCCGAGACATGCGCCACCCACTCGGTGCCGACCTCGCCGAGGAACGTTCTGAAGCGCTGGCGCTCGAACCCGGCCAGGCCGAAAATCTCGAAGAAGAGGCGGTGAAACGGCAGGTTGGCCGGGTCGGAGATCGTCGCCCAGGCTGAGAGCAGACGCTCATCAAGTGGTGCGGTCGACGTATCGAGAGCGGTGATGACGGCGGCCATGCCGGGAAAACGGAGCTCGGCGCCGTCGAGCGCGGCAATGATCAGTTCTTCGCGGCTGCCGAAATAGTAGAGCAGCATGCGGTTGTTCGAGCCGACAGCGGTGGCCAGCCCGCGCAGTGTGAGCTGCGTGATTCCGTTTTCGAGCACGTAGTCGACGATGCGATCGAGCAACAACTGTTTGCGGTCGGCGCCGTCGTCTCTGTCGGGCAAGACGAGTGTCATGACGTCGACGCTAACGCCTCAGAGGGTCATGCACCGAAGTCATAGGGTCATGCGGCGACGAGAACGAAGCTGATCACGCGCACAGATCAACGCAGTAGTCGCCACCTATTGCTGCGACCTCGAAGGCAACACAGCTGAAATGCCACGGTAACAATCGCGGTCTAGCGTTTCACGGATAGCGAACGCGCTTGCTCTTTCGGCGCGCGACACACAGCACTTCGCTGCTTCATCCTGCGAACTCAACCGTTTGGAGATTTCATGAACGCCTTCACCCCTCCCCCTGTTGTCACCAAGCAGTTCGATCGTCGCGGGTTCTTGCGCATCGGCGGCCTCAGCGCCTTGGCCGTTGGCGGTGCCGCTGTTCTGGCCGCCTGCAGCACAGGCTCGACCTCGACCGGCAGCGGCGCTGCGGCAGCCGCGGGTGCCGCTTCGGCCGCTCCCGGAAGCCTCGGCACCATCGCACTCCAGCTGTCGTGGATCAAGAACATCGAATTCGCCGGTGAGTACTTCGCCACCGAAAAGGGCTACTACACCGATTCCGGATTCGAAGCGGTCACCCTTCTCGCCGGTGGTGGCCAGACCGGCGCCGAAGAAGCACTACTGTCGGGCCAGGCGCTCGTGGGCCTTTCGTCGCCGTCGATCACCGGCCCGTCTGTGCTGCAGGGGGCTGCGCTGAAGATCATCGCCTCGACCTACCAGAAGAACCCGTTCTGCCTGCTCTCGCTGGCCGAGAAGACTCCGATCAAGACGGTCGCCGACCTCAAGGGCAAGAAGATCGGTGTTCAATCGGGCGGCAACCAGACCATCTTCGAAGGCTTCCTCGCCGCGAACGGCCTCACCGACGCCGACGTGACACTCGTCACGACGCAGTACGACATCTCGCCGCTCGAAACCGGTGCCTACGATGCCCACATGTCGTATACGACCAACGAGCCGATTCTGGCCGCGAAAGACGGCTTCACGCCCGTTGTACTCGGTTTCGCCGACAACGGTCTGCCGTTCGTGGCTGAGACGTTCACTGTCACCCAAGACACGATCGACAACAAGCGCGACCTGCTCAAGGCGTTCTTGGTCGCCGAGATCAAGGGCTGGACCGACGCCGTCAACTCTCCCGCACAATCGGCAACCTACGCCGTGACCAAGTACGGAGCAGATCAAGACCTCGACCAGACCGAGCAGACCTCTGAGGCCACCGCTCAGAACGCACTGATCGTGACCGCCGACACCAACTCGAATGGTCTCTTCACGATGACCGACGATCTGATCGCCGAGAACATCAAGTCGCTCACCTCGATGGGAACGGCCGTCACCGCCGACCAGCTCTTCGACATGAGCATCATCAAAGAGGTCTATGCAGAGAACCCCGACCTCATCGTTGCTCTCACCATTCCGACCGCCTCCTGACGCATCGCCTCACACACCAACACGGCTTGGCGCACCCACGCGCTCAACGGTGTCGGTGCCGCTTCGGCGGCGCCGACACCTCGAACACAGAATGAAGAACAAAGAAGGAACCATGGCCTCTTCGTCTCTCAGCGCCGCCGGCTTTGCGACCAGCACTCCCGCAGAAACACCGGAACTCGCATCCGGCATCAACATTCAAGGGCTGACGAAGACCTTCTCGCTGGGCCGTTCATCTGTTCAGGCCCTTTCGGCCATCAACCTCGGAACGAAAAAAGACTCGTTCCTCACCCTGCTCGGCCCCTCGGGTTGCGGCAAGTCGACCATCTTGCGCATCATCGCCGGGCTCGAGAAACCGAGCGCCGGCACGGTGGTGGTGAACGGCAAGAACGCCGGCGAGATTCAGCGCGGTCACGAGACGGGCATCGCGTTTCAAGACTCTGCGCTGCTGCCCTGGCGCACGGTCACCAAGAACATTCGCCTGCCGCTCGAAGTGGCTGGCATCAGCCCGGCACCCGGGCTGATCGACGGTCTGATCGACCTGGTAGGCCTGAAGGGCTTCGAGAACGCCAAGCCCGCACAGCTCTCGGGCGGTATGCGCCAACGCGTGTCGATCGCCCGCTGCCTCGCCGTCGAGCCGACCATCATGCTGCTCGACGAACCGTTCGGTGCGCTCGACGACATGACACGGCAGCGGATGAATGTGGAACTGCTTCGCATCTGGAGCGAGAAACCCGCCACCACTCTCATGGTGACTCACGGAATCAGTGAAGCCGTGTTCTTGTCTGACGTGGTGGCCGTGATGAGCGCCCGGCCCGGCCGCATCGCGGAGGTCGTGGAGATCAACCTGCCCCGCCCGCGCTTGCCCGAACTCATGCGCAGCCCAGAGTTTCACGCCTACGTCGACCAGATCTCGGAGATTCTGTTCGGCGCACACGGAACGGTCGACGATGACTGATCTTCGCGAACAAGAAACCGGCTACGCCGAGAGCCTTGCGCTCGGCGCCGAGGAGGCCACCGGCGCGAATCGCCGCTCGTTTCTCGGGTCGTTCAACAAGATGCCGCCCTGGGTGGGCGCCATCATCGGCATCGTCGTCATTCTGCTGGTGTGGCAGTTCGTTGCGGTGACCTTCTTCTCGGTCACCAATTCGGTGCCACCGCCGCTGGAAGTCTTCGCCCAGCTTGTGCACGACCTCACCGACAGCGTGTACTGGAACGCCATCGCGCAGACCAGCATGTCGGCGATGTGGGGATTCATCTGGGGCAACCTGATCGCGTTCTTCCTGGCGTTCATCGTGCTTTTGATTCCGTGGTTCGAAGGGCTGTCTACTCAGCTCGCGGTGGTGTGCTCGTGCATCCCGCTGACCGCGATAGCACCGATCGTCACCCTGCTCTCGCCCGCCGGCAGCCGCACCACCTCGATCTTCTTGGCGGCGCTCAGCGTGATCTTCACCACCGTGATCGGCACATTGCTGGGGTTACGGGCCGCGAGCGAGACTCAGCTCGATGTGGTGAGGGCGTACGGCGGGTCGAGGTTCACGCAGTTGCGAAAGGTTCGGCTGATTGCGGCTGTCCCGAGCATCCTCGCCGCCCTGAAGCTCGCCGCGCCGGCCGCGTTTCTGGGGGCGGTGCTCGGTGAGTACTTCTTGCTCGGCGTCGACTCGGGCATCGGCATTCTGCTGCTCGCCGCGCAGGCGACCGCGGCATCGGTGAAACTCTGGGCACTCGCGCTGATCTGCGGCGGCATCGCCGGATTGGCCTACTTCGTGATCGGCCGCATCGGGCGGATCGTCACACCCTGGTCGGCGGGCGACTCGCGCGCCGGGGAGGGGTTCTAGGGTGTCTCTCCTCACTTTGCACCGGCTGCGCGGCGCGTCTCGCGGCGCCCCGCTGCTGGGCCCCCGCCGCCGGTTCCCGACGACCCGAAGGGTCTGCGGGCCGTGCCGACGGGGAACTCATCGTCGGCCGCACTTCCAGTGCGACCTCCTCTTCGGCCTTGCGGGGCACCCCGAGCCGAGCCGCTCGCTCGGCACAGAGTTAGGAGAGACACCCTGATGGCTACCGCCGCACCCGCCCAGGCGCCGACGGTGTCACGCACGGTGATGAGCGCGCAGACCGCCGGCACGCTGAAGTATGTGTTCCGGCGCATCGGCATCACGGTGCTCACCATCGCGATTTCGAGCGCGATTCTGGTGCTACTGTGGAGCCTCGCCATAGCGCTGCTGCACGCGAACCCGTTCATCGCGAAGACTCCCGTCGACATGTTCAACTATCTGTTCGTCGATGCACCCAAGAGCAAAACGACGGCGGCCGAGAACCGGGAGTTGATCTCGAGCCTGCTCTGGGTGACGCTGTTCCACGCCCTGATCGGTTTCGTGTTCGGCGTGGGTTCGTCGATCGTCATCTCGGTGGCATTCACGCTGATTCGGCCGATCGAGTTCATGTTCATGCCCATCGCGATGCTGTTGCGGGTGGTTCCGCTGCTGGCGATGGCGCCGGTGATCTTCTTGATCTTCGGCAACGGGCTCGTCACGGCCGCCTTCATCGGCGGCATCGTGGTGTTCTTTCCGCTGCTGGTCAACCTCACGCTCGGGTTCCGGTCGGTGAGCGCGCAGTCAGTCGACCTGGTGCGGGTGTACGGCGGCAGCCGCTGGACCATCATGCGCAAGGTCGCCATCCCCACCGCCCTGCCGTACTTCTTCGCGTCGATGCGCATCGCGGTACCCGGGGCGATCACGGGCGCGATGCTCTACGAGTGGCTCTTCACCTACGAAGGGCTGGGGGCCGCCATCACCACCGCGAAGTCGCAGTCGCTCTACAACGAGATCTGGGCGATCGTCGTGGTCATCACGGTGGTGTCGATTCTGCTCTACACGGTGGCCACCTTCGTCGAGACGGCGGTGCTCGCCAAGTGGGGGCCGAACGCGGGCAAGGCGGCCGGCAAATAGGCAGGCAGGCACTTCAGCACACAGACCCTCAGCTCGCCGGCGCCGCCGGGCATCCGTCGCCTCACTGTGCACCAGCTCAGTGACGGCGCAGCATCTCAGAACCACAGAAAGAACCATGATGTCGCAGATCATCGATAAAGCTCAGGCCGGCCAGAACGCCAGGCAGTACCACATCGGCATTGCACCGGGAGAGGTCGGCACGGTGGCGCTGCTGCCGGGCGACCCGTTTCGGGTGCCGCTGATCGCCGAGTTTCTGACCGACGTCACCGAGGTTGCGCACAACCGCGAGCACCGCACGATGACAGGTTTCTACGAGGGCAAGCTCATTACGGCCACGTCGACGGGTATGGGATGCCCGTCGACGGCCATCGCGGTCGAAGAACTCGCTCGGGTCGGGGTGACCTCGTTCATTCGCGTGGGTTCGTCTGCCGGCCTGCAGCCTGGAGTGAACCCCGGCGATCTGCTGGTGAGCGAAGGCACGCTGCGCAACGACGGCACTACCGCGGCGTATGCGCACCACGGCTTTCCGGCGGTGCCCGACCTCGAACTGACGCTCGCGCTTCGGGATGCCGCACTCGCGCTTCCGGGGGCGGGAAGCGAATACCAGGTGCTGTCGGGCATCAACGCATCGGATGACGCGTTCTACGCCGAGACGCCGGAATGGATCGCCGAACTCAACGGGCTCGGCATTCTGAACGTCGAGATGGAGAGTTCGGCGCTGTACGTGGTGTCGCGGCTGCGAAAACTTCGGGCCGGAATGATCTGCGCCTGCTCGTCGAACCTCGTCGACGGCACGAGCCTGTACGACCACGACCCGGCGAAGCTCATGGCAGGGTGGCAGAACAGCATCCTCGCGGCACTCGATGCGGCTGTGGCGCTCGACCTGTGAGCACCCAGCTCGTGGGCGCCCGCCCGGCCCCGGCCGGGACCGGCGGCGTGTCGCGCGCCCGTGTTGCGCACATGCACCTTCCCATCCCGTTTCCGGTGCTTTTGCGCAACACACGCCGGAATGCGCGAGCGAGCGCTGTGGCGCAGGCCCGCCGAGAGCATGACGCTCGGGCCGCAACGCCACGCATGGACCGGCATGCCGCGCGCATCCGGTTTGCGAAGAAGTACGCTAACGCGGCACTTTGCGTGCTTCTGCGCGAAACCGATGCCGCTGGATGGCGCACGAGCGACCCGAGGAGCGGGATCGACGCGCACGGGATGCCGCGGGCGATCGGTCTTGCGAAGAAGTACGTTAACGAGACGGTTTGCGTGCTTGTGCGCAAAACGGATTCAGAGAGAGGGCGGGCGGTGGCGGCGTGAGCAGGGTGACGCGGCGGGTGATCGTCGACACGGATACGGGTATCGACGACGCCCTGGCGCTGCTGTACCTCTGCGCGCAGCCGGAGGTCGAGATCGTGGGCGTGACGGCGGTGTACGGCAACTGCGTCATCGACGACTCGCTGCGCAACATTGCGTACGTGCTCGGGCTGGCGGGGCGCGGTGCGACGCCGGTGGCGCGCGGGGCCGCGAAGCCGTTGAACGCCGAGCCGCACATCGCCCACTACGTGCACGGGTACGACGGGCTGGGCGACGTTCTGGCCGAGACCGACCGGCCGATGCCCAGCCCGGCCACGCTGATGACGCAGACCGCTGCGGAATACTTGGTCGAGCAGGCGCGGGCGCATCCGGGTGAGTACGAACTGCTGACGCTGGGGCCGCTCACCAACGTGGCGCTCGCCCTTCAGCTCGAGCCGGCGCTTCTCACGCTGTACCGCTCGATCACGATCATGGGCGGCAGCGGCCCGTTCCCTGTGGTCGGGGCGAGCGATATGTTCGACGCGAACATCCAGAACGATGCGGATGCGGCCCGCCTGGTGTTCGCCGCGCCCGCGAACCGGCGGCTGATGGTGGGCGTCAACGCCACGGCGCAGGTGGTCACCGACGAGCAAGACGTGGTGGCGCTGCACCGCTCGGGCACCGTAACGGGAACCTTCGCCGCGAACATCCTCGAGTCGTACCTCGACTTCTACCGCCTCGCCTGGGGTCGGCGGGTCAGCCCGGTGCACGACGGGCTCGCTGCCGCGCTGATGCTGCACCCCGAATGGATCACCGCCAGCGTCACGGGGCCTGCAAACGTCACGCACGACGGATTCACCACTCGCGCCCGCATCATGCAGACCGCCGAAGGCCGTGCCGTTCCGTGGCCGATCGAGCCCGTGGGCGATACCATCGCCGTGACGGCTGTCGCCCCCGCCTTCTTACCCGCATTCATCAAAGCCCTGATCAAAGGAGAAGCCCTGTGACCGACAGCGCAACCGAAACGCCCACAACCGCTCCATCGCCCACGTCGACTCGCGACTTGGCGTTGCTGCCCAAGGGGCATCTGCACCTGCACATGGAGGCGGCGATTCGCGCCGAAACCCTTAAAGACATGGGTGCCGGGGCCGGCATCGTGATCGAGCTGCCCGACCTCTCGCAGACCTACAGCGACTTCTCGGCGTTCAGCAATACGTACCGCAGCATGCTTGCTGTGCTGGTGAAGCCAGAGAATCTCTTTCGGTTGATCGACGAATCGGTGGAGGATGCCGCACGCGAAGGCGTCGTCTACGTGGAGTTCGGCGCCAGCCCGCACTTCTACATCGACACGTTCGGGTCGATTGAGGATGCCCTGCAGATCATCATCGACAAATGTGCCGAGGCGGGGACGAAGTGGGGCGTCGAGATCGGGCTCATGATCACGATCGACCGCACCGAGAGCGTGGAGATCGCAAACGCGTACGCCGAAGTCGCTGCCGCCTTCGCAGGGAAGGGTGTCGTGTCGATCGGGCTCGCAAACGATGAGCGCGGGCATCCGGCCGAAGACTTCGAAGAGGCGTTCGCCATCGGTCGTGCCGCCGGGTTGCTCTCGACGCCGCACGCCGGCGAACTCGCTGGGCCCGACCAGGTGTGGAAGGCCATCGAGGTGCTGCACGCCGACCGCATTCTGCACGGGGTGACAAGTGTGCAAGACCCCGCCTTGCTCGCGCGTCTCGCCGCCGACGGCATCTGCCTCGATGTCTGCCCCACGTCGAATCTGCTGCTGTCGGTGGTCGACGAGATCGACGCGCACCCGCTGCGAGTGCTGCTCGATGCGGGCGTGCGCTGCTCCATCAACGCCGATGACCCGGTGCTGTTCGGCCCGAACATCCTCTCGGAGTACGAGCTGTGCCGCAGCGTGCTGAAGCTGACGGATGCCCAGCTCGCCGCCTGCGCCTGGAGCTCGATCGAGTGCGGCGGCGGTTCGGCGGAGCTCAAGGCGAAGGCAAAGGTCGACATCGAGGCGTGGCTCGCGAGCTGAGCGGGACATGAGGCGTGGCTCCCGAGCTGAGCACACGCGCCCAGCCCACCCGTCACCCCGCCTCATTCCCTGTCGGTTTTGCGAAGAAGCACGGTATCGGCGCGGATAGCGTGCTTCTTCGCAAATCCGAGCCCCGCGGGCGGGGTGGGAGGGGCAGGGGCGTGGGTGTGCGGGGCAGGGGCGTGGGTGTGCGGGGGCGGGGCGCGTGGGTGCGGGGTGCGGGAGGGGTGGGAGGCGGGCGTGTGGGGCGCAAGCCCGGTGCGAAGGTGCGCCGGGGCGGGTATAACGGTGGGATGACTGACGAACCGACCGAAACGACGTTCGACGAAGCATCCACCCCAGGCGCAGCGACGCACGCGGCCGAGTTCGCCGTCGCCGACTGGATCAACCGCTACGAGACGGCGTGGGAGACGAACGAGCCCGACGACATTCGCGCACTGTTCACGCCCGACGCGACCTACCGCACCGAACCGTACTCGACGCCATGGACGGGCCATGACGAGATCGTCGCCGGCTGGATCTCGATGAAAGACCTGCCGGGAGACGCGTCGTTCGAGTGGCATCCGCTCGCCATCACGCCAGCGGTCGCGACGATCGAAGCGGTCACCGACTACCCCCGCGAAGGCCGAACCTTCAACAACCTGTGGGTGATTCGGCTGGCACCGGATGGCCGGGCATCCGACTTCACGGAATGGTACATGCAGCAGCCAGCGTAAAATCATCGGGTGACGACTCCCGAGGCCCTGCCCGCGCCCTTTGGCAAGAAAGATGCCGGCAGCGGCAAACTCACCGACTACCGCTTCAACATGGTGCCGAGGAATGTCAAGGTGACCATGCAGTTGGCAGGCAGCGATCCGTTTCAAGACGTCATTCGCGATGCGCAGAGCAGGGCCGGCTCGTCGAGTGGAATTCAGGCCTTCGTCGCACGGCGAACCGCAGAAGAAGAACGCACCGATGCACCGATTGCGGTGCGCTTCTTCATCGACTCGCGGATGACCGGGGTGGTCGGCTGGGTGCCCCGGGGCCTTGAGGCGGCGGTCATCGACACGTTGACGCGGCTCGAAGACGCTGGGCGCTCGCCGCGCATCCCGGCCGCCATCGTGAAGACGCGGCACGGGCTGCGCGTGGATCTGCTGCTCGGCCAGACCCGCTAGGAGTCGGCCGCGCGCCCGCGGGCTCGACGTTCACCGAACGACGCGACAGTACCCGGCCGAGAGCCGGTAGAAGCCGTGCGCTGCGTCTAACCCGTCCCAAACGCAGAGAACCGGCCTACAGGCGACCTCTCGCGCAGAAAAGCCGCCACATCGTCACGAAATCGCAGACGAATCTTGCCTAGGGTCGTAGAACACCCGGCGCACAATGGCATCGGGGCGCGCAGTAGTTCGCGGCGACGCGAATGCACGCACACCCAAACAGACACCCGCACCCACACCCCCACGATCGGAGGTTCTCATGTCTCACTTCACGACAGACGCCATCACCGGCGAACCCGAGGTCGTCGAAGACAAGCCTTCACGTGGGCCCGAGGTCGTCGAAGACAAGCCTTCACGTGGGCCCGAGGTCGTCGAAGACAAGCCTTCACGTGGGCCCGAGGTCGTCGAAGACGAGCCTTCGCGCGGGCACCGCCGGGCATCCACGTCGCCCGCTCAGCGAGACGTCTGGCCCGTCGCAGCCTGGCCGGCACTGAGACAGGCCGTGACCTCGTTGCGCGGCTACCAGCGGCCAGACGGCTCGGTCGACCCCGCAGTTGTCGCACGCAGCCGAGAACTGCACGAACTCGTCGACACCATCATCGATGCCCTGCGCTCGCTGGCGATCGATTTCGCGCACGACGCCGACTACCTCGCCGCCGCAGAGCGCGACTTCGAGCACTGGGTCACCGACGGGTTCGGCGTACCCGATTTCTACGATTCGCTGATCGCGTTCCACCCCGAGAAGCACCGAGTGGATGGGCTGCGGCACATCGTCGTTTTTCCCATGTACACGCAGAACGGCAGCCTTGACAAGCTCTTCGAAGCCGTGGCTATGCAGGTCGTCTGGCCCGAGTTCGTGGCCGAGCTCGAGACGGGCGACTACTCGAACCCCCTCTTCGTGCCGATTCGATTTCTCGGCTTCACCGACGGGTACGACACGAATTCGGCCGTACTGTTTCCTGAAACGGTGTCGATGCGCGAGATTCCGGCGTTCACCTGGGGCGCGATCTTCGCCGATCGTGAGGCAGCACGGTTTCGTCTTGTCGTGCGCGAGGCTGCTGCCGTCACGCGGCTCGACGTGCCCACCGGCGCCATGGAGCTGCTCGACGACCAAGAGCTCGCCGAAGAGGCGTTCGTCATGTGGGATCTGATTCACGACCGCACCCACATGCGCGGCGACCTGCCGTTCGACCCGTTCATGATCAAGCAGCGCATGCCGTACTTCTTGTACACGCTCGAAGAGTTGCGCTGTGACTTGACGGCGTTCCGCGAAGCGGTGCGCATCGAGCGGGCCGGCACGGATGGCGGCTACTCAGAGCGAGCTGTCGCCACCGCCGCACGGGTGCAGTACGCCATCCTCTTCGACCGCATCTTCCGGTTCGCCATCTCGGGCACCCGCGTGCGCAACTACGACGGCCTCGGCGGTCAGCTGCTCTTCGCATGGCTGCATCAGCATCACGTTCTGCACTGGACAGACACCCGGCTCACATTCGACTGGCCCGACGTCGCCGACCAGGTCATCGCGCTGGGCGCAGCCATCGACGAGCTGTACTGGCGCTCGATCGACCGCCCAAAAACCGCACATTGGCTGGCCGCGTACCAGCTCGTCTCGTCGACCGTCACCCCGAACCCGGCGTCGGTGTGGGCGAAGGGGCCGGATGCACTGCCCCTCGATGGCCCACCCCGGGGTTTGACCGATGCGGTGTTGCCCGACGAGTTTCCGTTGTCGATGTTCTTCGAGGCGCTGGCCTCGAAGATGGGCGGGGTCATTGAGCAGACGGCAGGCATCACGGGCACAGACTGAGGCCATGATCTGCGGGTGACTTGCGTAAATTGCGTAATCTGCCGATGTTCTTGCGTAAATCGCGCCAACTTGCTTCGCTATCTCCGAAGCCCGAACTAAACTTCACATCATGTCGAAACGCCTCGCAGAAGTGGCCCGCAAAGTCGGAGTGAGCGAGGCGACGGTGAGCCGCGTGCTGAACGACAAGCCCGGGGTCTCCGACGCCACCCGCCAGACGGTGCTGACCGCGCTCGACGTTCTCGGTTACGAGCGGCCCACGAAGCTCCGCGGTGAGCGGGCATGCCTGGTCGGGCTGGTACTGCCCGAGCTGCAGAACCCCATTTTTCCGGCGTTCGGCGAAATCGTGGGCAGCGCCCTGGCCCAATACGGCTACACTCCGGTGCTCTGCACGCAGACCGCGGGCGGCATCTCCGAATCCGACTACGTCGACCTGCTCCTGCAGCAGCGGGTCTCGGGAGTCGTCTTCGTAGGGGGTTCGTACACCCAGCAAGACGCATCCCACGAGCACTATCAACGCCTCACCGACCTCAACCTGCCGACCGTCATTGTGAATGCGCCCGTCAAAGAGGTCGACTTCGCCACTGTCTCGTGCGACGACGCAGTCGCCACGGAACAGGCCCTGACGCACCTGCGACAGCTCGGGCACGACAAGATCGGGCTTCTGCTGGGGCCGCGCGACCACATTCCGTCGCAGCGAAAACTCGCCGCCGCCCGAGAGCATTCCGAGCGCCTCGGCCTCACCTTCGACGACGACCAGATCGTGCACGGGCTGTACTCTCTCGAAGCCGGGCAGGCCTCCGCCGCCCGACTACTGCGCGCCAATGTGACAGCGATCGTCTGTGCCAGCGACCCGATGGCCCTCGGCGCGATCCGGGCCGTACGCCGGGCCGGCCTCCGAGTGCCAGAAGACGTCTCCATCGTCGGCTTCGACGATTCCGCGCTGATGAATTGCATCGACCCGCCACTGACCACGGTGCGCCAGCCGATCGAGCCGATGGGTCGCATGGTGATCGAATTGCTCATTCGCCAGATCAACGGCGACTCGGCATCGAGCGACGAGTTTCTGTTCGAGCCCGAGCTTGTAGTGAGGGCGTCAACGGCCCCGATGCGGCCTCGTGTGCAAGCCGCCAGCGTGCTTCCAGCCGCCTGAGCGAGGCGAAGCGAGCCAGAGCGAAGGCTGACGCAGTGGCGTAAGCCTGAAACCGCACGCAAATGCGCGCAAGTTGCTTGCTCTTTGTTACTTTCTTGCTTCATTTTGTCAAAAACACTACGTTCAACGTGTGAGGACAATGGTGCCCCAATCGTGGCTCCGTTTCACCCTCTCGAACCTGTGACCGTGACGTCGCCTTCCCCCCCAGGCGACCATCGACAAACTGAGATGAGACCCGCGTGGAGACTGTCGCGCCGAGCCAGCAGCGTGAAGCCGCTCCGAGTACCGACCACGATTCAAAGACCGCCGACGACACCTGGTGGCGCAGTGGTGTGATCTATCAGATCTACCCGCGCAGCTTCGCCGACGGCAACGGTGACGGCACGGGCGACCTGGCCGGAATACGAGCCCGGCTGCCGTACCTGAAAGAACTGGGTATCGACGCGATCTGGTACACCCCGTGGTACGTCTCCCCCCTCGCTGACGGCGGCTACGACGTGGCCGACTACCGCGCCATCGACCCCGCGTTCGGAACCCTCGCGGAGGCAGAGGTGCTCATCACCGAGGCGCTCGAGCTCGGCATCCGCACGATCATCGATATCGTGCCCAACCACGTGTCGGCGCAGCACACCTGGTTTCAGCAGGCGCTGAACGCGGCACCCGGGTCACCAGAGCGCGCCCGATTCTGGTTTCACAAAGGGCTCGGCCCGAACGGCGATGAAATGCCGACACACTGGCCCAACAACTTCGGCGGCGAGGTCTGGTCCCGCACCACCAACCCCGACGGCACTCCCGGCGAATGGTACCTGCACCTGTTCGACTCGCAGCAGCCCGATCTCAACTGGAGCAACCCCGAAATCATCGATGAACACGAACAGATTCTGAAGTTCTGGTTCGATCGGGGTGTGGCGGGCATCCGCATCGACTCTGCCGCACTGCTCGTGAAAGACCCGGCGCTGCCCGAGATTCCCGAGAACCCGGGCCCTGGCGAGCATCCGAACACCGACCGCGACGAGTTGCACGAGATCTACCGGGGCTGGCGGGCCGTGGCCGACTCGTACCCGGGAAGTCGCGCTCTCATCGGTGAGATCTGGTTGCCAGACACCGAACGGTTCGCTGCGTATCTCCGCCCCGACGAACTGCACACTGCCTTCAATTTCGACTTCATGACAAGGGCGTGGGGCGCCACGAATCTGCGCGAATCGATCGACATGATGCTCGCCGCTCACGAGCCGGTCGCAGCCCCTGCTACCTGGGTTCTCTCGAACCACGACGTGACCCGAGCGGTCACCCGCTACGGGCGTTCCGATTCATCGTTCGACTTCTTGAAGAAACGCCGAGGAGTGCCGAGCGATCTCGAGCTCGGAACGCGCCGCGCTCGAGCCGCAGCCCTCCTGACCGCGGCGCTTCCCGGCTCTCTGTACATCTATCAGGGCGACGAGCTGGGGCTGCCCGAAGTCGAAGACCTGCCGCTCGACCAGATGCACGACCCCATGTTCTTTCGCTCGAACGGCACCGACCCCGGGCGCGACGGATGCCGGGTACCCCTGCCCTGGCGCGGAGACGATCCGCCGTTCGGCTTCAGCCTCACCGACGATCACGCTCCGGCCTGGCTCACACCACCGCGCGAGTGGGCCCGGTACACCGCAGCGCGCCAAGACATCGACCCCGACTCCATGCTCACGTTGTACCGCCGCATGCTCGCGATCCGTCGCGACGAAGGCTCGCTGGGCGACGGCCCCATGCGGTGGATCGACTCCGAGCGCGACGTGCTCGCGTTTCGCCGCGGAGAAAGCTTCGTGAACGTGAGCAACCTCTCCGAGCATCCGGTCACCCTGCCCGCCGGGTGCGTTCCGCTGCTCTCGAGCATGCCGCTGGTCGAAAAACCAGACGGTATGACTCTCCCCACAGACTCCACCGTGTGGCTTCGACTGACGGATGCCCGCCAGCACCTCACCGGAGAACCCCGCACGGCGTAGACCCCCACAGAAAATCCTGCACCAACGAAAGGAAGCACGACAATGAAGTCAACAAGGCGCCTTACTGCGAGCATCGCAGTCGCCGCAGTCACAGTAGGCATGCTTGCAGCCTGCACCTCGGGAAACAGCTCGGATTCGAGCACTCCCAGCACAGTCGAACTCTCGGTTGTCAGCCTGATTCCGGGCACCGAGCAGTCCGCGTTCGATGCGTTCAACGCACAGGTGGCGCAGTTCGAAGCCCTCAACCCGAACATCCACATCACACCGGTGGAGTACGAGTGGAAAGCCGACACCTTCCCAGCGCTGCTCGCTGGGGGCACTCTGCCCGACGTCTATACGATTCCGTTCACCGACGGTCGCACCATGATTGAGAACGGCCAACTCGCCGACATCACCAGCCAGGTGAAGGCGCTGCCGTACTACGACAAGTTCAACCAGAACGTGCTCGCCGCCGGCGAAGACGCTGATGGCAACGTGTTCGCCCTGCCGAAGGAGGCGTACGGCAACGGTCTGCAGTACAACCGCTCGGTCTTCACGGCAGCCGGTCTCGACCCTGACAAGCCACCGACCACCTGGGACGAGGTTCGAGCCGACGCGAAAATCATTTCAGAGAAGACCGGCATGGCGGGCTACATGCAGATGTCGCAATCGAACACGGGTGGCTGGCAGACCGCCGTGGCAACGTACACCCGCGGTGGCCGTCTCGAAGACACGTCTGGTACTACCGTGAAGGCCACTCTCAACAATCCCGCAACGAAAGCCTCGCTGCAGTTTCTGAAAGACCTGCGCTGGACCGACAACTCCATGGGCAGCAACTTTCTCTTCGACTGGGGCACCATCAACAAGGCGTTCGCCGCAGGCCAGATCGGCATGTTCACCGGTGGCTCTGACCTGTACACGTCGCTCATCCGCGAAAACCAGCTGAACCCGGCCGACTACGGGCTGGCTCCGCTGCCCTTGACCTCTGCCCCTGACGCTGCGGTTCTCGGTGGTGGCACTCTGGCCGGGGTCAATGTCAAGGTCGACGACGCGCAGAAAGACGCCGCGGTGAAGTGGATCGACTTCTACTACATGCAGAAGTACCTGAACCAAGACGCGGCGGTACTCGACGCGAAGACCCTGTCTGAATCCAACCAGGCGGTCGGCACCCCCGTGCTGCCGGTCTTCGATCAGGCGACCTTCGACCAGTCGCGCATCTGGATCAAGCCGTACATCAACGTGCCTGAGTCGCAAGTCGCACCGTTCACCAGCGCGATCGCCGATCAGCCGCTGATGACGGAACCGCCGACGCACACGCAAGACATCTACGGGTTGTTCGACCCGATTGTGCAGGCGGTGTTGACCGACCAGAACGCAGACATCGACGCGTTGCTCGCCGCTGCTCAGGCGACAGCTCAATCGACCATCGACGCCGGATAGTCGCAATTCCTCCCAGACCGGCGCGAGACGTGACACTCGCGCCGGTCATCCCCTTCTCTCACAGCTCTTTCTCTCTCACCTCTCGAAAGCCCTCCCATGACTGCACTCGACCGGCCGGTGGCTGCCACCCCCCGCGCGCGCCGACGCCGAACGCCCCTGACCTGGTTTCGCGGCGGCGGACTCGCCAACCTGCTCTTTCTGCTGCCGATGCTCATCGTGTTCGGCCTTTTCTCGTGGTACCCGATCGTTCGGGCCGTCATCATGAGCTTTCAGAAGACGAACATGGTGCAGGCCGCCACGTGGGTGGGTCTCGACAATTTCGTGAAAGTGCTGCATGACCCGCTGTTCTACACGGCGGTGCACAACACGGCGTGGTTCGCCGTACTCGCTCTCATCTTCGGCTACCCCGTTCCGTTGATCGCAGCAGTGATGATGAGCGAAGTCAGGCGATCGCGCGGCATGTTCAGCGCTCTCGCCTACTTGCCCGTCGTCGTGCCACCAGTCGTGGCCGTCTTGCTCTGGAAGTTCTTCTACGACGCGAGCCCGACGGGCGTGTTCAACACGATTCTGGGGTGGGTCGGTCTCGGCCCGTACCCCTGGATTCAGGATGCCACGTGGGCGATGCCCTCGATCGTGCTCGAGGCGACCTGGGCCGCGGCCGGCGGCACCGTCATCATCTATCTGGCCGCACTCACCGCCGTCGCCCCGGAGCTGTACGACGCCGCCGAAGTCGACGGCGCCAGCATCTGGAGAAAGATCTGGCACGTCACACTGCCGCAACTTCGCGGCATTCTGCTGATCACGCTGATTCTGCAAGTCATCGGCACGTCGCAGGTCTTTCTCGAACCGTTTCTGTTCACCGACGGCGGCCCGGCCAACTCCACCGTCACGGTACTTCAGCTCATCTACCGCTACGGCTTTCAGAACAGCCTCGGGGGCAACTACGGCGCAGCGACGGCGCTCAGCGTGATGCTCGCCCTGTTCCTCGCCCTGCTTTCGTTCGTGTACTTTCGCCTCACCCGACGCTGGAGCCAGAATTGACCACCTCACTTGTCAGCCCAGCCCAAGAAATCGCTGCCACCGCACCGGAGCTTCCGCCGACACCCGGCGACGCTCGGCCACCCACGAAGAAGGCCCGGAAAGCCGGGGCGGAACAACCAGATCGCGGCATCATCTCGTTCTCCGATTGGCGCCGGCCGGGCATCCGTCGGGTCAATCGTGTTCTGCAAGGCGGCCTGCTGCTCGTGCTGGTTGTTTTCGGGCTCGGCCCGATTCTGTGGCTGGCAAAGGCAGCCATCACCCCGACACAAGACACGTTGCGAACGCCGATGGCGATCTTTCCCAATGGTGTCGCGTGGGACAACCTCGTTCAGGCCTGGACGACGATTCACCTCGACGTGCAATTCATGAACACGATCTGGGTTGCTCTGGGGTCGTGGATCGTGCAGATCATCGTGGCGACCACAGCCGGTTATGCGCTCTCCGTTCTCAAGCCCGCCTACGGCCGGGTACTGAACGGGCTCGTGCTCGGCACGTTGTTCGTGCCGGCGGTGGTTCTGCTCGTGCCGCTCTACTTGACGATTCTCGACGTGCCCTTCATCGGCATCTCGCTTCAGAACACGTTCTGGGCCGTCTGGCTGCCGGCGGGCGCGAACGCGTTCAACATTCTGTTGGTGAAGAGATTCTTCGACAATCTGCCGGCCGAGATCTTCGAGGCCGCCCGAACTGATGGGGCGGGGCCGTTCCGTCTGTTCTGGGCCATCGTCTTGCCCTTGTCACGGCCGATTCTCGGGGTGGTTTCGGTCTTCGCGATCATCGCTGCGTGGAAGGACTATCTCTGGCCGAAACTCGTGCTGTCGTTGCCCGAAGTGCAGCCGCTTTCGGTGCGCCTGCCCCAGCTGCAGCAGACCATCGACCTCGGCGTCTATCTGGCGGCACTGGCGATTTCGACGATCATCCCGATCATCTTGTTCGTCTTCTTTCAGAACTTGTTCCTGCGAAGCGCCGGCCTGGGCGGCGCTGTCAAAGGCTAGCGGCGCCAACGCTGCGGCTCAGCCGCGCCGGATGCTACGACTGGGCGCGCGGGCGTCGCCAGCCCGGCGCCGGCTCGCTCGGTTGACGACGAACGAACTTCACGAAGAGGTCTTCGTGAAGAGCAGTCAGAATCCAGCGCTGCGGCACGGGAAATGCATTTATCGCTTCACGAGTCGCCAACGGCTCCAGCCGGTCGATCACGTAGCGTCGGCGATGCCTGATCAGTTCGCATCCGCCCGCCGCCACCACGTTCTTGTACCAATTGACGTCTGGCCCATACGTGAGTGCGATCACGAATCCACCGGCCGTCGGCTGCACGATGATAGGCGTCTCGAACGTCTTGCCGCTGCTGCGACCGACGTGCCGAACAATGGTGAACGGCCCCCTCCGGCTGCGGGCGACGCGCAGGGTGAGCCGATTCAGCGTGTTCTTGATGAGCGTCAGCCACGCGCTCCGCATTCCCTGTCGTACGTGCACGAGAGCCTCCCTTCACCGACGTTTCGCGCCGAGATCATGGAGCGAACGTCGACGCCGGCCGCCCAGGAATGTCTGGTGCCGGCCCGGTCACGATGGCGGGCGACCCGGGAACCACGTGCGAAACGGCGATGGTCAGCGGCACGATGATCACCGCCAGCACGGCAAGAGTCACCACGATGAAGAGCAGCGTCTTGACGGTACGCACGTGGCGCCTCCCTCCCGAGTCTGCTCCCCCTACTCTGCCCTTTCACTCGAGAGAAGTACACCGGCCTTCGGCGCGTTCACAACACAGTCCCGCGCGGCGCCGACCCTCTCGGTATCGGCGTCCTCGGCGCCGACCCTCTCGCTGCGGTCCTGCCCGGCACCGGCCTACTCCGAATGGTCGCGCGACCCCGGGCTTCTAGAACCTCCCCCCAGCCGCGACAGTGATCTCTACCCAGCCGATCAGTGAACCGTCACCGGCGTACACAGCAAAAGGGTGTTCGCCCGGCGCGTATCCGGCGGGAATCCGAATATTCGCACCACCGCCGGCCACCACGGCCGTAGCCACCTTCAGCTGAGGCTGATACCCCACCACCGAAACGGTACGACCTTCGTGCCCGCTGATCGACAATCGCACCAGCGATCCTGTCGGCGCTCTGTTCGGTGTCGCCGAAACCGTCGCGAAGACCGTGCTGTTTGCGTCGTTCAGCGCCGACTGTTTCAGCGGCGGCAGGGCCGAGATGTGCAGCGGAACGTCGATCGACGTCTTCGACTCGGCGACCCGTGCCGTCAGCACATGGTCGCCGGCATCGCCATCGCCGGGAATCGTGGCGATGACGGTAGCGCGCCCCACCTCGTCGGTGGTGTCGACGACCGTCGGATCGATGGCAGCCGTGCCCACGGTCGTGCCGTCATACGCAAGTTCGACTCTGCTGGCCGGCGGCTCGCCGCCACTGAAGAGCAGCGACGACAGCGACACATTGATCGTGTCGCCGGCCGAGTAGCCGTTCGCATCGGGCGCGCTGAGGTGCACGCCGATGGCACGTTGCGCGTAGTCGGGCGAGACCACGGGATGCGCGTGGAAGTAGTCGATCATCGAATCGAGGTCGACCTTGCCGGAGTCTGCCCGGCCGGTTCCCTCGGCGAAGGTGGTGAAATTGTCACCACCGTCGGCGAGAAACTTGTTCGCCGTGACGATCACGGTTTCTATCGGCGAAATGACGTGCCCATTGAGGCTCATCTGCCCGATCCGCGATCCGCTCGGCCGAGTGGGGTCATAGCTGTAGCTGAATCCGTGTGAGACTCCGAGCTTCAGAAACGGTCGGCTGGCTCCGGTCGGTTGCCACTGCTGTTCAAGAATGCGGCGAATCTGGTCGCCCGTGACATCGAGCGTCACAAGCGTGTTCGCGAACGGTTGCACATTGGCTAGTTCACGATAGCTGACGCTGCCGTCTCCGTCACCCGGGCCGGAGGAGGCGTACGTCAGGTCTGTTCGAAGCCCGCCGGGGTTCATGAATGCGATCTGCGATCCGGCTGCCTGCGTGGAGGCGAGCTGAACGTCGGCGACGAAATTGCCCAGTGTCGATTCGCCACCTCGATTGTCTTCGGTGCCGCCCGTTTGTTTGGCCTTGTTGAAGTCGGCAGTGATGCTGCCGACTTTTTCGTTTCCCTTCACCGCCGCTACGGCAACCGCGTCGCTCACGATGGCGGCCACTGCCGCATCGGGGGCAAAGCGCGGTGAGGTGTCGGGATTCGTCAACGGCACGATCTCCGACGTGATGGATTGCAGCTCATGGGTGGCGGAATCGACGCTGAGCGCGAGGTGGCCGATGTTCTCACCGTATTCCCCGGCCTGCAGAACGGGTCGGGTGCGGCCCGTGGGCCAGCCGGCAACCGGCAGATCGTGATCGTAGACCTGGTGCGTGTGACCCGAGACGATGGCGTCGACGTTCGTATCGACTCCGGTGACGATGGAACCGAAGGCAGAGTCGTCGGTCGAATCGGCGAGCGCGGGTGTCGCGGCACCCTCGTGAACGAGGAGAACGACGACATCGGCCTCGCCGTTCGCCGGGTCTCCGTCGGTGAGTTGGTCGGCGACCCGATTCACTTCAGGCACGATCGGCTTCACCTGCAAGCCGGCCAGGGCAGACGAGCCCACCAGCGACGGAAGCTGTTCGGTGACGGCGCCGACGAAACCGATGCGCACTCCGTCGACGACGGAGATCGAGTATTGGTCGTAGGCCGGTTTGCCGGTCGTGGTGTCGTAGAGGTTCGCCGCGAGGTACGGAAACGCGGCTGACGGAATCACCCGGCTGTCGACGTCACTACGGCCGCGGTCGAATTCATGGTTGCCAAGAGCCGATGCGGCGAGTTTCATCTGATTCAGGGCATCGATAGTCGGCTTGTCTTGCTGAATGAAAGACGTGAATGTCGACGCGCCGATATTGTCGCCGGCCGATACCAGGAGGGTGTTCGGGTTCGCCGCGGTGTAATGGTCGACGGCCCCGGCAAGCACGGCCGCTCCGGCGACCACTCCACCGGCTTCAAGCCTCCCGTGAAAGTCATTGATGCTGAGCACGTCGATCGACACCGTCGACGCGGCTTCGGCGGCGGGCGCGGCAACGCCGGCCAGACCAGCGCTGCCGCCGATGACGAGCGCCCCAACGAGGGCGAGGCTGAGTGGACGGTTCACTTGGTGTCTCCAGTCGGCACGGTCGGCGGGGAGTTCAGCGTGAGATTCAGCCCGACCAGCAAGGGGTCGTGATCCGATGACCGGTAGGGGTCTTTCGGGTTCAGGAAGTTGGTCACATTCGCGTTGACGTAGGAGTACTGATGGGCCGGAGCCTCAACGGAATTGACGTTCCAGATGTCTGTGGCAGTGACCAACGCTGCCGCGGAGGGGGAAGCGAAGATGTGGTCGAGCGAGCCCGCTTCGCCGTCGAACGAATACGAGGCTTTCCCCGTGCTCGTGCCCAAGTCGGTGTAGCCCGCACGCCGAATCGCCACAACCGGATCTTCTTCGTTCAGCGCGTTGAAGTCGCCGACCAGAAAAACCTTGTCTTGATGCATCGTCGTGCTGACTCCGGCCGCGAAGTCGAGAAGGGCCTGCGCCTCTCGGGTTCGATCGCCGTTGTAAGCGCCTTGGCCCGTGTCGACGTTGTCTCCCGTGGCTCCGGTGCCCGTCTTCGACTTGAAGTGATTCGACACCACGAGGAAGGTTTCGTCGGGGTCACCGTAGAGGGGTGCGAACGCCTGGGCGTCGGGTTCTCGGGCGTCATCGAAGGGCGAAGGCCCGATCAGGATGACGCTTTCGCCAATCGGTTTCACAACAGAGCTCCGGTAGATGTATCCGGTGCGAATGACGTCTTCGTCGGCCGGAGACGGCACCGCCGAAGGCGACGCGACATATTTCCAATCGGTGCCGCCATCGGCCGCGTTGATCGCGTCGACCAGCACTCCGAGGGCGTGATCTCGATTCATACCGAGCTTCGCCGAGTTCTCGATCTCTTCGAGCGAGATCACGTTCGCGCCGAGCGCGAGAATCGCGGTGACGATCTTGCTCTGCTGCTGCTCGAAATGGGCTTGGGTGGCGGCGCCACGAACGCCACAACCCGGGGCGTCGCTATTGTTCACGGTGACAGGATTGCCGGCGCGATCGTTGTAGAACGTGCATCCGGTTCGCGAATCACCGGTGGTGGGAAAGAAATTCAGCACGTTGAACGTACCGAGCTTGATCGTTCCCCCCACATCAGCGGGATGCGCCGTTCGTGTGTTCGTGAAGGAAACCGGCGAGGCCGCCCTTTCGTTCGCGCCCGTGACCTCGGCCGTAGGCTGAAAGCGCCAGTGGCTGTTGCGGTAATCGAGCACAACAGGTTTCGTGAAGGTCACCGCAGACCCGATTCTGACCGGTGCGGAGAGGTACGGCAGGGGGTTCGACGTGTTCGCGGCCGCAGAATAGTTGGTGCTTGCACCATCGTCGAGCCACACGGCTGACGCGCGATTGCCCGCCACGGTCGCCGCGTATTGCGGGCTGCCGACCGCGCCGACGCTCGTGGGCGCGAGAAGCGGCGAGCGGCCGGTGGCGAGCTCGATCTCGCCGTATTGCGCCGCCGACGAGAGCCCGGTGACGGTGTAGTCACCCTGGGGTTGCAGCAGCATTCCCTCGAGCGACTCGCGCCCGGCGTCGGTACCGGGATAGACCACCAGCGCCGGCGCCGGCGGCGTCGCAGCGCTGGCGTCGAGGTGGGTGATACCGCCCGGCGACAATTCGGTGAGGCCGTTGTACTCGCTCACCTTTCCCGTCACCTCGACGTAGTCGCGGTTCGTGACGGTGATCGGGTTCGAGCCGGTGAAGACGAAAATCGCGTCAGACGCGAGATGCGTCGCCGGGTCGACGACTCCGCCCGTGCCGGCCGTCTGAAGGTAGAAGCCGGCGAGGCCTCCCGTCGGGTAGGCGGCCGTGACGAATCCGCGCGTCGTGATGCTTGATCCGACCAGCGGACTGGCGGGGCCCACCCCTTGAATGTCTGCGATCGACATCGTCGTCGCGGTGGCCGCCGAAGCGCCGACCGCCGACAAGTACGCGACCGTGGCGAGAATTGTGACGGCAAGAGTCGCCGTTCGGATGGGTGGGCGCAACAGAGTCTTCTTTCGTATTTCAGCCAGGCGCAGTCATCGGTACGCGCAGCAGAACGCTGCGGCCCCCACCGATCGGCCCTCGGGTGGGAGCCGACAAAGATGAGGATAGATCATTATTGTTCTACGGCGCAACTCGTCGGTCTGGGCGCCCGCGACCGGCGCAGTCGGATCTTGCACATTAATTGATCTTTGCTCATTAAAGTCGTCAATCGCTGCTACCATGCGATTTGTCCCCCGTGGTGGGGCCAGATTGGTGGTACAGCATGAAACAGACAACACGCAATTCCGCAGCCGAGAACGACTCGGGCGCACGGGGGCCGTTTCGGCGTCACAGGGTGGTGGGGGCATCCATTGCTCTCATGACCGCGGCGATCGTAGCCCTTCCCGCTTCTGCAATGGCGCAGACGACGGTGTCTCAGGCGACAGGTCGTCTTGTCACTGCCTCGTTACTGAGCAGCAACATTCTCGACACGCTTCTCACGCTTAAAGGCGCGCAGGCCGTGAACACGACGGCGAGCGGCGACGTGATCGTCGACACGCCTCTCGATGCTTCGGCCGTATCCGGGCTGATCGCCCTCAAAGCGGGCACACTGAACCTTCCGGTGTTCGGCAACACCGGAATAGTGCGGTTGGGGGCCGTGGGGCAGTACGGCAGGGCCAACGATGACGGTTCGTCGGCGGCCTTCTCCGGCACGGTCAGCGCGGCCCCCAGCTTGATCGGGGTCGGCACCGTCACCGCGGGCCCCGATATCGGCTCGCCGACAGCCGGCAGCAGCGCTGAACTCAAGCTCTCCACCGCAGCACTGCTGGGCGGTCCCGATCTCGTCGACCTCAGCACGTCGATCGGCGTGCTCGCCGCGTCGGCTCGGGAGAGTGCGACCGGAGCACAGTCGGGTCAATACACTCTGGCCGGGCTGGGAGTCACCGTCGGTGGAACCCTTGTGTCGGTTCCGGTCGCTACCCTCCGCCCGGTACTCGACACCCTGATCACGACATTGGGACTCGCCGGTGTCACGGTGACGAACCCGTTCACGACGGCAGGCACCATCACGCTGACTCTCGCAGACCTGCAAGCCGCCGGTCTCGGCAGCGATCTGAACAGCCTTCCGGCTGACACCGATCTGCTGAGCTACGTTCCACAAGCCGTGATCAACAAGATCGCCGCGCTCGCCAACGGGGTGCTCACGGCAGCGAGCAATGCACTGCCGGGCCTGCCCGCAACGGCGCAAGCGGCGGTACAGCTCGCCATGACGCTGGCACAGTCGCTGATCACTCCCGTACTGAGCGGGCTGTCGGGTGCGTTGCAGGGTCCACTGGGCACCGCGATCTCCGCCGTTGCACAGCTTGATGTCAATCATCAGTCGACGGTTAACGGCGCGTTCACCGAAACCGCGTTACGAGTGGGCCTTGGCGCCAACGGCTCGCTCGCGTCTGTCGACCTGGCCAGTGCTTCGGTCGGGCCCAACGATGGGCCGAGCGCCGTGCAGCCCACCACGCCGCCGACAGATCCGAACGCTCCGCACTCGACGCCGCCCGCCGGTGCCGGTGCCGGTGCCGGTGCCGGTGCCGGTGCGCAGTCGACGCTGCCGAGGGTGGCGGGCTGACTGCAGCATCGAGGCGGCC
Source organism: Subtercola sp. (assembly GCA_025463745.1). GTDB lineage: Bacteria > Actinomycetota > Actinomycetes > Actinomycetales > Microbacteriaceae > Subtercola. Next base: position 29,088 of record JAODBB010000048.1, read on the forward strand.
GGTGCTTCGGCAGCGACCGCCTCGTGCTGTCTGAAGAGATCTCCAGTCGCGCCGCCGACCGGAGATCTCGGGCCGGGATGCGCCGAACGCAACACGCACGCGCCGCCAGTGCGAGAGACTTGATTCCGTGACCGATGAACCCCAGCCCATGACACCCCTGCACGACCCCACGAAACGCGGATTCGCCTCCGATAACTATGCGGGCGTGCATCCGGAGGTCTTAGAGGCCATCGCAGCCGCGAACGGAGGCCACCAGGTCTCATACGGCGAAGACATCTACACCGCCCGTCTGCAGCAGGTCGTGAAGGGCCACTTCGGCGAGGCGGCCGAGGCGTTTCCGGTGTTCAACGGCACCGGCGCCAACGTGCTCAGCCTGCAGTCGATGCTGCCGCGCTGGGGAGCGGTCGTGTGCACGAGCACCGCGCACATCCACACCGACGAGAACGCCGCACCCGAACGCGTCGGTGGCCTCAAGCTGCTCACCGTCGACACCCCCGACGGAAAACTCACCCCCGAACTGATCGACCGCGAGGCGTGGGGCTGGGGCGACGAACACCGCGCCCAGCCGCTCGCCGTGTCGATCACGCAGACCACCGAGCTCGGCACCTGCTACACGCCCGACGAGATCCGGGCGATCGCCGACCACGCGCACGAGCGAGGCATGCGCCTGCACCTCGACGGCGCCCGCCTCTCGAATGCGGCCGCGCACCTCGGCGTGCCGCTGCGCACGTTCACCACCGACGCCGGCGTCGACGTGCTCTCGTACGGCGGAACCAAGAACGGCCTGCTCTACGGCGAAGCCGTCGTGGTGCTGAACCCTGCAGCATCCAAGGGCCTCAGCTTTCTGCGCAAGCTCGATATGCAGCTCGCCTCGAAGATGCGGTTCGTCTCGGCCCAGCTCATCGCGTTGCTCGAGGGCGACCTGTGGCTGCGTTCGGCAACGCATTCGAACGCCATGGCGCAGCGCCTGCGCTCGGCGGTCGACGGGATGCCCGGGGTGACCCTCACGCAACAGACTCAGTCGAACGCGGTGTTCGCCATCGTGCCCCCCGGGGTGGCCGACGCGCTGCGAGAGGTTTTTCGCTTCTACGATTGGAACCCCGCCACCGGCGAAGTGCGGTGGATGTGCGCGTTCGACACCACCGAGGCCGACGTCGATGAGTTCGCCGCCGCCCTGGCCGCCCTCCTCCCGGCCTGAAACGCATGGAGACGCATGGAGACGCATGCAGACGCATGGAATGAATTCGTTATGAAGTGAGTTGAGGCAACCAACGGCAATGGCGCCTGATCCGTTCGAACACGAAAGACAGGAGCCACCACCATGACGATCGCCGAAACACTCCCCGCCGCCGGCCACGCAGCAAGCACCAGCGTGCCGATTCTCGACGTGCTCACCGAGCGCTGGAGCCCGCGCTCGTTCGAGCCCGACAGCGAGATCGCTGAGACCACGCTCACCGCAGCACTTGAAGCCGCGCGCTGGTCGCCGTCGGCCGGGAATACCCAGCCGTGGAAGTTCATCGTCGCGCGCCGCGGCACCGCGACCTTCGACCTGATCACCGCGAACCTGATGGGCTTCAACCAAGCCTGGACGCCCAACGCCAGCGTGCTCATCGTCGCCATCGCCGAGGTCATCGACGAAGACGGCAAGCCGCGCCGCTGGGCCCACTACGACCTCGGCCAAGCTATGGCGCACCTCTCGGTGCAGGCGCACGCCGACGGGTTGCACGTACACCAGATGGGCGGCATCGAAGTCGAAGGCCTGCGCAAGACGTTCGGCCTCGATGAGCGCTGGGATCCGGTGACCGTGACCGCGCTCGGCACCGTCGCACCCGCCGATCAGTTGCCCGATGAGGCCGCGCGCGCCCGCGAGGTCGCCCCGCGCACGCGCAAAGCGCTGACCGACATCGTCGCCATCAACGACTGACACCGCACACAGACTGACGCTTCGCAGCAGGCAATGGTCGGAGATCAGCAAAAGCTCGGCGTATATGGTCGAGCTTTCGCAGATCTCCGACCATTCGTCTCCTCCACCCGCGGTTTTCGATGGTCAGCCCACGAAACCGCACTCCTCCGCGACGCTCGCGCATCGTTCAGGGGCTCCGGATGCTCGGCACGCGTTACAGCGCATGACTTCGCCGGCCGCAGAGCCCCGCGCGAACCGGTACCGTCGAAACAGTGACCGCCGAACCCGTGCCTGCCGTATCTGTATCCCCCACACTCGTGCCGAGCGCATCCGTCCCCGCAGCCAGCGCCTCGCCCGCATCTGGCACCATCGAGAACCTGCTCAGCGAGAACCGGCTGTATCCGCCGAGCGCCGAGTTCAGCGCCGCGGCGAATGTCGACGCGAGTGAGTACGCGCGTGCATCCGCCGACCCCGTGGCCTACTGGGAGCGGCAAGCCGACCGCCTCGACTGGCACGAGCGGTGGCACACGGCGCACACCTGGAATCCCGCGTGGCCCGGGCAGGTCGCCGTGGAATCGGCGACCGCCGGCCCTGGCACCGGCACCATTGGCGCGGCCGACATCGGCCCTGACCCCGCCGGCTCAGCCAACACCGACCCCGCCACCACGTCCACAGGCACCACCACCATCGACGCGCCACCCGAGCGCACCCTCCTCGACATCCCCGCGGCGCAGTGGTTCGTCGGCGGCACCCTGAACGTGGCCGTCAACTGCGTCGACCGGCACGTCGATGCGGGCCGCGGCGACGTCGTCGCCATCAACTTCGAGGGCGAACCCGGCGATCGGGAGCAGATCACCTACGCCGAACTGCAGCGCCGCGTCGCCAAAGCCGCCAACGCACTCGAGTCGCTCGGCATCGGCACAGGCGACCGCGTGGTCGTGTACCTCCCCGTCATCCCCGAAACCATCGTCGTGACGCTCGCCATCGCCCGCATCGGCGCGATCCACTCGCTCGTGTTCGGCGGCTTCTCGGCCGAGGCGCTGAAGTTCCGCGTCGAAGACACGGGAGCGAAACTCCTGGTCACGAGCGACGGGCAGTTTCGCCGCGGCAAGGCGGTGCCAGTCAAGGCGAACGCCGACGAGGCCGTGGCGGGCAACCCCGAAACCGGAGTCAATACGATCGAGCATGTGCTGGTCATCCGGCGCACTGCTGACCTGACGCCCGAGATTCCCTGGCAGGAGGGACGCGACGTGTGGTGGCACGACGCGATGGCCCAGGCCGCCGACACCCACACTCCGCAGTACTTCGACTCCGAGCATCCACTCTTCATCATCTACACCAGCGGAACCACGGGCAAGCCGAAGGGGCTCGTGCACACCAGCGGCGGCTACCTCACGCAGGCCAGCTGGAGCCACTGGGCCGCCTTCGACGCGAAACCCGACGACGTGTACTGGTGCACCGCCGACCTCGCCTGGGTCACCGCCCACACGTATGTGCTCTACGGCCCGTTCTCGAACGGCGCCACGAGCGTCATCTACGAGGGCACGCCCAATACGCCGCACCAAGGGCGGCACTTCGAGATCATCGAACGGTACGGCGTCACCACGTATTACACGGCGCCGACACTGATTCGCACGCTCATGACGTGGTTTCCGGATGGCGTGCCTGCCGAATGGGATCTGTCGAGCATCCGCCTGCTCGGAACCGTCGGCGAGGCCATCAACCCCGAGGCGTGGGTGTGGTTTCACGAGCAGATCGGCGGCGGCCGTGCGCCCATCGTCGACACGTGGTGGCAGTCGGAGACGGGCTCGGCCGTCATCGCGCCGCTGCCGGGCGTCACGGTCTTGAAGCCGGGCAGCGCCACCTTCGCCCTGCCCGGGCTCACCGCGCTCATCGTCGACGAGGCCGGCAACACCGTTCCGCACGGCTCGGGCGGCTACCTCGTGCTCAGCGGAACCTGGCCCTCGATGGCCCGAACCGTGTGGGGCAACCCGTTGCGCTACCGCGATTCATACTTCGCGAAGTACGCAGGGCAGGGGTACTTCTTCGCGGGCGACGGCGCCAAGTACGACGCCGAGGGTTACATCTGGCTGCTCGGCCGGGTCGACGACGTCATCAATGTGTCGGGGCACCGCCTCTCGACCATCGAAATCGAGTCGGCGCTGGTGTCGCATCCGGCCGTCGGCGAGGCCGGAGTCGTGGGCGTGTCAGACCCGACCACGGGCGAGGCGATCGCCGCGTTCGTGATTCCCTCGCGCGATATTTCGGCTCGGGATGCCGTTGACCCGGCTTTCTGGGCGACCCTGTCGGTCGAGCTGCAGCAGTCGCTCCTGCCGCACGTTTCCCACGAAATCGGCCCGATCGCCAAACCGGCTCTGCTCGTGGTGGTACCCGACCTGCCGAAGACCCGCTCCGGAAAGATCATGCGCCGCCTGCTCGCAGACCTCGTGGATGGCCGCCCTCTTGGCGACACCACCTCCCTGCAAGACGAAACCGTGCCGCACCGCATCGCCGCGATCCTCGCCGCCCGCACGTAATCGCGCCCAGCACCCGGTACCCAGCGCCCGGCACCCGGCGAGAGAATGGGTTTCGGCCCAGAGATGCCGTTGCACTGCATTCTCTCGTCCGAAGTGACTTCTCTCGCGGCCGCAGGCGCAGCGGCAGGCGCAGCGGCAGGCGCAGCGGCGGCGGTCACTGCGACTGGGTGAGACCGACCAAGTGCTCCGAGCGCCGCCGCAGGGCGGCCGCCAGTTCGGCGGCGGCCGTTTGCGGGTTCGTCGGGCGGGACGGGTCAGCCGCCGAGCACGAGGTCGTCGGCCGTTGCTGCCGCGACCGTCAGGCCGCTGTCGTCGGGCTGCAGCCCCACAAACACCGTCTCGCCGTCGCGGATGGTACCGCTGAGCAATGCCATCGAGAGGCGGTCGTCGATCTCGCGCTGCATGAGCCGCCGAAGCGGCCGGGCGCCGTACACGGGATCGTAGCCGCGGTCGGCGAGCCAGGCCCGGGCATCCGGAGTCACCGCCAGCGACAGCCCGCGCTCAGAGACCCGGCGCGCAAGCCGGTCGACGTAGAGCGACACGATCTGCGCCAGGTCGTCGTGCGACAGCGCCGAGAACACCACGATGTCGTCGAGTCGATTGATGAACTCGGGCTTGAATGCCTGTCGCACGACCTGCATCACGAGCTCCTCGCGAGAGGCGTCGGAGAGCGACGGGTCGACCAGGTATTGCGAACCGAGGTTCGACGTGAGAATCAGAATCGTGTTTCGAAAGTCGACCGTGCGGCCTTGACCGTCAGTGAGCCGGCCGTCGTCGAGCACCTGCAGCAGCACATCGAACACCTCGGGGTGGGCCTTTTCGATCTCATCCATCAGCACCACCGAGTACGGCCGGCGCCGAACCGCCTCGGTCAGCTGCCCGCCCTGCTCATAGCCGATGTAGCCGGGAGGCGCACCGAGCAGCCGCGCCACGGAGTGCTTCTCGCCGTACTCGCTCATGTCGATGCGGATCATCGCCCGCTCGTCGTCGAACAAGAACTCGGCGAGCGCCTTCGCCAGCTCGGTCTTGCCCACGCCGGTCGGGCCGAGGAACATGAACGACCCGGTGGGCCTGTTCGGGTCGGAGATGCCCGCCCGCGTACGCCGCACCGCGTCGGCGACCGCGCGAACGGCCGTCTTCTGCCCGATCAGCCGCTTGCCCAGCTCGTTCTCGAGGTTCAGAAGCTTCTCAGTTTCGCCCTGAGTGAGGCGGTCGACAGGGATGCCCGTCCACGCAGCGATCACCGCCGCGATTTCGGCGTCGGTGACCTGGTCGCTCACCATTCGTTCGACGTCAGGGTTCTGCTCGGCGTTCTCGGCCTCGCGAAGCTGACGCTCGATCACGGGAATCTCGCCGTACAACAGCTTGGATGCCCGTTCGAGGTTTCCCTCGCGCTGCGCCCTCTCGGCGGCCATCCGAGCCGCATCGAGTTGCGTCTTCAACTCGCCGACCCGGTTCAGCACGGCACGCTCGCGATCCCAGCGCTCTTGCAACAGACTCAGCTCGGCCTGCCGAACCGCCAGATCGGCACGCAGCTTCTCGAGCCGCAGCTTGCTCGCGTCGTCTTTCTCTTTCTTCAGCGCCAGCTCTTCGAGCTTCAGCCGATCGACACTGCGTCGCAGTTCGTCGATCTCGACGGGCGCCGAGTCGATCTCCATACGCAGGCGCGACGCGGCTTCGTCGATGAGGTCGATCGCCTTGTCGGGCAGCTGACGCCCGGTGATGTACCGGTTCGAGAGGGAGGCCGCAGCGACAAGAGCCGCGTCGGCGATCGACACCTTGTGGTGCGCTTCGTAACGCTCTTTCAGGCCGCGCAAGATAGCGATGGTGTCTTCGACCGACGGTTCGCCCACGAAAACCTGCTGAAAGCGCCGCTCGAGGGCGGCGTCTTTCTCGATGAATTCGCGGTACTCGTCGAGCGTTGTCGCACCGATGAGCCGCAGCTCGCCGCGCGCCAGCATGGGCTTCAGCATGTTGGAGGCCGCAACAGACCCTTCGCCGCCGCCCGCGCCCATCAGGGTGTGCAGTTCGTCGACGAAGGTGATGATCTGCCCGTCGGCGTCGTTGATCTCTTTGAGCACGGCCTTCAGCCGTTCTTCGAACTCGCCACGGTATTTCGCCCCGGCGACCAAGGCCGCGAGGTCGAGCGAGACGAGCTGTTTGCCCTTCAGCGAGTCGGCCACGTCGCCGGCCACAATGCGCTGGGCGAGGCCTTCGACCACTGCGGTCTTACCTACACCTGGCTCGCCGATGAGCACCGGATTGTTCTTGGTTCGCCGGGTCAGCACCTGACTGACACGGCGAATCTCAGCGTCACGCCCGATGACCGGGTCGAGTTTTCCGCTGGCGGCGATCTCGGTGAGATTCACGCCATATTTTTCGAGAGCGCTTTGCTGCTCTTCGGCCTGCTGACCGCCTTGCGGCTGCATCTGGAGTCTTACCTTTCTGATGATTTCTGGCGATAATGGTTGGCGATGATGGTCGGTCTGAAGGGAGTGGTCATAAAACTTGAGTCGACCTAACTCAAGTTTACCGAAAACGCGGCCCAGGCGCCACTAATTACTCGATCGACATGCCGTTAACAGGCGCCATCTCTTAGAGTATTTACAGTGAAGAGAATTCTGAGACGAGAAGTGGGCTCCCCGCTCATTTTGGGGCTGGTGGCGTCACTCTTCATTGCGCTCGGTTCGCTGGGCGTCGGCTGGCTCGGCCCCGGCACGAATGTGCTCAGCTGGCCCATCATCAACACCCTGCGATCGAACGATGTGGCCGGCTGGGTACTGTCGATCGTTGTGATTCTGGCGAGCATCCTGCTCATCATCGCCTGGCTGAAGCTCGGCGTGCAGATGCGCAGCAAGCCTCACGAAGCGATGCGCCGCGTGCTCGTCGCCAGCGTGGTCTGGGCCATCCCGCTCATCTGCAGCGTGCCGCTGTACACCCGCGACATGTTCGCCTATGTGGCGCAGGGCCGTCTCATGCTGGCGGGATTCAACCCCTACAACGACGGCATCTCGGCGCTTCCCGGCTGGTTCAACATCGGCGTCGACCCCATGTGGGCGAACGCGAAGACGCCGTACGGCCCGCTCTTTCTCGGAATGGAACAGGTCATCGTCGGCGCGGTCGGCACGTCACCCATTACCGCCATCGCGCTGTTCCGGATGATCGCGGTGCTCAGTGTGGTCGCCATGGCCTATTACGCCTACCGCATCGCACGTCTGCGCCGGCTCGACCCCACGAAAATACTGTGGCTCGTTGCTGCCAGTCCGCTCATCATGTTCAACTTCATCGTGGGCGGACACAACGATGCCCTCATGATGGCGTGCCTCGTTGCCGGCGTCTATTACGCCCTGCGAAAGCACCCCGTCGTGGCAACCCTCCTCGTGGCGGCCGCCATCGGTGTGAAGCCGATCGCTCTGCTGGCTTTGCCCGTGGTGGGCATCATCTGGGCCGGGCAGAACCGCACGCTCCGCAGCACCATCAAGTACTGGCTGGCGACGTTCGGCATCTCAGGCATCGTGCTCGCGGTTCTCGGCTACGTGACGAACGTCGGGTTCGGCTGGATCTTCACCCTCGCCACCCCGGGCTCCGTCTCGCATTGGTACGCGCCGGTCACCGCTGTCTCCGGCACCATCGGCGGGGCGTTCAATGCGTTCGGGCTCGACGGGGCGACGGCTTCTGAGGTCATCAGGCTGGCCGCCCTCGGCCTGATGGTGGTATTCGTCGCGTGGATCATGCTGACGATGCGCTCGATCGACCCACTGATGCGGCTGGCGCTGGCGTTCGCCGCCGCAGTTCTCTCATCGACGGTCATCCACCCGTGGTACGCCGCCTGGGTGATCGTGTTGTTCGCCATCGCCGGCATCAAACGTGGGCTGCAGACTCACCTCGTGGTTGCGGCCTCGATCTTCTTCGCCTCGGTGAGCATCGCCGAGACGATGGACATCTCTGACGCCGTCCAAGGCGATGTGACGTCGCAGATCATCCGCAACGCCACCATCAGCGGCGGCGCCGTGGCCCTCATCATCGCGTACTGCATCCACGAAGACCTCTCGATCGGCCTGCTGTGGCGCCGCATCCGCGACGCATGGCAGAAGTACCAGCTGCACCGGGCGGAGCTGCGCGCGAAATCGGCTCCCGATTTCAGACCGGTGTCGCACCAGGTGTCGTCGAACGATCACCGCTGAGCGGTTAGGCCGCCCGCCCGATTCGCTGCACGCTCCTCAGCCGGCGGCGAGCCCGAGTTTGTCGACCCAGTGGCGAAGGAATGCGGCGCCGGCTTCGTCGTGCACGAGGTCGCCCTCGACGATCACCCGGTAGGGGCGTTCGAGTACGCCGTCGGCGGGCCGAACATCCACGTGCGCCACGTCGTACCCGGCCTCGTAGAGGTAGTCGGCCATCTTGTAGTCACCGCGAGAGTCGCCCACCGAGCGCCAGACCGTGGGCACGTCACCGAGCTCCTGAAAGTAGCTGAGCGCGCGTTCGGCCCCGCGGTCTTTGTCGAGGGTAACCGACTCGACGTCAGACGCGATGATGGTGGGATCGATGCGAAACGGCACATCGCCCGCGGCGTTCGGTACCTCGCGGTCACCGTAGCGAGCGCCGAGCCCGCGCTCTACCAGCGCCTCGAATGCTGCCTCGTTGTACTCTGACTGCGCCGCGCGGTATACCTCGGCGTCGAGGGCCGGCAACTGTTCCACCGACACCATCGCGCGCTTCGTCTCGTCGAAGAACATCTGGTGCGAGAAGCGCTCGTGCACCAGAGTGCGGATGCCCGCGACGAACTCCGGCGGAAGAGCCACCGTTTCGTCGATCTCCACCTCACCGGGCCCCTCCGGCCCCATGGTGAACCAGACCGCACCCTTTTCACAGACCACGAACATCCGCCCGCCGCCCGCGAGCGCCGCACTCAAACCCGCCGCCATCAGGGGCTTGACCACGTGTTTCCGAACGAACGTGTCAGAACGACCGGTGATGAACGCGATGGGCACGCCACCGCCCACGAGTCTCACCAGGTCACCCGGGATGCTCGGCTGCACGATCGAGCGTGTGACGGGTGAAGCGATCGGGCCGTCGATGTCGAGCAGGAGGCCGAGTGGTGCAGTCGTCATGCCCCCATTCTCGCAGCCCCTCGCACTCGCCTCGAACGGCCGTCGACACCCCGTTGACGTTGCGCAAAAGCACCCCTACCGCGCGAGAGAGGTGCTTTTGCGCAACGACCGGCACCTGTCGAAGATCGGGCCCTCGGGGTGGCGGGCCGCGAGGTGTGCTGCGGCGCTCAGGGGCGCCAGACGACGACTTCGGTGCGGCGCTGCGTGCGCGATCCGCTGCGGAGCGAGACGGCGCCACCCTCTGTGCCGGCCGCGAAGACACGGCGGCCGGGGCGGTTCAGCAGTTCATCGGCCAGGGCCGACTCGAGCTCGCGTATGCGCGAGGCGAGTTGCTGGTTGACGTTCTCGAGTTCGAGAATGCGCCGGATGCCCTCCAGCGTGATTCCCTCAGCCCCCAGCCGCGCGATCTCACGTAGCTGCATGACGTCGCGAAGCGAATAGCGGCGCGACTTGCCCGCTGTGCGCTTCGGAACGACGAGGCCGAGCCGGTCGTACTGCCGCAGGGTCTGCGGGTGCATCTCGGCCAGTTCGGCGGCGACGGCGATGGCGAACAGGGGGGCGTCTTCGTTCACGTTCATCTCCATCTGCCCTCCCTGTTCGCCTTTCGTTCTCTGCTCTCGGTGATCACTGCGGCTTTCGGATGCTCGGCTACCGAACCTCGTCACCCGCAGTCAGACGGTGCCTACTCGTGCGCCTTCGCCAGCAGCTCGGCACGCGGGTTCTCCTGCGGCTCGAGCGCATGGAAGGCTTCGAGCGCCTCGCGCGCCTCGGTCGACAGGTGCGAAGGAACCGCCACCTGCACAACGGCAAGCAGATCGCCCATTCCCTTGGCGGTCTGGACGCCCCGGCCCTTGACCCGCAGCACGCGACCGCTCGGGGTACCCGCGGCGACCCGCAGTTTCACGGGGTCACCACCGAGGGTCGGAACCTCGATGGTCGCACCGAGCGTCGCCTCGACGAATGTCACGGGAACATTCACCCGCAGGTTCAGCCCGTCACGTTCGAACACCGGATGCTTGCGCACCGACACCGTCAAGACGATGTCGCCCGCCTCGCCCCCATCGGGGCTCTTCTCGCCCTTACCGCGCAGCTTGATCTTCTGCCCGTCGGAGACGCCGGCCGGAATCTTCACCGTGATGGTGCCACCCTCGGCCGTCTGCAGCTTGATGGTGTCACCCTTGGTCGCAGTGACGAAGTCGACCGTCGTTCTGGCGCTGATGTCGCGTCCACGAGTCGGGCCGCCGAAGCCGCGGAAGCCGCCGCTGGGCTGACCGAAGCCTTGGTTTCCGCCGAACATTCCGCCGAGCAGGTCGTCATAACCGGCCTGCTGAAACGAGTAGTTCGCGTTGCTCGCGCCGCCGCCACGCCCACCGGCCCCGCCGAACATGCCGCCGAACACGTCTTCGAAGCCGCCCGACTGGCCCTGGCCACCCGCCGTGAAGCGAGCGCCAGAACCCATCGCGCGGATCTGGTCGTACTCTTTACGCTGCTCAGGGTCGGCGAGAACCGAGTTGGCCTCGCTGATCTCTTTGAACTTGGCTTCGGCAGCCGAATCGCCCGGGTTCGAATCGGGATGATACTGGCGAGCCAACTTGCGATACTGCTTCTTCAGGTCGGGAGCAGAAACGTCTTTCGAAACGCCCAGAACCTTATAGAAGTCTTTATCGAACCAGTCTTGGCTAGCCATTCGGCACCGCTACGACAACTTTGGCTGCGCGCAGCAGTGTTGAACCGAGGTAGTAACCTGTCTCGACCACGTCGGCGACCGTTTCGATCTGAACGTCGGCACTCGGCTGCTGGAAGATGGCTTCGTGAATCTTCGGGTCGAAGAGGTCGCCCGGAGCACCGAACGGCGTCAGCCCGAAGCGCTCGACACCGGTGCGCAGCTTGGCCGCGATCGACACGAACGGGCCTTCGGCCAGATCGCCGTGCTTTTCGGCACGATCGAAGTCGTCGAGTACGGGCAGCAGAACCTTCACGACTTCGCCGACCGTACGTTCACGTTCGACCTCACGGTTGGCCTCGGTGCGCTTGCGGTAGTTCGCGTACTCGGCGGTCACCCGCTGGAGGTCGGCGAGCCGTTCGGCAGCGAGATCGGAGACTTCGGTTTGACCGGCCTGGATTTTCTGCCCGGCGCTGACGGCGTCGAGAAAACTCAGATCGTCTGCGTTGAACTCGCCGTCGCCCACCGTCTCACCTTCGCCTGCTGCCTCTGAGTAGCCTTCTTCTTCGTCATCATCTTCTTCGCCGGTCGGCACCTCGACATCGGGCCCTTCGGCCTCGATGAACGCGGCGTCTTCCACCGGCTCACCCGTTACGGGATCTTTCGCCCCGGCGGCTTCACCCGTTGCCGGGTCGGCCCCGCCGGATGCGAAACCCGCGGGGTCTGCCGACGGATTCTGGTGTGCAATAGGCTCCGACTCATCATCGCCGTGCTCGTTACGGGCGTGGTTTGACTCGTCTGCGGCCATGACTACTTCTGCTCTTTCGACTCTTCGTCGTCAACAACTTCTGCGTCAACAATATCTTCGTCAGAGGCTGCCTCGTCGGCAGGAGCCTCACCGGCGGATGCCGCTGCCGCTTCTTCTGCCTGCGAGTTGGCGTAGATCGCCTGACCGAGCTTCGACTGGCTCTCGTTGAGCTTGTCGAAGGCCGACTTCACTGCCTCGTCGTCGTCACCGGCGAGGGCGCTCTTCAGAGCATCCACATCGGCCTGAACCTCGGTCTTGACGTCTTCGGGCAGCTTGTCTTCGTTGTCTTTGATCAGCTTGTCGATGGAGTAGGCGAGTTGCTCGCTGGTGTTGCGGATCTCCGCAGCCTCACGGCGCTTCTTGTCTTCTGCCGCGTGCTCTTCGCCCTCGCGAACCATGCGCTCGATGTCTTCTTTCGCCAGGCTCGAACCGCCGGTGATGGTCATCGACTGCTCTTTGCCCGTGCCCTTGTCTTTGGCAGACACGTGCACGATGCCGTTGGCGTCGATATCGAAGGTCACCTCGACCTGCGGGATGCCGCGGGGAGCCGGAGCGATACCGGTCAGCTCGAAGGTACCGAGGTTCTTGTTGTCGCGGGTGAACTCACGCTCGCCCTGGAACACCTGGATGGCCACCGACGGCTGGTTGTCGTCTGCGGTGGTGAAGGTTTCGCTGCGCTTGGTGGGACTGGCCGTGTTGCGCTCGATGAGCTTGGTCATGATGCCACCCTTGGTCTCGATACCGAGCGACAGGGGGGTGACGTCGATGAGCAGAACGTCTTTACGCTCGCCCTTCAGAACGCCGGCCTGCAGTGCTGCACCGACGGCGACGACCCCGTCAGGGTTGACACCCTTGTTCGGCTCGCGGCCACCGGTCAGCTTCTTGACCAGCGCCACGACGGCGGGCATGCGGGTCGATCCGCCGACGAGCACAACGTGTGCGATGTCGGCGACAGAAACGCCG
>JAODBB010000203.1 GCA_025463745.1 Subtercola sp.
AAGGGGCCCGACGAGCCGCCGAAAGCCGATGAACTAACGGGCGAAGTCACCCACGAAGCGACGGTGTACTGATCATGGATCTGCCTACCCTCTGGTTCTTCATTCTCGGCTTCTTCTTCATCGGGTACTTCGTGCTCGACGGGTTCGACTTCGGTGTCGGCATGACGTTGCCGTTCTTGGGCCGCGACGATACCGATCGCCGCGTGCTCATCAACACCATCGGCCCGATCTGGGACCTCAACGAGACCTGGGTGATCGTAGCCGGCGCATCGATGTTCGCCGCCTTTCCCGAGTGGTATGCCACGCTGTTCAGCGGCTTCTACCTGCTGATGCTCGCGATTCTGCTGGCGCTGATCCTGCGCGGTGTCTCATTCGAATACCGGCATCAGCGCCCCGACGCGGCGTGGAAGAGACGCTTCGACCGGATGATCGTGATCGGCTCTGCCGTGCCCGCCTTCTTGTGGGGGCTGGTGTTCGCCAACGTCGTTCGGGGTGTGCCGCTTGATGCCGGGTTCAATTTCACCGGCAGCCTGTCAGACCTGTTCAACCCGTTCGCGATTCTCGGCGGACTCACCACCCTGCTGCTGTTCTTCACCCACGGAGTAATCTTCGTGTCGCTGAAGACCGAGGGGGCGATCCGCGGCCGCGCCCGGGCGCTCGCTGTGCGGTCAGGGCTGCTGACCATCGTCGTGGCGGCGGGGTTCTTGGTGTGGACGACGCTGTCGTACGGAACTGTGTGGTCGGGCATCCTCTCGGCCGTCGCGGCGGTCTGCTTGATCGCGTCGTACCTCGCCAACCTGCGCGGAGCCGAGCGGTGGTCGTTCGCTTTGATGGCGACGACGATCGGGGTGGCCGTGCTGAGTCTCTTCGTCTCGCTGATGCCCGACGTGATGCCGGCCTCGAACGACCCGGCGAACAGCCTGACGATCGCCAATGCGTCGTCATCGGCGTACACGCTGTCGCTGATGAGCTGGGTGGCGTTGATCTTCGTGCCGCTGATTCTGCTTTACCAAGGGTTCACGTATTGGGTGTTCCGCAAACGGCTCAGCCGGTCGACGATCACCGGCGAGGCCGAACCGGGGGCTGCCGACAGCGGCGGCGAAGTGGCGGCGAACGTCTGATGAAGCCCGTCGATCGTCGGTTGCTGCGGTATGCCGGGGCAGCGCGTGCATTCTTCGGGGTGGGTGCGGTGCTCGGGGTCGCGCAGGCGGCGTGTATTGTCGCGTTCGCCTGGCTGGTGAGCTCTGTTGTGGTGTCGGCGATCGGCGGGCAGACGCTGGGGCAGCTCGGCGTGTCGCTGGTGGCGCTGGTCGCTGTGGTGCTCGTACGGTCTGGCCTCGCCTGGCTGATGGAGGTGAACTCCGCTCGAGGTGCGACTGTGGTGAAGAGCCAGTTGCGCCGGGAGGTGCTCGCCGCGCTGCCGAAGCTCGGGCCGTCGTGGTTGTCGACGCGCAACAGCGTGCGGGTGTCGACGGTGGTGACCAGCGGTTTGGATGCCCTCGACACGTATTTCTCGAAGTACCTGCCCCAGCTCATCCTGACCGTCATCGTGACCCCCGTGGTGCTCGTCGTGCTGTTTCTCTGGGATTGGGAAAGCGGGCTGACGGTGCTGCTCACGCTGCCGCTGATTCCGTTGTTCATGGTGCTGATCGGCTGGGCCACGCAGAAGGCGCAGAAAGACCAGTGGCAGCAGCTCGGGCGACTCTCGAGCGGATTTCTCGACGTGGTGGAGGGGCTGTCGACGCTGAAGGTGTTCGGCCGCGAGAAGCGGCAGACCGCGCGCATTCGGGCGGTGACTGACGAATATCGCGTGACTACCATGAAGGTGCTGCGCATGTCGTTCTTGAGCGGGTTCGCTCTCGAGCTGGCCGCGAGCCTGGCGGTGGCGCTGGTGGCGGTGTCGGTCGGCTTGCGGCTCGTGAGCGGCGATCTCGGGCTCGGTGTGGGGTTGTTCGTGCTGGTGTTGGCGCCCGAGGCGTTTCTGCCGCTGCGCCAGGTGGGGGCACAATTCCATGCGGCGGCGGATGGAGTGGCGGCGACCGATGATGTCTTCGAGATTCTCGAGGCGGGGGAGCGCGTGCGGGTGAGGGTGCCCGTGGCGTCGGCGTTGTCGTCGTCGCCGTGGGCGGGTGGCGCGGGTGGCGCGGGGGCTGAGGGTGCCGACGCGGCTGCCGGTGCGGTGGATGCTGCCGCTGCCGGTGCTGCGGATGCTACCGCCGCTGAAAAAGGCGACGGGCTTGCGCTCGCGGTCGATGACGTGACCGTGCGCTACGGCGGCGATGTGGCTGTTCGCGGGTTTCACGCGAGGTTCGAGATGGGTACGGTGACGGCGATTTCGGGGCCGAGTGGCGCGGGCAAATCGAGCCTGGTCGCGGCGCTGCTCGGGTTCGTGGACTTCGACGGTCGGGTTGGGGTTGTGGGTGACGCGCAGGCTGCGCCTCTGAAGCGCGAGTCTGTCGCTTGGGCGGGGCAGCGGCCGGGGCTGATGGCCGGAACGATCGCGTCGAATGTGGCGCTCGGCAGTGCGGCGTCGTCAGGAGCGCGGGCTACGGCTGAGCCGCTGATCGCCCAGGCCCTGCGCTTGGCCGCGGCGGGTGATCTCGACCCGACGACCGTGCTCGGCGTAAACGGCGCGGGGCTGTCGGGCGGGCAGGCTCAGCGAGTGGCGGTCGCCCGTGCTTTTTATCGTGCGCTCGATCGCGCCTGCCCGGTGGTGGTGCTCGACGAGCCGAGCTCGGCGCTCGATGCGGGCACCGAGACGGCACTGATCGCGGGCGTGCGGGAAATGGCCGAGCGTGGGCACATCGTCATCGTGGTGTCGCATCGGCGAGCGTTTCATGAGGCGGCCGATCGGGTCGTCGAGATGGTTCGGCCGGACCGTGACG
>JAODBB010000106.1 GCA_025463745.1 Subtercola sp.
TCATTACTGACTTTTAATCAGTTATGCTCGATGGGCCGATGGATGCCGACGAACGAATACCGCAGGGCTTCACCACGAGGCGAGTGAGACGAGAGGCCGAGTTCTGGCTGCGACGCCAAGGGCTGCCCTATTTTGTCGCTCCAGACGCCCGCAGCGCCCTGCTTGTGGCACGTACCGCTCCGTTCATCGTGGTGCTACTCTCCATCGACGTCACACGCTGGCTGCTGCGAGGCGTCGACATCACCGTCGACGGCAGCGCCGGCGCACTCGTCGGGCTCCTCACTCTCATCCTCATCGCCGCTGCCGTACTCGTGGTCGGCCCGATCGCGGTCGTCGCTCTCGCCCCGTCGGCGACGTGCCGGCATCCAGGGCGGATGACCGTGGTCGGGGTCGTGGTGCTCTGCACGTATCTCGGGGCCGACCCCTGGCTGCCCCTGCAGCCCGATCGGCCGTCTGTCGCAGCTGCCGCACTCGAAAACCTGCTCATCGCGCTGCTGTCGCTCATTCTGACCTGGGCGGGGGTCGGCGCCTTCGCCACCTGGTCAGCCCGCATCGCCGGGCGCCAGCTGCGCGCGCTGAGAGAGATGTCGGGCAAGGTGCTGCCGCTGCTGATGCTCGTCGTCGGGCTCGCGCTGGTCGCACCGGGGTTGTGGCAGGTGACGAGCGCGCTGTCGATGGCGCGGCTGGCCGGAGTGATTGTGCTGTTCGCGGCCCTCGGTCAGTGGTTCATCGCCCCGGTCATCCGCTCGGAGGCACTGGCGATTCACGAGCAGCACCGAGAGAGTGTCGCCGCCCTGCTCAGCGGAGGCTCGCTCGGCGGAGGCTCGCTGGGCGGCCCGGCGCGGGCCGACGCCACAGACCCCGCGCTGACTCGCGGCGAACGCGCCAACCTCACCATCGCCCTGATGCTGGCCCAAGGCTGTCAGGTGGCCCTCTTCTCCGGCCTCGTCGCTCTGATTCTGATCGTCTTCGGCGACATCGCGCTCACACCGGCCGTCATCGCATCGTGGTCGGGCGGCAAGACCGCGCCGGTCGAACTCTTCGGCCTGACACTGCCTGTCGACACGGCTCTGGTCAAGACGTCGATCTTCTTGAGTTGTTTCGCCTCGCTCAACTTCGTCGTGAACATCCGCTCGAACGCCGCCTACAAGTCGGCGTTCTACGACCCGCTGTTCGACGACGCCCGCGTGGCTCTCGCCGTTCGCACGGCATACCGAGGTGCAAACGCCCGCCTGCCCGCCGGTCAGCCTCGCTCGTGAACGGTCGGGTGCCACCCGAACGGGCCCCATAAACGCGATTTGACCCGCAATTATTCCGGTGTAGTGTCGTCACACGTGACTAACGAACCCAGGTCTGCGAAACGCTGGATCATCGGCGAGCCGCTGCCCAGCCACAAGATGGAGGGGCAGCTCCTGCCCAAGCGCCTCGCGCTGCCCATCTTCGCGAGCGACCCGTTGTCGAGCGTCGCCTACGCACCGCAAGAGCTGTTGATGATTCTGCTCATCGGCGGGCTCGCCTTTCTGTCATTCGCACCCATCGTCGCGGGCGCCGTCATCGTGCTGCTCATCGCCGTCGTCGCCTCGTACCGTCAGCTCGTGAAGGCGTACCCTTCGGGCGGCGGCGACTACGAGGTCGCACACAAGAACCTCGGCGAGAAGGCCGGGCTCGTCGTCGCCTCGGCCCTGCTCGTCGACTACGTTCTGACGGTCGCCGTGTCGGTCGCGAGTGGTGTCGACAACATCATCTCTGCGCTGCCGTTCTTGAACGACTTCCGCGTCGAGATGGCTGTCGGGTTCGTCGTTCTGCTCGCGGCGGTCAACCTGCGCGGCGTCGCCGAATCGAGTAAGGCGTTCGCCATACCCACCTACGTGTTCGTCGGCAGTGTGCTGCTGATGATCGTGGTCGGGCTCACTCAGACGGCGCTCGGGCATCCACCGACCGCCGAGTCGTCGCACTACGGAATGCAAGCACAGAGCCTGGGCCAAGTCGCCGTCATCCTGCTGCTGTTACGAGCATTCTCGAGCGGATGCTCTGCCCTCACCGGTGTCGAAGCGATAGCCAACGGCGTTCCCGCCTTTCGCCGCCCCAAGATTCAGAACGCTCAGCGCACGCTGGTGCTCATGGGCAGCATCGCGATCACCCTGTTCGCCGGCCTGACGGCCCTGGCGCTGATCTCTGGCGTGCACTACGCCGAGAACGCCTGCGAGCTCACCGGGTTCGTCGACTGCAACAACGTGCCCCAGCGCAGCCTCATGGCGCAGGTGGCCTCTGCCGTCTTCGGCAACAGCTCCATCATGTTCTATGTCATTCAGGCCGCGACCGCCGCAGTGCTGCTTCTCGCCGCGAATACCGCGTTCAACGGGTTTCCGCTCTTGGGGTCTGTGCTCGCCAAAGACTCGTATGCGCCGAAGGCCATGCTCACCCGCGGCGACCGGCTGGTGTTCTCGAACGGCATTATCTTGCTCGCGCTGGCCGCATCGGCCATTCTGTTCGTGTATCAGGCATCGCTGACCAACCTCATCCAGCTCTACATCATCGGCGTCTTCGTCTCGTTCACGCTGGGCCAGACCGGCATGATCGTGC
>JAODBB010000111.1 GCA_025463745.1 Subtercola sp.
ACCGTCGACGTAGATCGCGTTGTCGATGAGGTTCATGTCACATCGCGGGAATGGTCAGTGCGGCATCCACTGCTGCTTCTTTCTGAGTGCGCCGGATGCCCCGCAATGCGAGCTCGCCGCGACACGGTAGCGCGAGCAGATCACCGACGCGGATGTCGCACGGCAGACCACTCGTCAGCAATTCGACGACGCCCGGGTCGTCGCCTTCGGCATCTTTCAGAACGAGTACGGCGGCCGTTGCGTGGGCGGTGGATGCCCGGCCGATCATTCGCGCCTCGGCGAGAATCGGCCGTACCGAGTCGAGATCTGCATCGACGCGAATGCAGAGGGTGCCCGTTGACGTGAAGGTGACGGAAGTGATGCTCACCACGATGGCGGTGGCGCGGTCGGTGAGCGACGGGCGCCCGTGGGTGCCCGGAATGACAGCGGCCGCGGTGTGCAGGCACGGGGTCTGGCAGATGTCGACCAAACGGAGCAGCGAGACGCCGGCGACGAACACGTCGGTCGTCGATGCGGTCGTGTACTCCGGCCATAAGTCTGGGGTGAGCGGATCGGGGATGCTTCGGCGAAGACTGGGAAGCAACTGTGTGAGTGTCATAGGTTCTTTCATACGCTCACGCGGCAACCCCGAAGCCGGTCTATACGGAACTCCTGCAGGGGGAATTCCGTAAAGAATTCCGACCCTGCTCGGTGCCCTGCCTCGCCGTTTCGGCACGCCGACTTGCACGAAAAGGATGCACGGGTCGAGTATCGACAGAAGGAGGTCACCCCACCCATGACTCACGACCACAAACCGGCAGCTGCAGAGTCCGCCACTGAGCCGCTCGAGTCGCTCGAGGCGCACGAAGCACACCACGCTCACGACGCTCCGGCGGCAACCGAGGAGTCCCCGTTCGGCCTGCAGTACTGGGAAGACCGTTACTCGGCGCCGGGCCTCGCCTGGAGCGGCAACCCCAACCCCGTACTCGTCACCGAAGCGACACCGCTCCCCTCGGGCCGGGCACTCGATATCGGCAGCGGCGAGGGTGCCGATGCGTTCTGGCTCGCGTCACAGGGCTGGAGCGTCACGGGAGTCGATATCTCGGTGAACGCACTCGACAAATCGAAAGCGGCCGCTGAGTCTCTCGATCAGACGGCAGCGGCGCGCATCCAGTGGGAGCAGCATGACCTGACCTCGTGGCTGCCAAGCCCCAGGTCGTACGATCTCGTCTCGTCACAGTTCATGCACCTTCCGGAGCCGACCCGCTCGACCTTGTTCCGCGGGCTGGCGGCCGCCGTCGCGCCCGGAGGCACGCTTCTCATCGTCGCGCATGACGTCTCGGGCCTCGACGAAGCAGACCACCACGCGCATCTGACCGAGCTCATGTTCAGTGTCGACGACGTACTCGCGGCGATCGATGGTGAGAACCTCACGGTCGAGGTTGCCGAGTCGCGGGAGCGTGAAGCTGCCCCCGCAACGGGCGAGACGCGGATGCGCGACGTGGTGGTGCGCGCGACGCGTACGGCCGCCGCGGTGGCGAGTTCCACGACATAGGCGGGCTCCACGACGTAGGCAATGCTCCACGCGCCGAAGCATCCGGTGTCTGCGCGTCGCAACGACCGCACAGCCACCGGAACCGCGCCGACAGCGGAACCACTCAGTCGACGATGACGACGACGCCGCTCGGCGCGCCGAGAAGCTCGACCGTGCGTTCGGCCGCGCGATCGATCTGCACGCGGGGCTCAGCCGGAATCGACCCTTCGTTGTAGGTGCCGGGGCCGTAGAACTGCCCGTAGCTGAGCACAACGCCGCCCTCGGCGAGCACCGAGCTCTCCAGCTGCTTGACGGCACGGGCGTCTGGCCCGTCGGGAAGCTCCCATGCCACGGTCTGGGCGAGGATGCGCGGCGAACCGCTCTGCCGAGCAGCGTCGATGATGTTCTGGTTGCCTTCGGTACGAATGCGTGCGTTCAGGTCGGCATGATCGCCGATCTTGTTCACGTCGTCGGGGAGGTCGGTGAGTTCGTTCAGGATGATGTCGGGCTTGAATGCGCTGACTGCGGCGATGAGGGCGTCGCGATCGAACACATCGACGACGACAGGCTCGGCGCCGAGCTGGGCGAGCCCATCGGCTTTACTCGGCGATCGGGTCATACCAGCGACCGTGTGGCCCGCTTCGACAAGTAGCGGTATGAGGTGCTGACCGATGACTCCGGAGGCTCCGGCGAGGAAAATTCTGGACATGAGGATGAACCTTTCTTTCTGTGAGGGTGATGGGTGATGGTGATCAGGCGCGGCGCTTGAGCCGAGCCTGAGCGAAGAGGCTGATGAGAGCCAAAAGAATGGTGAGCGCCGTGTAGTAGACGACAGCCGGGATGTCGCCGAGCGGCCCGGCGAGCTGACCTTCGATGACGATCGGCAGGCCGAAAGCCAGGTACGACACCACGTAGATCGCCGCAACGATACCGGCACGCTGATGGGGCGCCACCAGCGGGAAGATCAGCTTCAGCGCCGCGGTGAACGATGCCCCGAACCCCACACCCGCGATAGCCTGCGCGACGAACAGGAGAACGAGGCTCCCGGCAAATACTCCCCCGATGATGCCGACGGCCCCGACGATCGACGCGTAGATTCCGATGGTCATCGCCCGGCGCGAGTCGACCTTGGCGAAGGCGAGACCGATGACGGTGGCTGCGGCCTGCGGCACGAAGCCCGCGACCCCGTTCAGAAGACCGCTGTCGAGGTGGAAGACGCTGCGCACCATATTCGGTGCCAGCCCGCCGGAGAGGCCCGCGAGCATCCACACTGCCGCGACAACGGGCGCGGAGGCGATGAATTCCCGGCGAGCCGATGCGGGAATGGAGATACGCGGAATCAGCGATCGAAGCGCCCCTTTCGTGCGCGTGACGGTCTCGGGTGAGGCGATCACCGTGACACCGCCGAGCACGGTGAGTGCGATCAGCACCACGAAGACGATGGTGTTGGCGGCCGGGGTGAGCTGAATCGCCAGTCCCGCAAGCAGAGCACCCGTCGCAAGACCACCGCTCAAGCTGATGCTGCCGAGAATGGTGGCGAGTCTCTTCTTGTTCTCGGGTGCGAACTCGACCATCGCTGCGGTGAAGGCCGAGGTGGCGGCTCCGCTCGCGATCCCCTGCACGATGCGGCCGGCGATCACCCAGCTGATGTCGGTGCCGACGAGAAACAAGAGGTTGGAGGCGAGCTGCACGACCAGGGCGGCAATGAGCACGGGCCGTCGACCGATGTGATCCGAAAGAGAGCCGAATGTGAGGGCCGCGACGAGGAACCCGATCGCGTACACGGCGAAGGCCACGTTGAGCATGTCGGCCGGGAAGCCCCATTGCTGTTTGTAGCTGACCAAGAGCGGTGTCAGCGCACCCGCGGCGAGGTACAGGCTCGTGAAGGCCACGGCGGCCCCGGCCATCGCGAGGCCGGGAGGCAGCGTGCGGTGCCGCCGCGCCACGTGAGCCGAGGCCGAAGGATGAAGGGAGAGCACAAGAACTCCTCGCTGCGAGTGAGAGGGCCGGCCATGAATTGCCCGACTGTGATCACCACGCTAACGAGAAGCGGCCTTCAACTTTAGTCCACTTCGGCGCTCTGATCGCCGACCACTTGCCGTGCTCAGTCCTTTTACGGCAGCACGCTTTGCGGTAGCACGCTGCTCAACGTGTGGAGCGCACCCGGCCACGCGCTGTCGGAGACGACCGAGAAGTTGACCACCAGGGCATCCCGCCGGGGCACGTGGGGGCCGGCGTCGGGATGCCGGAACTGCGCCATTCCGCTCACGATGAGTCCCTGGCGCGCCGCCTCCTGCACTGCTCGTAGCTCGGTGCCCGTGGGCAGTTCGATGACCGCCTGCAATCCGGCGGCCATGCCGGTGACCCGAACCTCCGCAGAACTCTGCACCGCCGCCGCGACGAGCTCATCGCGGCGGTGGCGATAGGTCGTTCGCCGAGCGCGTACATGCCGGTCGAAGGCGCCGGAGGTGACGAACTCGGCGAAGGTCAGCTGGTCTAAGACGCTCACCGTCTCGACACGGCCCTTCGCCGCTGCGACCGCCGGGAGAAGTGACTCGGGTACGACCATCCAGCCCAACCGGAGGGCCGGCGCGAGCGACTTGCTCGCCGTGCCGAAATAGATAACATGCTCAGGATCGAGCCCCTGCAGAGCGCCCACCGGTTTGCGGTCGTAACGGAATTCGCCGTCGTAGTCGTCTTCCAAGACGACCCCGCCAGTGGTGCGCGCCCAGTCGAGTACCGCCGCGCGCCGCTCGGGGGCGAGCGCGAACCCGGTCGGAAACTGATGCGCCGGGGTCAGCAGCACGGCGCCCACGTCTGCCAGCGCGAGCTCATCGATGCGCGCGCCGCCTTCATCCACCCCCAGCGGCGGGATGCGCAGGCCCGCGTCGGCCAGCGTCGCCCGGTAGATGTCGAGGCCGTAGCCTTCGACGGCTACCGCTCTCACCCCTCCGGCCGCGAGAGCATGAGCGGTCAGCGTCAATCCGTGATGAAAGCCCGAACAGATGATGATGCATTGCGGCTCGGCACGAACTCCACGCACGCGCGAGAGATAGTCGGCAAGCGCCGTGCGCAACTCCATCCTGCCGAGCGGATCACCGTACCCGAAGGCACTGTGCGGAGCCGCCGCCAGGGCACGGCGCGCGGCGGCCAGCCATGGGGCGCGAGGAAACTCGGCGAATTCGGCAACTCCCGGCCCCAGGCCGTGGGTGGCGCGAATGGCAGGCACGCCAGAGGCGCCCGCGCCTGCCTCTGCGTCAACCGTCGCCGTGGAGGGGCGCCGGGGTTCTGCGCGCAGGGCAACTCGTGTACCCGAGCCCTGCTGGGCGGTCATCCACCCTTCGGCGACCAGTTCGGCGTAACATTCGGTGACGGTGCTGCGAGCGATGCCGAGGTCTGAGGCGAGGGCACGGGATGCGGGCAAGCGGGTACCCGGTGCCAACCGCCCAGACCGCACTGCCTCTCGCAAGGCCTCGGTGAGGCCGGCCCGGAGCCCGCGCCCCTCGAGTTCGAGATGGAGGTCGACGCCGGCCCGCGCGAGCACCTCGGCCGACGGCGCGGTCTGTCTCTTCGCCATGCCTCAGGTCTACACCGATTCAGGTCGCAGGTCAGACAAGCTCTTCGAGCGTGCTCATCGCCTCCTCGTCGAGGCGGATGCTCTCGATCGCGACGTTCTCGGCGAGGTGCAGCATATTCGCGGTGCCGGGGATCAGCAGGATGTTCGGCGCGTGAGCCAGGAGCCATGCCAGCGCCACCTGCGCCGGAGTGACGTCGAGCCGCCGGGCGATGACGATCACGTCGGGCTGGTCGGCGACCTTGGGCTGCCCCGGGAATCCCGAGCCGAGGGGGAAGAAGGGCACCCACGCAATGTTGTTCGAGAGGCACAGCTGAAGGATCGGCTCGTCGGCACGCTCGAGCACGTTGTACATGTTCTGCACACAGACGATCCCGGCGGGCAGTGCCTGCTGCAGTTGCGAGAGACTCACGTTGCTGAGCCCGATGGCCCCGATCTTGCCCTCGGCGCGCAGATCGCTCAAAGCGGCCAGCTGGGCGTCGAGATCGACCGACTGGTCGCCGGTCGCGATGATGCCTGGAGCCGTATCGGCGCGACGAAGATTGACCACCGGAATCTGCTGCAGCCCGAGGCTCGTCAGGTTCGCCTCGACCTGCGCTCGCAACTGCTCGGGGCGCTGGGCGGCCACGAGGCCACTCCCGGCGACGTGCTCCGCTCCGAGCTTCGAGACGATGACCAGGTTGTCGCGCTCGGCATGCAGCGTCTCGCCGATCACGCGGTTCAGCGTTCCGTCTCCGTAGAACTGGGCGGTGTCGATGTGGTTGACGCCGAGTTCGACGGCTCGCCGCAGAACGGCAGGCGCGCTTTCCCGAACCTCCGCGCTGGTCTTGCGAAATTCCAGCTGCATCGCACCGAAGCCGATGCGACGAACGGGATGGCCCGCCAGCATTCCGGTAGACGGATGAGCGGTTGACGTTACTGCCATGTCGTATGTCCTTCGGGAATGTCATACTGATACGAAGTGGAGGTTCCTCCAGTAACTGACGATAGCAGATGTGGAGGCTCCTCCGGAATGGCTACAGACACAATCACGGCAAAAGAGCCGCGGGCCGAGCGTCAGGATGCCCGGCGCAACCGCGAACTCGTGCTGCACGCCGCGGCGAAGGCCTTCGCCACCGACGCGAATCCCACGCTCGAATCGATCGCGAAATCGGCCGGAGTCGGCATCGGCACTCTCTACCGCAACTTCGCTACGCGCGAGGAGCTCGTCGAGGCGGTGTACCGCACAGAACTCGAGCGCTTGTGCCTGAGTGTCGACGGTCTGCTCGAGGCGACGCCGCCAGACGTGGCCCTGCGCTCGTGGATGGTGAGCTACTCCGACTTCGTCATGACCAAACACGGCATGGCGGATGCGCTGCGAGCCGTCATCGCCACCGGCGCGGTCACCTCGGCGCAGACCCGCGCGGCACTGACCGCGGCCATCCAGACGATGCTCGACGCAGGAGCCGCCGACGACACCCTGCGCGCCGATGTGCGGGCCGAAGATGTCTCGGCGAGCCTCGCCGGAATCTTCATCGTGGCGGGTTCACCCGATAATCGTGAGCAGGCCCTGCGGATGCTCGACCTGCTCGTCGACGGAGTGCGCGCTCATTAGCGTTCCCCGCTCGGGCGCACCGCGCTGCTATCGGCCGCGATCTGCCGCTCTCAACGCAGAGTGAGCGTCGTCTCGGTCTGCACGCGCGACAGCTTTTCGGGATTGCGAACGTAGTAGAGACCGATGATCCGGGCATCCTCGACACGGATCGCAATGACACCGTCGATCTCGCCGTCGAGCTGAACGGCGAGGGCCGGGGATCCATTGACCATCGTCGTACCGACCGTCACGACACCCACGTTCTTCCCCATGACACCGAGCATGAAACGAATGACCTTGTCGGCGCCGATGATCGGCCGGAGCGCCGCCTGCTTCAGCCCGCCACCGTCGGTCACCAGGATGACCTCGGGAGAGAGAACGTCGAGCAACCCCTGCAGGTCTCCCGTCTCGAACGCCCGCTGGAACGAGGCGAGGGCCGCCCGCGTCTCGCTCGGCGAGACCATCATTCGAGGGCGGCGAGCATCCACGTGCTGGCGTGCGCGGTGGGCGATCTGACGCACGGCCGCCGGGGTCTTCTCGACAGCGGCCGCGATTTCGTCATAGCTGACATCGAAGGCCTCCCGCAGCACGAAGACGGCTCGTTCGATCGGCGACAGCGTCTCGAGAACGAGCATGATCGCCATCGAGAGACTCTCGGCGAGTTCGACGTCTTCGGCCACCGATGGAGCGGTGAGCAGGGGCTCGGGAAGCCAGGGGCCGACGTAGGTCTCCATGCGCTGATTCACCGCGCGCAGCCGGTTCAGCGCCTGCCGCGTCGTGATGCGCACGAGGTACGCGCGCGGCTCGCGTACCTGCTCCAGGTCGACCGTGACCCATCGCAGCCAGGTCTCCTGTAGAACATCTTCAGCGTCGGCCGCGGAACCGAGCATCTCGTAGGCGATGGTGAAGAGCAGATTGCGGTGCGCGACGAAGATCTCGGTCGCTGGATTCGTATCGTGTTCTCTCATGCGCTCCACTCCCCGCACTGCGGCTCAGGCTACTCGTTCAGCGGCGGTGGGCGCCCCGTTACTCTTCGACTGGAGCAGCAGCTGCCGCTTGGCGTCTTTCGACCAACCCCAGCTGAGATAGCCGGGCTTTCGTGCCTCGCGAGTCAGCTGATTGACTGTGCTGCGGCACACGAGCTCCTTGAGCCTCGCAGCGGGGCGACCGCCGAGGTAGACCTTCGTGGCGGCGTCATTGCGGTGTGCGAACTGAAAGATGCCCGCGCCGCGGCCGAGGCTGATGCACTCGCCCGCGAAGCCCAATTCGATGGGCGCAGCTTGTGCGCCGGTGATTCTCGCCAGCACCGTGTCTGCGGCGTGCGCACCCAGTGGGCCAGCGGCCTGGCAGCTCATGCGGAACGGCAGCTCTGACGGCGCCGCGGAATCGCCCGCCGCCACGATACGCACGTCGTCAATACTCGTCAGCGTCTCGTCGGTGAGGAGGCGACCCAGTGCGTCGGTCGTCAGCCCGCTGCGTACGGCCAGCTCGGGCACGCCGAATCCCGCCGTCCAGATGGTGATCGCGCTCGACAGCTCGCGGCCGTCTGAGAGTTCGACCGCGTCGCGTCGCACTCCCGTCACCGTCGAACCTGGGCCTTCGAGCACGGTCACGCCAAGGCGGGCCAGGCGCTTGGCCACCGAACCCCGGCCTCGTGGGTGCAGATACGGGCCGAGCACGGCGCCGCAGACCAGCGTGACCGGGTGTCCCAGCTCGGCGAGCTCCGAGGCGGTCTCGATGCCGGTCGGCCCCGCTCCGACCACGGTCAAGGCGGCCGTGGCAGAAGCGACGTCGATCGCGCCGCGTAGTCGCTCGGCCTGCTCCCAGCTGGCGATCGGGTACGCGAATTCGGCCGCTCCCGGCACTCCCCGATCGGCACTGGCGCTGCCCACCGCGTAGATCAGGTAGTCGTAGGCGAGTGTGCCGCCCGTCGCCAACGTCACGCTGCGGTCCGAAGCCTCGATGCGTGTGACGCTATCGACAACGAGGTGGATGCCCGCGGCCAAGACTTCTCCGAACTCCACCACTGCATCGTTCGACCCGCCCACCAACTGGTGCAGGCGGATGCGCTCCACGAAGTCCGGTCGCGGATTGATCAACGTCACCGCCACATCGGTTCGCTGTGTCAGCCGATTCGCCGCCATGACGCCAGAGTAGCCGCCGCCGATCACGACGACACGGGTGTTCTCAGTCATGCTGTCTCCTTCACTGTAGACGTTCGGCCATACGACACCGCGTAGCCGAGTCTTGTGACAGGAAACCCTAGATTTTCATGCGGAACGTGCCGACGTCAGTGCTCGGCCTTGGGGTAGTTGCCGTGTCGGGTGCGAGCGTCGCGAACGAGCGGGTCTTTACCATCGCGTTCCGCTCCGATGTAGGTTCCCTCGACCGCGGCATCCGGGCCTTCGCCTTCTTCCTCGGTGTACTGGCCGTGAACCTCTCGCAGCTTGGGAGTCTCGGCGTCTTTCTGTGTGTACTTGCCCTCGACGTCATCCCGGCTCGCGCCGTCGATGCCCTGAGAGCCGTTCTCTTCTGTTGGTGGAAACATGGCACATCTCCTTGTTTGCGCTAACGCAATTATTGCACTTCGCACAGTCGCAGAGAAGGGGAATACTGGAGAACATGTCCTTAAAGAACACGGCAGGCGGCGCGCCGGCGATCGATGCAGCCCTCGCGGCGGCGAATGTCATGATGCGTGTGGCGGCGCGTTCCGTGCTCGACGTCGAAGCCACGGTCACGACACCGCAGTTACGCGTGCTCATGCTCATCGCCGCGGATGGGCCGCAGAATCTCGGATCTGTCGCGATCGAACTCGACGTGCATCCCTCGAACGCGACGCGCACGTGCGAAAAGCTGGTTCAGTCCGGTCTCATAGTGCGGTCGGATGACCCGTCCGACCGCAGATTCGTGCAGCTCGAGTTGACCACCGAAGGTTCGCAGCTCGTGGAACACGTTCTGAGTCACCGCCGCACAGCCATGGCGGAGATCTTCGCCCGCATGTCAGCCGATGATCAGGCGACAGTGACAACCGCCCTGGAGTTGTTCGCGCACGCCGCGGGCGACGATCCCAGTCGCGACGGGCGCTTCGCCTTCACGCTGAACGGGAGCTGACACTCGGTTGCACGACATGTTCGGCGTGCCGTTCGAGGAGATCGGTGCCGCTCTGACTCGGGAGAGCTCCTCGTCTTACGAACCGCCGAAGTGGGCCGCGAGAGATCGCAGTCGTGCCGTGCGCCGCTCAGGTCGCATGCGCCGGGCTTGTTCCAGAACGCTGAGCCCGTGGAGGGCGCTCCACAACACCTCAGCCGTTGTCGGTGCGTCGTCGGTCGGGTCTCCCGTCACCGAGACGATGATCTCGAACGCCTCTTTCAAAATCGGCTCGGAATCGGCATGCGCGAAAGTCGCGCTGATCGGGAGTGCGAACATTGCCGAATAGACCACCGGGTTCTCTGCTGCGAACCGTAGGTACGCTTCGGCGACCGCATAGGTCGCCTCGCCGCCCTGCAAACCCTCCCCCGCCGCACGCGTTGCCGCCGTGAGTTCGCCGAATCCGATCATCGCGATAGCGCTCATGATCTCGGATTTACCGCCGGGAAAGTGGCCGTACAAGACGGGCTGGCTGTAGCCGATCGCCTGAGCCAGCGTTCGCGTGGTGACACTCGGCCAGCCGCCCGCTTCGGCACGTTCGCGCGCGACTTCGAGAATCGCATTCCGGCGTTGTTCGATTCGCCGGGCCTGTGCGTTTTCCGCCATGGTCGCCTCCCTCTTGCGCCGTGGCGCATCACGGCCTACTCTAGCACTGCTAGAAAAGCTAGCATTGCTAACCAGGAGGAATCATGATTTCACTTGCAATCGCCGCCGTCGTTGTCGTCGGAATCATGGTGGGCGTGGAGTTCGCTGTGGCCGTATTCGTCAATCCGATGCTCGCTCGCCTGCCGCTGGAGAGCAGCATGGCTGCTCGCAGCGACGGTGCACGAATACTTGGCCGGGTCATGCCTGTCTGGTACTCGCTGAGCTTGGTGCTGATGCTCGCCAGCGCGGTGTTCTCGTGGGGGCAGCCGGCCGGCCTGCCCGCATTGCTCTCCGCGATCCTGCTCGCCGTGAGCGTGGTGATGTCGATCCTGTTCCTGGTACCGATCAATTCGCGATCGGCAGGCTGGACGCCCGAGAGCGCCCCGTCAGACTGGCGTGAACAGATCAACCGTTGGGACCGCCTGCACTATGTACGCGTCGCCATCATCATCGCGGCGTTCGCGCTGGCTACGGTGGCTCTCGCCCTCGTCGGCTGAAACCGACCGTGGCGATGTCGAGACTCCGCCGCGCGTTCCTGTGCTACCGACTGAAGGGCGGGCATCCGGTCGCTGTCGAAAACCCGTGACCAGCACGGCGGCCGCGCCGCTACACTTCACATCACGGCGCACATCGAGGTGCGCCCACGGATGTGAAAGCGACCTAACCGATGAACGCTCGCAACAGGTCAGCGCAGTCTGAATCTCGACTCACCATGATGATCGCGGGCGCGATCGCACTCGTGCTGGTGGTGTCGGCGATCGTCGGATGGGCGGTGAACAGCAACCGGCAGCCAGCCGCAGCCCCGCCTGACTATTCGTCGGAGGCGAGCGCGGTGACGAGCACCGTTCAGAACGCCATGACCACCTACGGCTTGCAATCCGTCATCGTGCGGGTCACAAAGGGAAACGATGTCGTCACGGAGCAGGCGTTCGGCATGTCGATGACCGGGGTGCCGGCAACGACCGACATGCATTTCAGAAATGGAGCGGTCGCCTTCGAATACATCAGCACCCTGCTCATGGAGTACGTCGATGCGGGCACCGTGAGCCTCGATGACACCATCGACCACTGGTCGCCCGAACTGCCCGAATCGAACCAGATCACCCTGAAAATGCTCGCGAACCAGACGACGGGCTACCCCGATTTCGAAAGCGACCCGAACTGGAACGCGGCGTACAACGCTGACCCGTTTCACGAGTTCACCTATGCCGAGCGCATCGGCTACGCGTTCGATCGCCCTATGGAATTCGCACCCGGCACCAACTGGAGCTACTCGCACACCAACTTCATGATTCTCGGCGACATTCTGGCGAAGATCGGCGGCCAACCGCTCGCGACTCTCCTGCAAGACAAGGTGCTCACTCCGATGGGTCTCACCCAGACGGCGGGATACGACACCGCGTACATCCCGGAACCGGTGCTGCACGCCTTCAGTTCAGAGCGGCGGGTTGCCCTCGGGGTGCCTTCCGACACCACGTTCACCGAAGAGAGCACGTACTGGAACCCCGCTTGGGGCACTCCGATGGGAGCAGCGGAGTCCACGGACATCCAAGACATGACGACGACCGCGGCAGCCGTCGGCACCGGGAGCCTGCTCACCGACGCCAGCTTTCACGCGATGACGGATTCGAACCTGATCGGCTTCGGCCAGAAACTGCCGGTCTGCGGCGGCTCGTGCTTCACCCAGTCGAACGGCTACAACTACGGGCTCGGTGTGGTGCGCTCGGGGCCGTGGATTCTGCAGAACCCACAGCTCAGCGGCTACAGCGCGACCGAGGCGTACCTGCCCTCACAGCAGCTCTCGATTGCCGTAGCCGTCACGTATGCGCCGAGCGCATTCACCGCAACCGGGACATACCCGAACTCGAGCGACACCATGTTCCGGCTGATCGGGGCACAACTCGCCGGTGCAGATGCGCCGCCGACGAAGTGATTCGTCGGCCTGCCAGCAGGCTTCGTGGTGAGAGGATGACTCGTGCCTGCGCGCAAGCGACTTCGTGACGCACAACTGCGGGCACGCTCGTCATCAGCTATCTGGTCGGCACGCCTCGTCTTCTAGCCGGCTCTGCGTCACAATTGGCCGGCAGTGAGCTTCTCGGTATTCCGGAGGAGTTGATCGCGAAGATAAATCTGCTGGTCGTCATCGAGCGCCAGATAGGCGGTGTCAGCGTGCTCGGCAATCCCCGTGGCAACGTCGACTACAAGGGCGACGACTTCGTCGGGGTCGAGGCTTGCTTTGGTGGCCAGCTTTCGCCAGTGGTGGGCGTCGACCGCTTGC
This sequence comes from Subtercola sp., assembly GCA_025463745.1. Classification (GTDB taxonomy): domain Bacteria; phylum Actinomycetota; class Actinomycetes; order Actinomycetales; family Microbacteriaceae; genus Subtercola. The sequence continues at coordinate 12,731 of JAODBB010000111.1, forward strand.
GGGTGTTGTGCGCCGCTGATCTCCATCGCCAGGTTCTGGTTGTATTCCGGGTACAGGCCGACCGGAACGACGTCGTACATCGGAGACAGCGTGATGCCCGCCGGGCGCAAGAGCAGCGAGTAGTTTTTGGCGTGAGCATCAGCATTTCCCACCATCGTATTGAACGCGAGTTGCTGGATGAACGTATGAGCGAGGTGGTGATCGGTATCGACCGTAGCAAGCAACGCGAGAGTCTGTAACGCCGTCATGCCGTATTTGTTATCTGGCGAGGTGGCACTCGCCTGAGCGAGATCCTCAACGTGGAGGCGCGTCGCGACCGGGCCAGTCGCGTCGCGGTCAAACCGTTCGATGATGTACGTAGTCTGATCCTTCGCCGCGAGCACTGACGCCACTGGAGCGTGCAAGCCGATAAGGTTCACGAGTCTCAATGATGCCGTCTCGGCAGCTTCCAGGCCGCGGAACGATGGCCGGGCGGGCTTCAAGATATGGGTCGACGGAACGGTCGCGTTCGACCAGTACCAGTCGTTGTCGATCAACGCGAGAGCGAATTTGCCTTGCGTGCCACCGAGCGAGAACCGGGCAGGGCCGTCGGCCGGAGCCCAGGCATCAGGGTCTCGTTTGATGGCTGCGATTCGGGCGGCGACATCCCGCTCATTCGCCGGGTTCAGCTCCCGCTGGCCGAGGTCGAACGTCACGCCTTCCGAAACGAGCACGAGCCCGCCGGCAATGTCGCCACCGCTCTTAGCGAGCAGGTCGAACGTATTCACGCTCCGGGCACCGTATGCATTAGCCAGACGTGCCCGAGTCGCGGCATGATCTGGCAGGAGGTTCTCGAGAAAATGACCGGCTGCCGATCTTGTAGCCGGTCGATCTCGAGGTAGTGACAACGAGATGGGCGTGGCAGGTGCGCTTTCGTCGTAAACGAAGTCGACCGAGCCTGTGTCATTCTCGTGGAACCGGCCAACATATTCGCCTTCAAGGAAGGCATCGAGCGTGGCTGTCACCGCACATCCATGCTGGGCAGGGCGGATGGTTCGACGTCGATGGCACGCAACACTTTCCGCACGTCACTCAGCGAGTTCACGGGTCGGGCCTGCTCGAGCGCGGAAACGAATGTGCTGTCCACTCCCGCCTGCGAAGCCAGAGCGGCTCGCGACAGCCCTCGGATGGTGCGCTCACTCGAGACCACATCGGCCAGATCGGCTGGGTCGCGGAGATATTCCGTCGGCCGGTCATTGACCCGCTTCAGGATGAACGCGTTGTTGTGCTTGAGCGCGTGGAAGACGAGATTCGTTCCGCCGTTCTCGCGAGCAGGCTTCTTTCCACCCCACCAGTCGACGAGGAGAGTCGAGGGGTCGTTGCTCGCGCGAAGCTCACGAATTCGTGCGGCGGTTCTCGCGCGCAAGTGTCCGGTCAGTCCGGCGAGACCGCGATGCTGCAGTGCATTCGCGAGAGCGTCCTGAGACTCAGGCGACAGTGGCCGACGCGCGGATGGACGCCGCACCGGACTGTCGAGGACCCAGCCACGGCCGACTTTTGTAGCTTCTACCGCGCCATGCTCGATGAGGGCGCGAACACGCCGAGGGGTGATCCCAGCGGCTGCAGCGTACTCTTCGACGTTCATGTCACAACTATACCGTTGGGTTGGTCGCACTGCATCCGAAATGAGACGAGGGAGGGGAGTGCAGGTTCTGCAGGGCGTACCGTGGCCCGTCATCGAGGCCGACGGCCTGCAGCCCCGGTCCCTTTGGGCGTCGTTCGCGCGAGATGAGCAACTTCCCGAACGTGGCAGCATCGCCGGCGTCGTGAATTACGCGCGCAGCTGAGCGCATGGGTGGGCCCTACCGGGATCGAACCGATGACATCCACGGTGTAAACGTGGCGCTCTACCAGCTGAGCTAAAGGCCCCTTCACGCCCTACGGCGCGTCACAACATTACCAGGCAGATGGATTCCCGCAATTCAGTCAAGACGGGCTGCGACCCACGCACGATCTGATTCGGTGGCATCGAAGCGGTGGTTCGGCAGCCCATTCGAACGACGCCGCTGGAAACCCAGACTGTGACACTTCAGTCAGGTCGCACGCTTCGAGTTCCAACTGCGGCCGAGACCTTGCAAATCAAGGGGCTTTTGATTGTGAAGCGCAACAAGGTGTGCGACTACCTCGACGTTGTGGCCCTGGCCGATTACTACGGCGTCGAACAACAGTTCGAACGCTCGCGCGCATCGACGACTACTACACCGACCAGCAGCCCGACGAACGGCGCCGTCATGCCGTCGGCGGCGGTGATGCTGAAAATCGATGCATTGGCGCGTCGGCCGCGACGTTTTGAGCTACCGAGCCGGATGCTGCCCGCTTAAACGAGATCAGACGCTGAGCGGCTCGAGCTCTTCGAGAGCCGCCCGATACGCCTCGATCGACCGCGCCTCGCCGGGAGCGGTGATGAAGCTCGCCCGGATGATGCCCTTCGTGTCGATCACGAAGGTGGCGCGGTTCGAGAAGCCCTTGTTCTCGAGGAACACACCGTAGTCTTTGGCGACGTCGCCGTGCGGCCAGAAGTCGGCGAGCAGGTTGAAGTCGAAGCCTTTCAGCTCGCTCCAGGCGCGCAAGGTCGACTTCGAGTCGACCGAGATGCCGATGAGTTCGATGCTCTTGTCGCGGAAGAGGGCGATGTTCTCTTCGAGGGTGCAGAGTTCACCGGTGCAGACGCCCGAGAAGGCGAGCGGGTAGAACACGAGTACAACGGGCTTGATGCCGCGGAACTGACTGAGGCGAATCTTTTCGCCGTACTGGTTCGACAATTCGAAGTCGGGAGCCCAGGTGTCGTTCTCGAGTGCCATAGTGGCGATCCTTTCGGCCTGCAGGTACCTTGCCCGCCAGACCCAAACAACCAGTCTATTCCTTCGCACGAGCAGAACTCCCCCCGCGAAGCACCCTCCCGAGGGCGAATGCGGCGTTTCAGATTCAGTAGGCTGGAGGATGGTGTGGAATCCGTGAACCGGAACGGCACCGAAGTTGAATGATCTCTACACCCCAAAAGAGAGAGGTTGACGTTGACAGTCAACGACCAAGACCCGTATTCGGTCACGAACATCGATACCGATCCCGATGAGACTGCCGAATGGTCCGAGTCTCTCGACGCACTGGTGGCCGAACGCGGCCACGGTCGTGCTCGAGAAATCATGTTGAGTTTGCTCAAACGCAGCAAAGAACTGCACCTCGGTGTGCCGATGGTTCCGACCACCGACTACATCAACACCATCGCTCCGGAGAACGAACCCGACTTCCCCGGCAACGAAGACATCGAACGCCGTTACCGCGCGTGGATCCGCTGGAACGCCGCGATGCTCGTGCACCGCGCCCAGCGCCCCGGCATCGCCGTCGGCGGTCACATCTCGACGTACGCATCGAGCGCGAGTCTCTACGAAGTCGGCTTCAATCACTTCTTCCGCGGCCACGACCACCCGGGCGGCGGCGACCAGATCTTCATTCAGGGCCACGCCTCGCCCGGCACCTATGCTCGTGCCTTTCTCGAGGGCCGCCTGAGCGAGAACCAGCTCGACGGTTTTCGCCAGGAGAAGTCGCACCCGGGCGGCGGTCTCAGCTCGTACCCGCACCCGCGGCTCATGCCCGAGTTCTGGCAGTTTCCCACCGTGTCGATGGGCATCGGCCCGATCAATGCCATTTATCAAGCGCAGGCCAACAAGTACCTCACCAACCGCGGCATCAAAGACGCGTCAGACCAGCAGGTCTGGGCGTTTCTCGGTGACGGCGAGATGGATGAGGTCGAGAGCCGCGGCCAGCTGCAGGTCGCCGCGAACGAGGGCCTCGACAACCTCAACTTCGTCATCAACTGCAACCTGCAGCGCCTCGACGGACCGGTGCGTGGCAACGGCAAGATCATCCAGGAGCTCGAAAGCTTCTTCCGCGGTGCCGGCTGGAACGTCATCAAGGTCATCTGGGGCCGCGAATGGGATTCGCTGCTGCAGAACGACACCGACGGCGCCCTGCTGAACCTGATGAACACGACTCCGGATGGCGACTTCCAGACGTACAAGACCGAAGACGGCGCCTACGTTCGCGACAACTTCTTCGGGCGTGATCCGCGAGCCCTGAAGCTCATCGAGAACTACACCGACGACGAGGTGTGGGGCCTCAAGCGCGGTGGCCACGATTACCGCAAGGTGTACGCCGCGTTCAAGGCCGCGAGTGAGCACAAGGGCCAGCCCACGGTCATCCTCGCGCACACCATCAAGGGCTACGGGCTCGGCAAGACCTTCGCCGGCCGCAACGCCACGCACCAGATGAAGAAGATGTCGCTGCCCGACCTCAAGGCGTTCCGTGACGAGATGCGCATTCCCATCACCGATGCGCAACTCGAGGCGAACGACCACTGGACTCCCCCGTACTACAACCCGGGCGAGGGCGACGAGGCCATCGAGTACCTGCACGAGCGCCGCCGCGCGCTCGGCGGGTTCGTGCCCGAGCGCCGCACCAAGCACACCGCCATCACGCTGCCCGACGACTCGGCCTACGCCATCATGAAGAAGGGCTCCGGCACGCAGGAGATCGCCAGCACGATGGCGTTCGTGCGCTTGCTCAAAGAGATGACGCGGTCGAAAGACTTCGGCAACCGTGTCGTTCCGGTCATCCCCGACGAGGCCCGCACGTTCGGTATGGATGCGTTCTTCCCGAGCGCGAAGATCTACAACCCGAACGGCCAGCACTACACGAGCGTCGACCGCGACCTGCTTCTCGCCTACAAAGAGAGCCCGCAGGGCCAGATCATCCACGTCGGCATCAACGAGGCCGGCGCCGTGGCAGCGTTCACCGCAGCAGGCACCTCGTACTCCACGCAGGGCGAGCCGCTCATTCCGGTCTACGTCTTCTACTCGATGTTCGGTTTCCAGCGCACGGGAGATGCTCTCTGGGCCGCCGGCGACCAGATGACCCGCGGGTTCATCATGGGCGCCACCGCGGGCCGCACCACGCTCACCGGCGAGGGCCTGCAGCACGCGGATGGTCATTCCCATCTGCTGGCCTCGTCGAACCCGGCCGTGGTGTCGTACGACCCCGCCTACGGCTACGAGATCGGCCACATCGTGCGCTCCGGACTCGAGCGGATGTACGGCGGCACGCACCCCGAACCCAACGTGATGTACTACCTGACCCTGTACAACGAGCCGATGGTGATGCCGGCCGAGCCGGAGAACGTCGACGCCGAGGGCATCATCAAGGGCATCCACCACCTGAAGTCGGGCTGGGTAGAAGGCCCGAAGGCGAACATCCTCGCCTCTGGTGTCGGCGTTCCGTGGGCGCTCGAAGCGCAGCAACTGCTCGCCGATGACTGGGGAGTCTCGGCTGACGTCTGGTCGGTCACCAGCTGGACGGAGTTGCGCCGCGACGGCCTGAAGGCCGAAGAGCACAACTTCTTGAACCCGAACGAAGAACGTCACGTTCCGTACCTGACGAACAAGCTGTCGGGCGCACAAGGCCCGTTCGTGGCGGTCAGCGACTACATGCATGCGGTCGCCGACCAGATTCGGCAGTTCGTTCCCGGCGATTTCGCCACGCTCGGCGCCGATGACTTCGGCTTCAGCGACACCCGGGCCGCCGCGCGCCGGTTCTTCAAGATCGACGGCCCCTCGGTGGTCGTGCGCGTTCTGGAGCAGCTCGCCGCCCGCGGCGAAGTCGACCAGAACGCACCGGCCTGGGCGATCGACAAGTACCGCCTGCACGATGTGTCCGCGGGCAGCTCGGGCTCCGCCGGCGGAGAGAGCTGACCCTCTCCTTCCCCATGGCCAGAAGCAAAGAGCAGACCCTCGCATGGCTCAGAACGGTGTCGGGTGAACTCTCGACAGCGACGATCAAGCGACTCGACGAGACGCTTCCCTGGTACGGCGACATGCCGCCAGGGAGGCGCTCGGCCGTGGGTCTGGTGGCTCAGGCCGGTATCAAGTCGTTCATCACCTGGTACGACGACCCGACCACCACCACGTGGATCGCGTCTGACGTGTTCGGCTCCGCCCCGCGCGAACTTCTGCGCTCGGTCAGCCTGCAGCAGACGCTGCAACTCATCCGCGTGGTGGTCGAGGTGGTCGAGCAGCGGGTCGCTAACGGCGACCAAGACCTGCGCGAGGCCATCCTGTTGTATTCGCGAGAGATCGCGTTCGCCTCGGCCGACGTCTACGCCCGTGCGGCAGAAGCACGCGGGCTGTGGGATGCCCGGCTCGAGGCCCTCGTCGTCGATTCCATTCTCTCGGGAGAGTACGACGACGAACTGCCCAGCCGCATCGCAGCCCTGGGCTGGCACGGTCACGGCGAGGTCAGCGTTCTGGTCGGCACCACGCCCCGGATGCTCGATGTCGACCAGCTCAGGCGTACGGCCCGTCACCTGCAGGCCGACGTTCTGATCGGCGTTCAGGGTGGCAGGCTGGTGCTCGTCATCGGCCGGTCGCAGCCTGCCGTCGGAGCCCCTGAAGAACCGGCATCCACCACTCCCGCGCCGCCGATACTGTCGTTCATGGAGATCGCGAAGGCCCTCGAACCGGGTTTCGGCCCCGGCCATCTGGTACTCGGCCATGAGGTCGCCAGCCTGGTCGAGGCGTCACGCAGTGCGAAGGCCGCGCTGGCCGGGTTCGCCGTGGCGAAGTCGTGGCGCAACGCTCCCCGGCCCGTTTACGCCGACGACCTGCTGCCCGAGCGCGCGTTGGCCGGCGACCCCTTGGCGCGCTCCACCCTCGTCAACCGGGTCTACCGCCCCCTGCAAGACCAGAGCCCCGAGCTGATGACCACACTGTGGTGCTATCTCGACAACGGGCGTTCGCTCGAGGGCACCGCGCGCGAACTCTTCGTTCACCCGAACACCGTGCGTTATCGTCTGAAACGCGTCTCGCAAGTCATCGGCTGGGATGCGACCGGTGCCCGTGAGGCTCTCATTCTGCAGTCGGCCCTGATTCTCGGCTCGATGAATGAGCCCGATCCCGGAAGCCGGCGTCGCTGACGTCGGGCGGGGCGGAACGCGATGCCCACGGCTTGCCGACGGATCGATGTGAAGGCGACACCTACAACGATTCCGGCGAACCTTCGTCAGAAAACCACACCGATTTCTCCTCAACTCTTGAAAGACTGAACAAATGATCGTGATCGTCTGCCCCGGCCAGGGCTCTCAGACCCCCGGCTTTCTCGAACCCTGGGTGGCCGAACCACCGTTTCGAGAGCACCTCACCGCAATCTCCGACGCCGCCGGCATCGATCTGCTGAAGCACGGCACGACGAGTGACGCCGACACGATCCGCGACACGAAGATCGCTCAGCCGCTCATCGTGGCGGCGGGGCTGCTCACACTGCGCGCGCTGCTGGCCGAGGGCCGCGAAGCTTTTGTGGGCGGAGTGGCGGGGCATTCTGTGGGCGAGATCACCGCCGCGGCGGCATCCGGAATACTCACTGAAGTCGACGCGATCACCTTCGTCACCGAGCGCGGGGCCGCAATGGCCGAAGCCGCAGCGATCACACCCACCGGAATGAGTGCGGTGGTCGGCGGCGACGAGACCGAATTGCTCGCCATTCTCGACACACTCGGGCTGTACCCGGCGAACTTCAACGGCGGCGGCCAGATCGTGGTGGCCGGTGAGCTCACGGCTCTCGAGGCGCTGAAAGACGCGGCACCGCGAGGGGCACGCGTGATTCCGCTGCAGGTCGCCGGTGCGTTTCACACGAAGTACATGCAGCCGGCGGTCGAGCGCCTCACCGAGGTGGCTCGTGGCCTGACTCCGCACGATCCCACACTGCCCATCTGGACAAATCGCGACGGCGGCATTGTCGACGCGGGTGACGAATTCGTGAAGCTGCTGGTCGGCCAGGTCTCGTCGCCCGTGCGCTGGGATCGCTGCATGCAGGCATTCCACGACGCTGGCGTCACGGGTATCATCGAAATCGCTCCTGCCGGTGCGTTGGTGGGCCTGGCCAAGCGTGGGCTCAAGGGTGTTGCCGCCGTGGCGGTCAAGACTCCGGATGATCTGCCACAGGCCATCGAACTGCTCACCACTTCGGCAGCCTGACCCCGCCGGCCGCTCTCGTACCCACCTCGCCTCCGCCACCTGCACCCGAACGACCTGCCCCACAGCTCAGACCGCACCACTGTTCAGACCTTCACCCGAACGCAGCAAGGAAACCATGTCTCGCCCTACTCTGCAGCAATCGCACGGCCCGCAGTTCACCCGCATTTACGCGATGGGCGCGGCGCGCGGCGAACTCGTGGTGGGCAATGACGAACTGGTCGAAGCCATCGATTCGTCTGACGAGTGGATTCGCAAGCGCACGGGCATCATCGAGCGCCGCCGCGCGTCGAAAGACGTCACCGTCGTCGACTTGGCAACCACCGCCGGCAACGAGGCGATTCAGAACGCGGGGATCCGGCCCGACCAGATCGGCGCCGTCATCGTCGCCACCATCAGCAACCCCGTGGTCACCCCTTCTGTCTCGACCTTGGTCGCCGAGAATCTCGGTGCCGGTACTGCCGCCGCCTACGACATCGAGGTCGCCTGCGCCGGCTATGCCTACGGCATCGCCCAGGCCGACGCCCTCATCCGCACCGGAGTCGCCGAGTACGTGCTGGTCATCGGCGCCGAGAAGCTCTCCGACTTCGTCGACCCGAAAGACCGTTCCATCTCGTTTCTGCTCGGCGACGGCGCCGGAGCGGCCGTCGTCGGCCCGAGCGATTTTCCTGGCATCTCCAGCCCGGTTCTCGGCTCAGACGGGTCGAAGTGGGGCACGATCAAGATGAGCGGCACCTACGTGGGGTACCACACGGGTGAAAACGAATGGCCGACTCTCTCGCAAGAGGGCCAGACGGTGTACCGCTGGGCCGTGTGGGAGATGGCGAAAGTCGCTCAGCAGGCGCTCGACATCGCCGGAATCACCGCCGCCGACCTGACCGCGTTCATTCCGCACCAGGCGAACATGCGTATCATCGACGAGTTGGCGAAGGTGCTGAAACTGCCCGAGACCGTACTGATCGGCCGTGACATCGCCACGACGGGCAATACGTCGGCGGCGTCGATACCGCTCGCTACGCACCGGCTGCTCGAAGAGCATCCCGAAGCATCCGGCGGCCTCTCGCTGCAGATCGGCTTCGGCGCCGGGCTCGTCTTCGGCGCCCAAGTGGTTGTGCTGCCCTAAAGCCCAAACCGCGCGGGGTGCACAACACCTCATAATCCCTGACCTAAACTGAATGTCGCCTCAAATGACACCTCAAGGAGAAATAACAATGGCATTGTCCACCGAAGAAGTTCTTGCCGGCCTCGCCGAGCTCATCAACGACGAGACAGGTATTGCAGCCGACACGGTTGAGCTAGACAAGTCTTTCACCGACGACCTCGACATCGACTCCATCTCGATGATGAC
>JAODBB010000124.1 GCA_025463745.1 Subtercola sp.
GCCCACCGTTTCTGATCCGGGGTTTCATCTCGTGCAGGCCGCGGTGGCGGGCGGGGTCGATGTCACGATCATCCCGGGCCCGTCAGCGGTCGTCTCGGCGCTCGCTGTATCGGGTCTGCCCACCGACCGGTTCACATTTGAGGGGTTTCTGCCGAGAAAACAGGGCGATCGACTCTCGACGCTCGGTGATCTGGTGCGCGAGCGACGCACGATGGTGTTCTTCGAATCGCCGAACCGCTTGGCCGCGTCGCTGGCTGACATCGCCTCGGCGCTCGGCGACGACCGGCTCGTCGCGGTGTGCCGCGAACTCACCAAGCTCTACGAAGAGGTGAAACGCGGGGGAGCGGCCTCGCTCGTGCCGTGGGCCGAGGCCGGCGTCAAGGGCGAGATCGTCTTGGTCGTCGCCGGCGCCGCGCCGCTCGAGGTGACGCTGGCCACTGGCGTGTCACAGGTTCTTGAGCTCGTGGCCGACGGTTCGCGGCTCAAAGACGCCGCCGCGGCCATCGCCGATGCGACCGGCCTCAGCAAGCGCGACCTCTACGAGGCCGCGCTGCAGTCGCGCCCGCCGCGGTCATCCTGAATCGGCGCTCCCGAGCCACTCCTCCCGAGCCACTCCTCCAGCCACTCCTCCAGCCACTCCTCCACAGGGCCCATTCGCCGCGCGAAGTGCACAGCCACCGCGTAACAGGGCGCCTCGCAGCACACAGCGGCTTTAGGATGATCGTTATGTCTGACGGCTCTTCGTTTTATATCACCACGCCCATTTTCTACGTGAATGACGTGCCCCACATCGGTCACGCCTACACCGAGGTGGCGGCCGACGTTCTCGCGCGCTGGCACCGTCAGGCCGGTGACCCCACGTGGTTTCTCACCGGCACCGACGAGCACGGCCAGAAGATTCTGCGCACTGCCACCGCGAACGGTGTGACCCCGAAGGAGTGGGCCGACCGGCTGGTCGAAACCGCCTGGCAGCCTCTTCTGAAGACCATCAGCATCTCGAACGACGACTTCATCAGGACGACTGATGAACGGCACGAGGTCAACGTACAGCTCTTCTTGCAGCGCCTCTTCGACGCCGGCTACATCTATACCGGCGAGTACGAAGGCTTCTATTGTGTGGGCTGTGAGGAGTACAAGCAGCCGAGCGACCTCGTCGACGGTGCGGGGCCCTACGAGGGCCAGCAGGTCTGCGCCATCCACTCGATTCCGGTAGAGCTCCTGCACGAGCGAAACTACTTCTTTCGCATGAGCGACTTCACTCAGCCGCTGCTCGACCTGTATGAGGCGAATCCCGAGTTCATCCAGCCCGAGAGTGTGCGCAACGAGATCGTCAGTTTCGTCAAGCAGGGCCTCACCGATCTGTCGATCAGTCGCCAGACGTTCGACTGGGGCGTCAAGGTGCCGTGGGATGACTCGCACGTCGTGTACGTGTGGTTCGACGCCCTGCTGAACTACATCACCGCTGCGGGCTACGGCTACGACGAGGAGAAGTTCGAAAGCCTCTGGCCGGCCACGCACATCGTGGGCAAAGACATCGCGCGCTTCCACGCGGTCATCTGGCCGGCCATGCTGATGGCCGCAGGGCTCGCAGTGCCGAAGCAGGTGTTCGGCCACGGCTGGTTGCTCGTGGGCGGCGAGAAGATGTCGAAATCGAAGCTCACCGGTATCGCACCGAACCAGATCACCGACACCTTCGGCTCCGACGCGTTTCGGTACTACTTCATGAGCGCCATCAACTTCGGCCAAGACGGCTCGTTCAGCTGGGAAGACCTGTCGGCCCGGTACCAGGCCGAACTCGCCAACGGTTTCGGCAACCTTGCTTCGCGTGTCGTCGCCATGGTCAATCGGTATTTCGACGGCGTGATTCCCGACCCGGGCATCTCCGAGGGCGCCGACGAGCGTGTTCGCACCGTCGAGCGCCGCGTTGTCGACGAAGCCGACGAAGCGATTTCGCGCCTGGCCATTCATGAGGCGCTCTCGGCGATCTGGGAGCTGGTCGACGAACTCAACGGGTACATCACCGCTCAAGAGCCCTGGGCGCTCGCCAAGAAGCCCGAGCTCGCCGACCGGCTGCAGACGGTGCTCTTCACGGCCATCCGCGGCCTGGGCACGCTCGCCGTACTGCTGTCGCCGGTGATTCCAGATGCCACGGCAAAACTCTGGGCGGCCCTGGGCGGCGTCGGGGTGATCACCGATGTGCCTCTGCGCACGGCCTACCACTGGCAGACCGACGGCAAGGTCTGGCCGCTCGAACCGCTCTTTCCGCGCATCGAAACCATCGAGGGCGCAGAATCCGGCCCCGAGTCGGTTGATGCGGCAGTGAAAACGACTGCTGTGCACAGTGCGCCCGCTTCCTAAGCTCTGCAACGGGGTCCCACAGCTAGGCTCGAATCATGAGTGAAGGTTCGCCGTACATCCGTCAGCGCGACCCGTCGCCGGGCAGAGACCTCAGCTACCCCCCGCTGCCGCAGGCGCTCGTGGTGCCGGTGTACGACAACCACACCCACCTCGAGATCGCCGACGGCGATGATCCGCTGACGTATCGTGAACACCTCGACCGGGCATCCAGCGTCGGAGTGCGCGGAGTCGTGCAGGTCGGCGGCGACGTCGAAACCTCACGCTGGTCGGCCGAACAGGCGCTGCGCGAGCCGCGGATGCTCGCCGCCGTCGCTCTGCACCCCAACGAAGCCCCCGTCTACGACCTGGCCGGCGGCCTCGACGACGCCCTCGCCGTGATCGCCGAACTCGCCACCCGTCCGCGCGTAGCCGCGATCGGCGAAACGGGGCTCGACTTCTTTCGAACGACAGGCGACGTAGCCATCGCCGCCCAGTACCGTTCGTTCGAGGCGCACATCGAGATCGCCAAAGAGAACATTCTCGCCATGCAGATTCACGATCGTGATGCGCACGCCGAGGTGATCGCCACCCTGAAACGTGTCGGTGCCCCCGAACGCACGGTGTTCCACTGTTTCTCGGGTGACGCCGAACTCGCC
>JAODBB010000157.1 GCA_025463745.1 Subtercola sp.
GTGATTCCGAGCGTGAAGAGGGTCGCGCCCAGTGCATGCTGCGCCTCCATGCCCTCGAGCGGGCTGGGTTCGCCGGCCTTGTGGGGCCGGGTGCCCGTCGAGATCTCGATGTCGTCGTAGTCGCGGCCGATGGCGTCGCAGTGCGCCCGCAGAATCACGAGCTTGCGCTCGAGGGTCTCGGTGTCGGCGAAGCTGTGCCAGATGTCGGCGTGCTGGGCGACGATACGTAGAGTCTTCTTCTCGCCGCCACCACCGATCAGCACGGGGATCTTGCGCGTCGGGGCCGGGTTCAGCTTGCCCCAGCGTGACTCGATGCGCGGCAGGCTTTCGGCAAGGGCATCCAGTCGCGCACCGACCGTGCCGAACTCGTAGCCGTACTCGTCGTAGTCGCGTTCGAACCAGCCCGAACCGATGCCGAAGATCAGCCGGCCCTCGGCGCCGTTCTTGGCGCTGATGTGGTCGACGGTGCGGGCCATGTCGGCGAGCAGGTCGGGGTTACGGTACGTGTTGCAGGTGACGAGCGGGCCGAATTGGATGCTCGTGGTCTGCTCTGCCCAGGCGGCCAGCATCGTCCACCCCTCGAAGTGCAGCCCGTCGGGTTCGCCCGAGAGCGGGTAGAAGTGATCCCAGTTGAAGGCGACGTCGACACCGAGCTCTTCGAGCGTGGTGATTGTGTCGCGGATCTCGGTGTAGGTGGAGTGTTGGGGCGCGATCTGAACGCCGATACGAACGGGGCGAGTGGGGGCAGAAGTCATGCGAAAAGCCTATGCCCGGCGCAGGAGGCGCTCGTACAGTAGGGGGGGCGCTAGCGGAGATCCTGAACCGACTCACATCTCGTGTGCCGCAAGGGCGGAATTGCAGCTCGGCACGACCCGCACCAACTCCGTGCGGAGTTTTGAGGGCGGTTCAGTCAGCTGCCAGGCGGTACGCCAGCTCCTGGGCAACAACGACTAGCGACGCAAGAACTTCTGCAGCGACTCGAGCTCCTGCTCACTCGGACCGCCCGCGGCGGCAGCGCCACCCGCGCCCAGGCCGAAACCCGAACCGGCCGCGGCAGGCGCGCCGGACCCAGCGGGCACCTTCTCGCCCGACGCCAGCGCGGCGTTCTCGACGGCCCGCTTCGCCGGATTGCCCGACTTCGAGCCCTTCTTCTTCGGCGGCAGCTGCTTGCCGCGCCCGCCGCCGAACCCGGCGCCCGGAACCGGGCCCATGCCGGGAATCTGCGGCACTCCGCCGCGAGCGACGGTCTTCATCATCTTCGCGGCCTGCTCGAAGCGCTGCACCAGCTGGTTCACGTCGGTCACCGTCATGCCAGACCCACGGGCGATGCGCACGCGCCGCGATCCATTCAGCAGTTTCGGGTTCTGGCGCTCTTGTTTCGTCATCGACTGGATGATCGCTTCGGTACGCACGATCTCACGCTCATCGAAGTTGTTCAGCTGCTCTTTCATGGCACCCATACCGGGCAGCATGCCGATCATCTTCTTCAGCGAGCCGGCGCCACGCAACTGCTGCATCTGGCTGAGAAAGTCTTCGAGTGTGAACGTATCGGTGCGGAACTTCTCCGCGACCTTCGCAGCTTCTTCTTCATCGAACGCGCCCTGCGCCTGCTCGATGAGGGTGAGGATGTCACCCAGGTCGAGGATGCGCGACGCCATGCGGTCGGGGTAGAACGGCTCGAAGTCGTCGAGCGACTCACCGGTCGAGGCGAAGATGATCGGGCGACCCGTCACCGAAGCGACCGAGAGCGCGGCACCACCACGGGCATCACCGTCGAGCTTGGTGAGCACCACACCGGTGAAGTCGACACCTTCTTGGAACGCCTTGGCGGTGGCCACGGCATCCTGACCGATCATCGCGTCGATGACGAACAGCACCTCGTCTGGCTGCACGGCCTTACGGATGTCTGCGGCCTGCTTCATCATGTCGGCGTCGACACCCAAGCGGCCGGCGGTGTCGACGATGACAACGTCGTACTGCTTGTCAATGGCCCACTTGATCGAATCGCGCGCGACCTTCACCGGGTTGCCGACACCATTGCCGGGCTCGGGAGCGTATACCGCGACACCGGCCTGGCCACCGACGACCTGCAACTGCTGCACGGCATTCGGGCGCTGGAGATCGGCCGCGACGAGCAGTGGAGTGTGGTTGTCTTTCGCGAGCCACTTCGCCAGCTTGCCGGCGAGTGTGGTCTTACCGGCGCCCTGCAGGCCCGCGAGCATGATGATGGTCGGCGGCTTCTTGGCGAAATTGATGCGCCGGGCCTCGCCGCCGAGAATGGCGATCAGCTCTTCGTTGACGATCTGAACCACCTGCTGGGCCGGGTTCAGCGCCTTGTTCACCTCGTCGCCAAGGGCACGCTCGCGCACCTTGCCGGTGAAGTCTTTGACAACGTCGAGGGCGACGTCGGCGTCGAGCAGGGCGCGACGAATCTCACGAACGGTACCGTCGACATCCGCAGGGCTCAGTTTGCCCTTGGTGCGGAGATTTCTGAAGGTATCGGCTAAGCGGTCAGAAAGGTTTCCAAAAGTTGCCATGGTTCGACAATCTTAACCGCTTGCGCCGGGTGCCTGCTGCGAAAGTGCGGGCCGCGGGGCACGCCGCTGGCGAACGGATGCCCGGCGGTGGCCGAAGGCACCGGGCTGCGGCACCACCAGAGTGCTCCGCGGCACCCAGCATTTCCTGGGTTTTGCCGCGGCCTTCCGCTCGACGGTTGCTAGCGCAGGATTTCGACCAGCAGCACCCACGCGTTGACGACGGCGCCAATGAACACGAGCAGGATGCCCGCCGCCACCCAGCTCAGCCCGGCATCCGTACTGCCACCTGCCACGAGCAGCACGGCGCCCACGACGAAGGGCAGCACCTGCGTGATGCTGAGCACCCCGTTCGACACGATGTTGCTCAGCGGGCGCCGTTGGCTGCCCGGTTCGCCCGATCGCCCCTCACTGGCGAGTCGTACGGTCGAGTCGATGGCGAAGGCCAGCGCAACGAGGGCGAAGACGAGGGACTCGAGCCCGAGCATCCACGGCGCCTGCACGGGGATGAGCGCGCCGATCGACACCACGACGATGAGCACGAGCGCCGCGATCGAGGTGCCGGCACGCGAAGGCATCGACGGGATCGCGATGATCTGCTTGATGTTCACCGACATCGCCACGATGATGAGGCCGGCCAGTGCCGCCGCAGCACCCGCCGAGGCGGCGAACAGGTCGTGCCAGCCTTCGAGTTCCATCGCTTGCGCCCTCCCTGCGCCTCCTGCTGCGGTCTCAGCCGATCAGATTCTGCACGAACACGTGAGGCGTGAAACCCGTGAGGTCGTTGATGCCCTCGCCCTGACCAATGAGTTTGATCGGGATGCCCGTATTCTCCTGCACAGCGAGCTCGAACCCCGCCTTCGCCGAGCCGTCGAGCTTCGTTAGCACCAGCCCGGTCAATCCCGCGTGCTGGATGAACGCCT
>JAODBB010000169.1 GCA_025463745.1 Subtercola sp.
GAGGCGACCGAGTGGGCCTTCACGCCAGCGGAGGGCTCTGGGCCGGCTCGCGTCGACGATTGGGCTCTTCAGGTGGATGCACGGCTGGAAGACCTCGCCGGCAACTCGGTACGCGGGGTCTTCGACCGTGATCTGGGCCGGCCAGACAACGACGGTATCGACGCGCCGATGATCGTCATCACTCCGGGATCACCGTGATTCCAGACGGCGGCGCCCCCCGCCATCGTCGCTCGAAATGAATACGCCCGTTCGGGGGAGCGCGGCGGTCTCGTGAAGTTCTGTGCGGAGTGGAATATTGGTTGTAGCCGTGGCGGACGCCGCTTCGTGCTCTACCGCTTTTACCCCACCTCTTCCCCACACCGACCGAAGTGGAAAATCGCATGACATCGAACCGACGCTGGATCACCGATGCGATCAACGAGCTGGCGGCCGACAGCACGCGCAGTGCCGACACACACCTGCTGCGATTCCCCTTGCCGCGGCAGTGGGGAGTCGACCTGTACTTCAAAGACGAGTCGTCGCATCCCACCGGTTCGTTGAAGCACCGCCTGGCGAAATCGTTATTCATCTACGGGCTGGTCGGCGGGCGGATTCACGACGGCACGACGGTGGTCGAGGCATCCAGCGGGTCGACGGCCGTGTCGGAGGCGTACTTCGCCCGGCTGCTCGGGCTGCCGTTCGTGGCCGTAATGGCGAGCTCGACGAGTCACCGCAAGATCGAACTGATCAAGGGGTACGGCGGGCGCTGCGTTCTGGTGCCGACGGCGGGCGAGGTGTATGCCGAGGCCGAACGCATCGCGCGAGAGACAGGTGGCTACTACCTCGACCAATTCACGAATGCGGCGATCGCCACCGATTGGCGGGGTAACAACAACATTGCGCGCTCGATTTTCGAGCAGATGTCGGGGGAGCGGTACCCCGAACCCACCTGGATCGTGGCCGGCGCGGGTACGGGCGGAACCTCGGCGACCATCGCCCGGTACGCTCGCTACGCCGGCACCGGCACCCGGGTGGCGGTCGGAGACCCCGAAGGCTCCGCATTCGAGGAGGCCTGGCGAACGGGTCGCCGAGACATCGTGGCCCGCGGGTCGCGCATCGAAGGCATCGGCCGGCCCCGCGTCGAGCTCTCGTTTCTGCCCCATGTGATCGATCTGGTGACCACGGTGCCCGACTCTGCGTCTATCGCGGGGATGCATGTTGTGGCCGAGAAGCTCGGCCGGGCGCCCGGGCCGTCGACCGGCACGAACCTCGTCGTCGCGCTTGATCTCGCGCGTGAGATGGTGGCGAGCGGGCAGACGGGCAGCATCGTGACCCTGCTCTGCGATGCTGGCGATCGCTACTCCGACACGTACTACGACGACGCGTGGGTCGCGGCGAAGGGCTTCGTCATCAAGCCTCACCTCGACGAGCTGCGGGGGCGCCTCGAGCGCTGAGGGCGGCCCCATCCGCACCTCGGTGCGAGAACTTCGAGCCTTTCGCACCCGGTGCGGGAATTTCGACAGCACTTGCACCTCGCTGCGGGAATCTTCGGCGGGCCCCCGCGGTTCGACCCAAGGTGACCTCTGTGAATGCTCTGAAGCCCGCCGTTGCCGGCGAATCGTTGACCGAGACCCTGCTCGACGATACCGATGCCGCCCCGCTGTTCACCCCGTTCCGTGCGGGCGAGCTCGAGCTGTCGAACCGGTTCGTCATGGCGCCGATGACGAGGGCGTTCTCGCCGGGCGGTGTGCCGGGAGACGACGTGGCCGCGTACTACGCGCGCCGGGCGCCGCACCTCGGGCTGATCGTGACCGAGGGCACCTACATCGATCATCCCTCGGCCGGATCGAGCGACCGCATACCCGTTTTCTACGGCGACGATGCGCTCGCCGGCTGGAAGAACGTCGTCGACGTGGTGCACGCTGCGGGCGGCACCATTTTTCCGCAACTCTGGCACCTCGGAGTGACGCGCTCAGAGAACGCGCCGCTCAACCCCGGGGCACCCATCATCAGCCCCTCTGGGCTCGGCGCCAACGGCCACGAGCGCGGCGAGACGGCGACCGCGAAAGACATCGACGACATCATTTCGTCGTTCGCTCGCGCGGCTCGGGATGCCCAGCGGCTCGGCTTCGATGGGGTCGAGTTGCACGGGGCGCACGGCTACCTGCTCGACCAATTCCTCTGGTCGGCGACGAACCGTCGCTCCGACCGCTTCGGCGGCGAACCCTCGGGCCGCGCCCGGCTGGCGGCAGAAGTGATCGAGGCCGTGCGCGGTGAGGTCGGGCCCGCCTACCCGATCGATTTTCGGTTCTCGCAATGGAAGGGCGGCCAGTACGACGCTCGAATCGCCCAGTCACCCGCCGAGCTGGAGCAGATTCTCACCCCACTGGTCGACGCCGGGGTCACCCTGCTGCATGCGTCGACGAGGCGGTACTGGCTGCCCGAGTTCGAGGGTTCCGATCGCACACTGGCCGGGTGGACGAAGCAGCTCAGCGGGCTGCCGACGATTGCGCTCGGCTCGGTGGGTGTGCCCGGAGCGTTCTTGGAGAGCAGCGACGATCGGCAGGCGAGTCTGAGCATCGCGCCGTTGGTGGAATTGTTCGAAAAGGGCGAATTCGATCTCGTGGCGTTGGGGCGTGCGGTGCTCTCCGACCCGGAGTTCACCGAGAAGATCCGCTCGAACAGGCTCAGCGAGATTCGGGCGTACGAAAAGGGGCACGAGGCCGCGCTGGAGTGACCTGGGCCGGAGGCGGCCTGGGTCTTCAGACTTAACGAGCATCCAGCGCGCTGAATGAAGGAATCCGGTCTCGCTCGATGTGGGCGTAGGCGATCGATTCTGCCACCCGTTCGTTGCCAGAGGCGATGGCGTCGCGCAGGGTCACATGGTCTTCGAACGCGTCATCGGCATCGAGTTGCGAGGTGAGGTAGAACAGCCAGAGCATGCGTCCGGTCACCGAGCGCATCAGGGTTGTCATGAGCTGGTTGTCTGCGAGGTCGACGACCGCTTCGTGGTACCGCGTGCTGGCCTGGGCGATCTTGTAGGGGTCACCTTCGTCGACGACGTTCTGCGACGCGGTGAGTGCCTCAGTGAGCAACTGAATGGATGCCCCCTGCGACACCTGCCGCGCGGCGAAGCGGGCTGCGCCCACTTCGAGGCAGAGGCGCAGATCGAAGAGATCATCGACCGCCTTCGCATCCCACTTCGTGACGACGGCTCCGCGGCGGGGAAAGGTTCGTACGAAGCCGTCCATTTCGAGCTGGGGTACCGCCTCACGCAGCGGTACCCGAGAGACCTCGAGTTCTTCGGCGAGGCGCTGCTCGGCGAGGCGGGAGCCTTGCGGGTAGCGGCCCAAGATGATGCCTTCGCGAATGGCGAGGTAGGCCTGCCGCGAAAGGGAATCGGGGCGGCCTTCTTCGGTCGGGGCATCCGTTTCGACGGTCATGGCGACTCTCTCTCGTGACGTTCTGCGTGACAGTGTATGGCTGTGGGGCTGATTGCGGGGCTGTGCTGGGGTGTGGCGATGGGCGGCCCGCTCAGGCCGCCCATCGCTCCGTGTTCTCGGTGGTGTTCTATTTGGCTATGCCGAGCTGACTGAAGTCGAGCTCGTTCGCGCCGATGTTATGCGACTCGGGCACACCGGTGAGCCACTTCTGCGACACGACCCAGTCTTTGTTGTACGACAGGTTCATGTAGCAGCCGGTCGCCGAGTAGGTCTGAGCGGCCTGGGCGTAGAGGGCAGTGTCACCCGTTTGAACGGCCTGGTTCAGGTCGGCGTCGGTGGTCGGGTCATCACACAGAAAGTAGTTGATGCCGCCGGTCTTGTCCCAGAAGACGTGACCCCACATGTACGGGCTTCCGCCATCGGGGCCGTTGTTGCCATCGATGAACGCGTCGGGTCCCGACGTCGGGTCGTTCGCCCAGCCGAACACCTCAGAAGTCGGGAAGCCTTGGGCCGTGGCCTGGATTCCGTCGGCCTGCAGGTTCGCCGCGACGATGTTCGCCATTGCTTGCGCATTGGTGTTGTCAGACGCGTAGCCGAGCACCATCGGCGTGCCTGACGGCAGGGTCTTGGCGTAGGCCGCCATCACCGTCGGGTCGTAGCTGATGTTCTGCTTGTCGCTTCCGTCGGTGATCATGCCCTTGGCGTAGAGCGTGGTGGCAGGCTCAGAACGATCCCCGAGAACCTGGCTGACCAACTTGCTCTGGTCGATCGACGACATGAAGGCCTGGCGTGCCTCCTTGGTGGCGAAGAACGACTTGCTCGGGTTCGTGGTGATCAGTGCGGATTGCAGTGTCGGCAGCAGATCGCTGTTGAACGCCGGGTTGTTCTCGTAGGTCGCCAGGCTCGTCGAGGGCAGGTTGGCCACGCTCACGCTGACGTCACCGCTGTTGATGGCCAGCTGCAAGGCCGACGCATCGCTGTACACCGGCAGATTCACGCTCGTGAACGGCGAGATGGTGCCCCAGTAGTTCTTGTACTGGGTCAGCCCGTACTTCGTGCCGACTTCGGCATCGGTCAGCATGTAGGGGCCGGTGCCGAGGTCGTGCGTCTGCAGGTAGGTCTGCGCATTGTCGGAGCCGGCGTTCGCCGCAAGGCCGGTCGGCGACTCCATCTTCGGGCCGAACGGCGAGGCCAGGTAGTCGAGAAACGCCGAGTTGGGGGCCGAGAGCGTCACGACGGCGGTCAGATCATCCGGTGTGGCGACGGATGCAACGCCCGCGGTCATGTACGCAGCCCCACCACCCACGGCGGTACGGCGATCGAACGACGCCTTGACGGCCGCCGAGGTGAACGGTGTGCCGTCGTGGAACGTGACGCCGCTGCGCAGCGTGAACGTGTAGACGGTGTTGTCGGGCGAGACGGTCCACGAGGTGGCCAGCCGAGGCGAGTAGTCGACGTGGTCGATGTTGTTCGTGTACTGAACGAGGCCTTCGTAGGTGTTCAGCACGATGGCGAGGCCGTTGTTCGCGTAGTACACGTCGGGGTCTGGCGGCTGGCCGATGTCGCCGAGCAATCCCACGGTGAGAACACCGTTGGTGGGGGCAGGATTCGCCTTCGTCGACGACGAACTGGAGGAGCACGCGGCCAGGGCGAGCAGCGGCACGATGGCGAGGGCGGCGATGGCTGCCCTGGCGCCCTTGCGGTTGAGAGAGAGCTTCACTTCTTCAACTCCTTGATATCGGGGTGTGGGATGGTGCTTGGGGGTGGGAGTGGTGCGGTTGTAAGTGGTGCGGGTGCGGTGCAGCTAGTGCAGATGGTGCGGGTGCGGGTGCGGTGGAGCAGGTGCGGATGGTTCGGGTGCGATGGGGCGGGTGCGGTGGAGCAGGTGCGGATGGTGCGGGTGCGGTGGAGCAGGTGCGGACGGTGCGGGTGCGGTGGTGCGCGTGCGGTGCAGCTAGTGCAGATGGTGCGGGTGGAGCAGGTCTCCGGCTCACACGTTCAGTCGTGGGTCGGCGACGGCTTGGAGGACGTCGACCAAGGCGTTGGCAACGATGTAGATCGTTCCCAGCACGAGGGTGACGCCGGCAATGGCAGGAAAGTCGGAGGTGGGGATGCTGGCGGCGAGGTAGTTGCCGATTCCCGGCCAGCTGAAGATCTGTTCGACCACCACGACCCCGGCGAACATGAAGCCGAGTTGCAGGCCGGCCATCGAGAGCCCGGGCCCGATCGAGTTGCGCACGACATGCTGTCTCAGCACGCGAAAGGGGGTCAGCCCCTTCGACTCGGCGGTGCGAACGTAGTCGGCGCCGAGGGTGTTCTCGAGGCTGGAGCGCAGAATGCGGCCGATGGCAATGGCGGGCGCGATGGCGAGCACCACCGCCGGCAGCAACAGGTGCTGTGCCGCGCTGGCGAAGCCGGCGGGGTCGCCGGCCACGATCGTATCGATCAGCAGAAACCCCGTGGGCCCCGTTTCGCTCGGGCCGCGCCCGTTCGCCGGCAGAATTCCGAGCTGCGAGTAGAACAAGACGATTCCGCCGAGGGCCAGCAGAAACGGCGGTGCGGTGGCCAGCACGAGCAGGGGCCCGCGAAAGACCGAGCTGCCGCGCCAGCGCAGCGCCCCCGACACCGCGAAGATGCCGCCCAGGATGACCGCGATGACGAACGACCACGTCACGAGCTCGATCGTCGCCGGCAGGAAGGTCTGCAGATCGGTTACGACCGGTCGATGCGTGCGAAACGAAATGCCGAGATTGCCTTGCACCAGGTTCACGATGAAGGTCAGGTAGCGAACGGGTAGCGGGTCGTTCAGCCCGAGCGCCTGTCGTTCGGCAGCGACCGCCGCCGGCGACGCGTTGGCGCCGAGATACGCCTTGACCGGGTCGCCGGTCGACACCGACTGCAGCAGAAAGATCACGGCCGACAGAACCAGAATGAGCACCACGGCCGAAGTGAGCCGTCGGAGAATGAAGCGTGTCATCGACGGCCTCCGATCAGGTTGCGCACGGCGTCGCCGCCGAGGTTGGCGATGAGGCTCAGCATGAGCACGGCCTGGCCCGGGATGATCGGCACCCACGGTGAGGTGAGAAGCTGCCCGAGGTTGCGAGCAGTGTCTGCGCCGAGTTCTGGCGCAGGGGCGGGTTGACCGAGCCCCAGAAACGATAGCCCGGCCAGCAGCAGAACCACGTTGCCGATATCGAGACTGGCGGTGACGATCGCGGTGGGGATCACTCCGGGAATGATGTGCCGGAACACCACGCGCGTGCGGCTGGTTCCCGCCAGCCGGGCCGCTTCGACGTGAGGCCGGGAGGCCAGCGACTTCACTTCACCGCGAATGATGCGGGCGTAGTACGGCCACCACACGATCGCGATGCCGATGAGCGTGTTCTGCAGGTTGAAGCCGAGGGCGGCGACGATGGCGATCGCGACCAGGGTGCCTGGCAGCGCCAGAAAAAGGTCGGTGAAGCGCATCAGAATGTTGTCGAGCCAGCCGCCGAATACACCGGCCAGGGTTCCGATGATGCCGCCGATCACGAGGCCCGACGCAACCACGATAAGGGCGGCGAACCAGCTCACCTGAATGCCGTACAGCGTGCGAGAGAGCAAGTCGCGCCCGATCGAGTCGGTGCCCAGCAGATTGCCGGGCGTGCCGGGTGGCAGGTTCAGCCCGCTGACGGGTTGCACCGGGTCGTACGGTGCCAGCAGGCGGGCAACGAGTGCCAGCACAGTGAGGGCGATGAGCAGGCCAACGATGGCCCAGCTCAGCCGTCGCCCGGATTGGCGGCGCCGTGATCGACGACGCCCGGGGCGAACCGAGGGCAGCCGGAATCGCGGCGAAATCACCTCGGGCACGCCGGTGATGGTCGACACGGTTTCGAGCGGCGGAACGAGGATTCCGCCCGTGGTGAGGGTGTCGGCGGCCGTGGTGAGCGCGCCGCCGCCGCGTACTGCGCTGTCGCGAACCTCGCCGCGTGCTGCGCCGCCGCCGCCGCGAGCTTCGCTTTCTGGCGCGTTGCTCATGCGAGCACCCCGATCTCGGGAACGGAGGCGAGCAGCGCCCGGGTATATGCATGCGTGGGCCGCTCGATGACATCGGCCGACGCACCGACCTCGACGATCTCGCCCTGCGTCATCACCACGATGCGATCGCCCATCAGCCGCGCCACCGAGAGATCATGGGTGACGAACAGCACCGTCATCTCGAGCTCTTTGCGCATCTCGCGAATGAGATTCAGCACGCTCGCGGCGAGCGATGCATCCAGCGCGCTGGTCGGCTCGTCGCACAACAACACCGCCGGCGGAATCATGGTGGCGCGGGCCAGTGCGACCCGCTGGCGCTGACCGCCGGAGAGCTCCGAAGGCCGAACGCGCGCCACGCTCAGCGGCAACCCGATGGCGGTCAGCGCCTTCTCGATGCGCGTCTGGCTCTCTGCTCGGCCGAGCTTCAGCGGCAGCAGTCGCTCGCGCAGCAGTTCGCCCACGGTCAGCCACGGCGTCAGCGATGAGCCCGCGTCTTGAAAGACCATTTGGGCGCCGCCCGGCGCGATCGTGACGGCGCCGCCGGTCGCCTCAGTGAGGCCCCCGATCACGCGCAACAGCGTCGATTTGCCCGAGCCGCTCTCGCCCACGATCGACACGGCCTCTCCCGGGTGGATCTCGAGGCTCACTCCGCGCAGTGCTCGTACTTCGTTGCTGCCGGAGGCACCGCGCCTTCGCAATCCCGACTTCAGAGCGAACGTCACGCTGAGGTCGGTGACGCGCACGGCCGGTTCGCGCACGATGCCTGAGCTGTCGAGGGTGGGCAGCACGGATGCCCGACTACCGCTCTCGTGAATGAACCCCCGCACGTCGTCGACGGTGCGCCAGCAGGCCCGATCGTGATCGGAGGGTCCCGGGTTGCTCGAGAGCGCCACCGCGATCAACGGCGGCTGCTCGGCCCGGCACTGCTCCACCGCGAGCGGGCACCGGGAGTGGTAGGCGCAGCCGAGCATCCGTTCGTCGGCCGACGCCGTCTCGGGGCGGAGCGTCTGCAGCTCACGGTCGCGCGGCGTGCGAAGCGAAAGACGAGACCGCAGCAGACCGACGGTGTACGGGTGGGTCGGGGCGTGCAGCACCTGATCGACAGGCCCGATCTCGGCGATGCGCCCGGCGTAGAGCACCGCGATGCGGTCGGCGATCTGACCGGCGACGGCCAAGTCGTGGGTGATCAGCACCACGCTGCATCCGAATTCGTCGCGCAACTCGCGAAGGAGGTCGAGTACCTGCGCCTGCACGGTGACGTCGAGCGCGGTGGTCGGTTCGTCGGCGATGATCAGTGACGGCGTGCCCGCCACTGCGATGGCCGCCATCACGCGTTGGCGGAGGCCGCCCGACAGCTCGTGCGGAAACACGCGAAACCGCAGTTCGGCGTCGGCGATTCCCACCGCTGTCAGCAGTCGCAGCGATTCGGTGGAGTCGCGGGTGGCTTCGGTGACCTGGGCGCCGATGCGCATGGTGGGGTTCAGCGAGGTCATCGGGTCTTGAAAGATGACGCCGAGTTCGTCGCGGCGCACGGCGCGTAACTCTTCGGGCTTGCCGTGCACCATGTCGACACCGGCGACGCGAATCACGCCGCCGACCTCGGGATTCGAGCGCTCGGGCAGCAGGCCCATGAGGGCGAGGGCGAGCACGCTCTTGCCCGATCCGCTCTCGCCGACCAGGCCGACGATTTCGCCGCGGCCGATGTCGAGATCGATGCCGCGCAGCACGTTCGAGCGCACGCCGTCGCGTTCCAGGCTGAGGGTGAGCCCCCCGATCGACGCGGCCGG
>JAODBB010000210.1 GCA_025463745.1 Subtercola sp.
TGGTGAACATCGTCGAGTACATGGGCTTGTCGCACTCGCTCGACACCAGCCAATTCGCGCCGGTCGCCGAGAGCATCGAGCGCGTGGCGCGTGAGGGCGGTCATCCACTCGGCGTACCGGCCGAATACGACCCGCGCATCTACGACCACCAGCTGCCCGGCGGAATGACCGGAACGCTCATCAACCAGCTGGCGGCGGCGAAGATGAGCGACAAGCTGCCCGAGGTGCTCGCGGCCATACCGCAGGTGCGCATTGATCTCGGTTCGCCGATCATGGCCACGCCGTTCTCGCAGTTCGTGGGCATTCAGGCCGTGCTCAACATCATCACGGGCGACCCGTACAGCATGGTGCCCGACGAAGTCATCCACTACGCACTCGGTCACTACGGCCCGGTGCCGGCGCCGATCAAGCCCGAGGTGCTCGACCGTATTCTGGGCAGCGCCCGCGCGAAGCAGTTCGAGTCGTGGGTCAGGCCCGATCCGTCGATCGCGCAGATTCGCAGCCACTTCTCGAAGGGCATCTCTGACGAGGAGCTGCTGTTGCGCTACATGATGAGTGACGAAGAGGTCGACCGGATGATCGCGAAAGGCCCTATCCGCACCGATCCGCGCCGCAGCGCCAACAACATCGTCAACGAGGTGAACGATCTCATCGCCGAATCGAAGAGCTCGACGTCGTTCGCGGTGACCACGCCCGAATTCAGCGTGAAGCTCGAGAGAAAAGTCTCGCCGTGAGCGTTCCCGACTTCCAGACCCTGCTGATCGAGCACGATGGCCCTGTCGCCTGGCTCACGCTGAACCGCCCCGAGAAGCTGAACGCGATGAACGACCTGCTGCTCGATGAGCTCGAGGATGCGCTCGACTACCTCGAGACCTCGAAGAACAGCGTCGTCGTTCTGCGCGGGGCCGGCCGGGCCTTCTGCGCGGGCTACGACCTCTCGAGCGACTCCGAAGAGATCGGCTACGCTGCGGCGCGCAGCCCGATGGAAGACCGCGACCGGCTGCTCTCGAATATCGAACGGTTCACGCGCATCTGGCGGCACCCGCAGCCGGTGATCGCGGCCGTTCACGGCTATTGTGTCGGAGGCGGAACGCAACTCGCTTCACTCTCTGACATCACCATCGTGAGCGAAGACGCGACCATCATGGCCTCGCCGGCGCTGCTGTTGGGTGGGGGCTACCTCTCGCCGCTGTGGGTACATCTGGTCGGGCCGAAGCGGGCGAAGTTCATGTCGTTCGACACCGGGCGCGCCATCTCGGGCAAGACAGCTGCCGAATGGGGCTGGGCGGTAGAGGCGATACCGTTTCCCGACTTTCACAACCACGTCAGTGATCTGGCGCACTCCATCTCGCGCACCCCGGCCAACGTTCTGCGTATCAAGAAGGAGTCGATCAACCGGGCCGCTGAAGCTCAGGGGCTGCTGACGTATGCCCGCATGGGCGCCGACACGGATGCCCTGCTGCACCAGACCGCCGAAGTACAAGAGGTGCAGCGCTGGATTCGCGACTTCGGGCTGAAGGAGGCCATCGCCATGTTCAAGGCCGGTGAGCTGAGCGACTTCGGTGGCGAATTGTGGGTGCGGCGGGAACCGGAATGACCCGCAACGATTCGGTGGGCGACGGGCGGGTGGGCGGCGTGAGCGCGGATGACTCGGATGGCGTGAGCGCGGATGACTCGGGCGGCATGAGCGCGGATGACTCGGCCGTCGCGAGTAGGGCGGCCTCGAGCATCCCGTCGTACCGCGAACTGCCCGAGCTCGGCGATCTCGGCGTGCGCCATTCGCGCGGGGTGCTGCCGCCTGCCGAGGGCACGCTCTCGTTCATCGCTCGGGCCGGAGTGGTTGCAGCTGCGCAGACCGTCTCGGCCGGCATCCCGATTCCGCTCAACCTCGCCGTCGACGCCTTCGACCCGCCGCTGTTCGGCCGCGCGCCACTGACGCACCGGGTGATCGAGGCGTCACGCAACGACGCCGAAGACATCGTCGATGCGTTCAACCCGCAAGCCTCGTCGCAACTCGACGGGCTGGCGCACGTACGCGCCCGCGAGCACGGTTATTACGACGGCTCGACCGATCTCGCATCGGCCGGCGACGCGCTCGGAATGCAGCACTGGGCGACCCGGGGCATCGTCGCGCGCGGAGTGCTGCTCGACCTCCCGCGGTATTGGGCGGCGCGGGGCCGCCCCGTCGACCCGTTCGAGGGCATCGGCATCACACCAGACGATCTCGAATCGGTGGCCGCGGCACAGGGTGTCGACCTGCAACCCGGCGACGTGCTGCTGGTTCGCACCGAATGGGCCGCGCGGTATCTCGAGTCGCCGGCCGCCAAACGTGCGGCCGTGGCCGGCTGGACCGGCCTTGTCGCCAGCGAAGAGATGGCCGAATTCCTCTGGAATCGCCGCGTCGCGCTCGTCGGCAGCGACAACCCGGCCGTCGAGAACGGCCCAGGCGATCCGGCGATCGGCTCGCTGCACCGCAGACTGCTGCCCTCGCTCGGGCTGTCGCTCTTCGAGCTGCTCGACCTCGAAGTGCTCGCGGAACGTTGCGCCGAGCTGGGACGTTGGCAGTTCTTGTTCGTCTCGGTTCCGCTCAACCTGCACGGCGCCGTGAGTTCGCCCGCGAATGCGATGGCCGTTTTGTGATCGACGTCGGTTGCTCAGCGCATCGGCGAGTCATCGGGTGCAGAGAAGGGCAGCACCCATGAGTTATCGGGTGCAGGGGGTCAATCATCACGGCATCACGGTCGCTGACCTGAACCGGTCGGCCGCGTTCTTCGTCGACGTGCTCGGATTCGCCCGGGGCGCGACAGTCGAGCTCGACGAAACGTTTTCGGCCGGTGTGACCGGCGTCGAGGGTGCGATCATCACCGTCACCTTTGTCGAAGGGCCGGGCATCACCGTCGAGTTGCTGCAGTACCGTGCACCGGATGATCGCATGGTGGTCACGGCCAGACCGTGCGACGTGGGATCGGCGCATCTCGCCTTATTCGTCGACGACGTCGAGGCGGTCGTCGACGCGTCGGTGCGAGCGGGGTGGAACCTGGCGGGGGTCATCCAGCCGATCGTGACCGGACCTCGCGCCGGCGGGAAGGCGGCCTACCTGAGAGACGCCGACGGAACGACGCTCGAGCTGGTGCAGCGGCCGTAGCCTTTCGTTCACTTTCGTCTTCGCCGTTCACTTTGTCTTCGAGCGGATGAACTCGCCGATGATGTCCATGCTCGCAGCGGCTTGGTCGAGAAACGGAAACAGCGTCCAGATGTGGATCATGCCGGGAGCGAGCGCCAGCCGAGCAGAGCCGCCTGCCGCATTCACTCCCGCCGCGAACCGAGCTGCGTCGTCTCGCAGCACCTCTGTCGTGCTGGCGAGCAGCAAGAGCGGTGGCAGATCGTGTTTCTCGCCCCACACGGGGGAGCAGTACGCCTCCAGGTGAGGGTCGATGTCGTCGCCGATGTACACCTTGCCCATCTCGACAATCATGTTGCGGTCGATGAGCGGATCGGATGCGGAGTTGGTGGCAGTCGACTCACCCTCTCCCGCCAGGTCGAGCAGCGGCGAAATTCCAACGCCGGCCGCCGGCATCGGAAGACCGTGGTCGCGCAGGTAGAGCAGCGTGGCCATTGCCAGCCCGCCCCCGGCGGAGTCGCCGCTGATCACGATTTGCGACGGTGACCAGCTTTCGAGGGCCCACGCGTACACGCTCTGCGCATCCTCGACCGGTGCGGGGAACAGAAAGTCGGGCGCCAGGCGGAAATCGGGCACGACGACCGTGGCCTTGCCGACCTGCGAGAGGCGGTAGGCGAAGTTCTGGTAGCCGGTAGACGACCCTTG
>JAODBB010000231.1 GCA_025463745.1 Subtercola sp.
TACATCACAGCAGGTGGCAACTCATCATGATCAACGGAGCACCCCACATCATCCCACCACCCGAAATCGACCGGACACAAACACCCAGACCCTGCACCCAACGACGAGTCGGACGCACACATACACGAGCAGGCGCCCGATGAACGGAAGACGGGGTGGTGTTGCATGTGTTTCGTCTACGCCCGAGCCCCGATCCGATGCCGGTCACCAGGCAGGGAGCCGTCAACCACTTTCTGGGCTGGATGAGGAATATCACGTGGCCCGATCAGAGGCGGCCGAGGAGCTCGATGTCTTCGATGAAGTCGCTGGTGGTCGAGGCCGAGACGGTGGCGCGGGTACCGATGACCGCCTGCAGGTAGTCGTCGGTGATCGGGCCCGACTGGATAGGGGAGGAGCCAGTGGGGTAGAGCGACTTCTCGAGGGCACTCTGCGAGGCTTTCCGCGCTGCGAACTCGATGTCGGCGGGCGAGAAGCCGTCGGTGCGGCTCACGAGGGCGTCGATGTCGACGAGATGAGCGGAGGAGACGGGAATGTAGCGTTCCCAGATGGAGCGCCGGGCATCCTCGTCGGGCAGGCCGATCGGAATGACGTAATCGAAGCGCCCGTGCCGCAGGAAGGCGGAGTCGAGCGAGCGGATGAAGTTGGTTGCGCACACGAGCAACCGGTCGGGCTGGTCGCGAAAGTCGGGAATGATCTTGAGCAACTCGTTCGTCACACCCTGCAAGGGAGAGGGGCTGCCGCCCTTGCGCTGCGCGGCGATCTCTTCGACCTCGTCGATGAACACCACCGCGTGTTCGAGCTCGCTGATCTTCAGAAACGTCTCGCGCAAGGCGCCGGCCAGCCCGAGTGGGTCTGTGGCGAGGCGCGAGGGGAAGACTTCGATGAACGACCACTCCAGGCGCGAGGCGATCGCTCGGGCGAAGGTGGTCTTGCCGGTGCCGGGAGGCCCGAACAGCACTACGGCACGCGGCGGCACGACGCCGTACTGTTCGGCGAGCTCGGGGCGCGAGAGTGGCATGACCAGACGACGTTCGAGCAGCTCTTTCTCACGTTGCATGCCCCCGATGCCATCCCACAGTCCGCGAGGAAGGATGCGACCGCCGAGCTCGGTGAGCGAGTTCAGCTCTTTGCGCTGAATGGGAATCGTGCGCTCGAAGTAGCGCAGGTTCTTCTTGACCTCGAAGCCTTGATCAAGAAAGGCGTCAACGCGCATCGCGGCCGAGTCGGGCAGCAGCGCCGAGAGCTTCGAGAGACCGTGCGGCGCCATCTTCTTCTCGAGCGCGGCGAGCATGGTGCTGCCGATGCCTTGACCCTGCCACTGTTCGAGGGTGGAGAGAAAGACGATCCAGCCCTGGGCGTGCGCGGCGCGGCCTACTGCGGCACCCACCACCATTTCGTCGAACACGGCCACGACCGCGTGATCTTCTTGGCACGAGGCGAGCACCTCAGAGAGCGCATAGACGGGTTCGCCCTGCGCTGCACGCATCTGCTCCCAGAGATGCAGGATTCCGTCGACGTCGTCGGGGTGGAACTCTCTGATGCGAACGGAAACCACGGGCGCTGCTCTCGGTCAGGGGGGAGGCTGGTGATACGGCGGTCTGAGGCGATCTCGATCGCGCCGTGCTCGCAGCGTACTACGCCGGATGTTCGGGGCGCGGAGGAATCGGATGCGAGGCGGCCCGGAGGCTGCAGGCTCAGGCTGCGTCGAAGCCCGTGCCGTCGAAGCCCGTGCCGTCGAAGCCCGTGTGGTCGAAGCCCATGTGGGCGAAGCCCGTGCGGTCGAAGCCCGCCGCCGCGTAGATGTCGTCGATCACCTGCATGTTCGCCACCGGATCGGTGCCCTCGGTGAGCAGGAGCTCTCCGCTCGCCAAACCGGCCACAATCGCTTCGAGTTGATGGTCGTAGGTCGTCAGTCCGCCGACCGTCGAAACATAGTCCAGCCCGTCGATCGTGAGGGTGATGCTGTGCCCAGCAGACGGAAAAACGAGGTTGTCGACGTGAAGGTGGCCTCCCGTTGCGAGTACGTCTAGAGACGAATTCAGTTGGATGCCTTCGACCATGCTGGAGGTCACCTGAGCAATGGCGCCGGAGGGAAACGTGAGTGCGGCATCCATACTCAGATCGGCGCCGAGCGGGTTCAGGGTAGCCGTCGCCGAGGTTACGACTGGCTCTTCGCCCATGAGTGCGCGAACCCAGTGCACGGGGTAGCAGCCCAGATCCATCAGCGAACCGCCGCCCACGGCGGGGTCGTGCCGAATAGAGCGCGGATCGAACGGGTTCGATCCCGAGAAGTCGGCGCGCACCTCGACGATGTCGCCCAGCCTGCCGTCGGCGACTATGCGGCCGATCTCGGCGCTCAGGGGGTGGTACCGGTCGTGAAACGCCTCGACCAGCCGGTTGCCCGTGGCGAGCGCCGCGTCGGTCATTCGCTGGGCCTGGGCCGCGTTCATGGCGAACGGTTTCTCGCACAGAACGTGTTTGCCGGCCTCGAGCGCGGCGATCGACCAGCGCATGTGCTCCGACGGCGGCAATGCGTTGTACACCAGGTCGATGTCGGGGTCGGCGAGCAGTTCGGCGTAGCTGCCGTACGACCGGCCGATGCCGTGCGTGGCAGCGTAGTCGGCGGCTGCGGATGCCCGGCGCGACGCCACGCCTCCGATCAGCACATCGGTGCGTCGTCTGGCCGGGCGGATGATCGCGGCCGGAGCAATGCCGGCCGCGCCGAGAATACCTATCGTGAGCATGGTTCCATCGTCTCAGACTCTGCTGCTCACTAAGAGCAGTCAACCTCGCTGTGGATAGCGCGTTATCCACAATCTGCCGATCGATGGCTGAGGATGGAATCGGACAGTGCTACTTTCTACCCTGAAGTCGATGGAGGTAGAATCACGCTCATGGGTTTGAACCTGAAAGACGAAGAAACCGTTGCGTTAGTGACCGAGGTCGCGCGGCGGCTCGGTGTCACGAAAACGGGTGCGGTACGCGAACTCGCGCGGGCGAAGCTCGCCGCCCTCGATGCGGAACGCGGTGAGAAGCGTTCAGAGCTGGTGCACTTTCTGGAGTCCACCGTATGGCCACGCACCGCGGGTGCTTCGCTCTCGAAGGCCGAACGCGAGCAGATTCTCGGTTACGACGAGATGTTTCCGGCGTGATCGTCGACACGTCGGCAATCGTGGCCATCGTGGCGCGCGAAGAGGGCTGGCAGAGCCTCGTCGAGCAGCTGGAACTCGCCTCGTCGGTGTCGATGAGCTCGGTTTCCATTCTCGAGCTGACGATCGTGCTCGGCTCCGAGCGCTTCGGGTTGAGTGTCTCCGAGGTTCACGGCCTCCTGTCGGCAATCGGGGTCGCGGCGATCGACTTCACTGCTGCCCACGAGGCGCTGGCGTCAGACGCTCACGCTCTCTACGGCAAGGGCAAGCATCCCGCGCGCCTGAACTTCGGTGACTGCATCGCCTACGCGTCGGCGAGGCTCGCGCGCGACACGCTGCTGTTCGTCGGCGACGACTTCTCCCAGACCGACCTCGCTTCCTACGCGCGATGAGCGCTCGAACGGCGGGCGATCAGCCTGCGGTGGCAGCGGCGGCGTAGACGGCCGCGAAGTGAGTGAAGTTCGTGGCGACACGATCGACGAGGTCATGCGGCCCGGTGAGCCCGGCGAGATGGTCTGCGAGGGGTTGCTCCCAGATGCTGCGGCCGATCGCGAAACCACGAAAGCCGTCGACGGGGGCGGCCACGCTCAGCCAGTGGTCGAGACGTTCGGCGGGGGCATCGCGGCCGAGCACGATACAGGTGACGGATGCCCGGCCATCCTGCCTGGCCGCCGCCACGATCGACTCGGCGGCCTCGCGGGTTTCGAGGCCCTCGATCTTCCAGATCTGCGGTTCGACGTGGGCGTGCTGCAGTTCGGAGATGACTTGGGTCGTGAGGCTCGGGCGCACGTCGCGGTCGTACCGCAGTGCATCCTGGTCGACCGACGCGAGCTGGGCCGGCGTCGCGGGAATGAGCAATTCGATCAGAAAGACCCGGCCGGCTTCGCGTAATACATCGCCGACCGCCGCCAAGTGCGCCATTTGCGCGGCGCGTTCAGCCGCATCGAAGGCGGGATTGTCGCGAACGAGCACCTTCACCTGCGCCGGGTCGAAGGTTTCGACGTGGCTGAGCCATTCAGTGGTGGTGAAGTCGCCGTATTCGAGAACGAAGAAGTCGTGCCCGCTTTTCTCGATGGGCATGGCGAGGTCGATTCCGGCCGCCTTCGCCTTCGAGGCTACGGCGGTGCCGTACCGTTCATCGACCAGAACGCCCACTGTCGACGGGTCGACTCCACGGTTGACGGCCTCGAGCAGCCCCTCGAAAACGAGCGTCTTGCCCGCCGAGATCTGTTCGATCTGTGCGGGTGTCGGCTCGCCGTCGATGCCGTACACCTGCTTCTGCAACGACGATCGATGATCCATGGCGAGCAGCAGCAGGTCGGGTGCCGCGCCGAGGGCGCTACCTGGGCGCGCGCCGGTGTCTGCCGTTCCGGTCGAGAGGTTGTCAGATTCGTCGTGGTCGCTCATGATGTCTCCTGCCGCATTCGGTACTCTCTGACCGTACGACTGTGGCGGCCGAATCGCTAACCTCTTTTCGGCGCTCGTCTTGTTTTCGGCGCTCGTCTTTCAGTGCTCGTCGTGGATGTAGCGGCCTCCGCGCGACCAGGAGGCGATCGCCGCGATCGAACAGGCGATCGCTGCGAAGATGAACGCCTCGGTGAGACCGGCTTCGAATGGAGCCGAGATGAGGTTCGGAAAGAAGGAGTGGCCGGTCAGGGCATCCTGATTCGCCTGCGACAGACCGCTGAGCACGTCGGGCGGCAGCAGGCTCTGAATGGGGTTGTAGCCGAGGAACGCCGCGAACAGAATCGAGACGGGTGGCAGGTTGCCGATCTGCTGAGCCACATTCGACGCGACCCCGTGGGCTACGAGACCCTGGGTGAGCGTGGACGAGAGGGCACCCGAGAGGCCGACGATCATGAGCGTGAAGAAGATTCCGATCGACAGCACCTGCGCCGAGTTCTGCAGCGTCGAGGTCATACCGCCACCGGCACCGCGGTCGCGCGCGGGCAGACTATTCATGATGGCGGCGCGGTTCGGCGACGCGAACGCCCCCATCGAGAGCCCGAGACCGAGCAAGATCGCGGCGAACCCCCAGTAGTCGAAGTCGATGGGCAAGAAGATCAGCAAGATGAAGCAGAGCGTCGTGCCCACCATGCCGCCCGTTGCGAAATAACGTGCACCGAGACGGTCGGAGAGGATGCCCGAGATGGGCCCGGCGATCAGGAATCCGATCGTCAGCGGCAGCATCAGGATGCCCGCCCACAGGGGTGTCTCCTCGAAACTGTAGCCGTGCAGCGGCAGCCAGATGCCTTGCAGCCAGATGATCAGCATGAACATGAGTCCACCGCGCGCGATCGCAGACAGGAACGTCGAAAGCGTGCCGAACGTATACGCCCGGATCGTGAACAACGGCAGCCGGAACATCGGGTCGGCGACCTTCGTTTCGATGATGCCGAAGGCGACGAGGAACGCCGCCCCGATGCCCAGCACCGAGAGCACCGGCGCACTCGACCAGCCCATCGGGTTTCCGTTGGCCGGCTCGATGCCGTAGGTGATGCCGATCATGATCAGAATGAGCCCGACGGCGAAGGTGATGTTGCCCCACCAGTCGATCTTCGCGGCGTGCCGCTCGCCGATCTCCTTGAGTTTCAGAAACGACCAGATCGTGCCGAAGATTCCGAACGGCACTGCTACGAGAAAGACGAGCCGCCAGTCGATGGCGCCGAGGATGCCGCCGAGTACCAAGCCGATGAACGATCCGCTGATGCCCGCGATGTTGTTGATACCCAGGGCGAGACCGCGCTGATTCGAGGGGAACGCATCGGTGAGAATGGCCGAGGAATTCGCCACCAAAAAGGCCGCCCCGACACCCTGAACAATGCGTCCGATGATGAGCCACCACGCGCCGGCCTGGCCGGTGAGTGGGGTGACCGACAGCCCTATCGCTGCGATAGTGAAGATCACGAAGCCGAGGTTGTACATCTTCACCCGGCCGAAGATGTCACCCAGGCGCCCCAGGCTCACGACGAGCACGCTGCTCACGACGAGAAAGCCGAGGAGCATCCAGAGCAGGAAGAATGAGTTGCCGGGCTCAAGGGGATTCAGGCCGATGCCACGAAAGATGTCGGGCATCGCAATGAGCGTGATCGACGAATCGATCGTCGCGAGCAGCATCGCGATGGTCGTGTTCGACAGTGCGAGCCACTTGTACCGCGGAGAGACGATCGGCCTGAGCGCGCTGCTCTGGCCCGTCGAGGTGGCGGTCACGGTTCGACGATCTTGTGCAGCAGTGTCACGGCGGCGGCGAGCGTTGATTGCTCGGCGGGCGTGAGCTTGGCGTCGATCGCCCGAGCGAGCCAGTCTTCGCGTATCGCGCGCGTCATGGCGAAGCTCTCGCTCGCCTCGGGAGTGATCGACCACAGTGTCTGACGCCCATCGTCGGGGTCTGCAGTGCCGCTGATGAGTCCGGCGGATTCGAGGGCTGCGACGTTGGCGCCGACCGATTGCGGCCGCACGCCCTGCGCCCTCGCCAACGCGGTGACGGTAGCCGGGCCGAAGCTTTCGAGATGGGAGATGACCATCAGCTGCGACCCCGTCAGATCGGTCGTCGTCGCCTGCTCACGCATGCGGCGACGCAGGCTTGCCAGAGTAATACGGAGGTCGCCCGCGAGTGCAGCTGCCTGAATCGCCTCCGGCTCGAGCTGTTTTTCGTTCACACGTGCAAACTATCAGGAGCGAAGGGAAACTACAAAGGCGGCCTTCGTATCTTCCATACGACAGTATTCTCTGCTGCATGACGGCTCGCGATACGGTGAGAGCGAACGAAAGGTGCCACCCATGACCCCGACTGCTGCCGAGATCGAAACAGTGATGACGCCACTGGTGGCCGTCTACACCGATCTGCACCGGCATCCCGAGCTGTCTCGCGCCGAGTTTCGCACTGCAGCAGTGGTGGCCGAACGACTTCGCGCCCTGGGGCTCGAGGTGACCGAAAACGTGGGCGGCACGGGGGTAGTCGGTGTGCTGCGCAACAGTGACGGGCCGACCGTTCTGCTGCGGGCAGACATGGATGCTCTGCCCGTGCTCGAACAGACCGAACTCGACTACTCCAGCACCGATCGCGCATCTCTCCCCGACGGAACCGATGTCGCCGTCATGCACGCCTGCGGCCACGATGTGCACGTGACCTGTTTGCTGGGTGCGACGCAGGTGCTCGCCGAAAGCACCGCCGGCTGGTCGGGCACGCTGGTCGTCGTTTTCCAGCCGGCCGAGGAGCTCGGCAGCGGAGCTCAGGCGATGGTCGACGATGGCCTGTATTCGATCGCGCCCCTGCCCGATGTGGTGCTGGGTCAGCACGTCGCCCCCTTTCCGTCGGGAACGCTTGGTGTGCACGCCGGGCCGGCCTTCGCGGGCACCGATGCGTTTCGCGTGACCATGTTCGGCCGAGGAGGTCACGGCTCGCGGCCCGAGACGACCATCGACCCGATCGTGATGGCGGCCGCGACGATTCTGCGGCTGCAGACCATCGTGTCGCGCGAAATCGCAGGGGGAGAGACGGCGGTGCTCACCGTGGGGCAGTTTCACGCCGGCACGAAGAGCAACATCATCTCCGACCAGGCGACCTTCGGGGTGGCCATTCGGAGCCTCGACGAGGGGGTGCGTCGCCGCGTGATCGAGGCGGTGTATCGCATCATCCGTGCCGAAGCCCAGGCGTCGGGCGCTCCTGAGCCCGAGATCGTGCCCGAAGAGTCGTTCCCGGTTCTGGTGAACGACGCCGAGGCGACGGCACGCGTCTTCGGCGCATTCAGCGTGCGGTTCGGCGCGCAGGGTGTTATCGACCCCGGTCCGGTCACCGGCAGCGAAGACGTGAGCCTGCTGGCCACCGCGGCGAATGCGCCCCTGGTGTTCTGGCTGCTGGGCGGTACGGATGCGGCCCAGTATGAAGCGGCGGTCGTTGGCGGCACCGTCGAGCGCGATATACCGGCCAACCATTCGCCGTTCTTCGCCCCGGTCATCCGCCCCACCCTCGATGTGGGAGTCGAGGCGCTGACGACCGCCGCGCTGGAGTGGCTCGGGATCTAACGCCGATCGAGGGTCGGCGGGGTCGCATGGGGCCGATGCGCCGCGGGCCGCCGCGTCACGACGAGCGTCGCCACGATCACGACCACCAGCACCGACGTCGCCACCTCGGGCCACGGCAGCACCGCGCACAGCCCGATCAGCACGCCGAAGATCGGAATGATCGTATTCGCGGTACGCCCGACATGTCGCCGAATGGCCAGCGCCCACACCGCGAGCACGAACACGGCGACCGGCACCGTGAGCGTCGCTCCGGCCTCGATCGATGGCAACTCGGTTTCGCCCGAGCGCACTGCGACGGCGACCTCGATACCCGCCGATACCGCGCCGGCCGCAGCGAAGACGATGGAGTGCGCATAGCCGAAGGTGAGCGACTGCCGCAGGTTTTCGATGTGGTCGTGCTGGGGTACGGCGAAATAGATCCACCACATGCCGGCGGTGATGACCAACCCGCACCCCGCCAAGACGACGAGCGGGAACACGTGCTCGGCATCCTGAAGCGCGCCGATGATGGCGTTGGCCGAGCCGAGCAGCCCCTCGCCCAGTACCACCAGGGTGAACAGGCCGTAACGCTCGGCGATGTGGTGGTTGTGCCAGGGAGTGAGGTTCTTCTGCTCGGCCCAGATGGGAACGGCCACTTCTGCCATGGCGAGCACGATGAAACTCGCCACGCCGTACGACTCAGGCAGCGCCAGGCGCAGCACCCAGGCGATTTGCACGAGGGTGATTCCGCCGGCATAACGCAGTGCCGTGGCGCGGTATTCGGGGGAGTTGACGGCGACCCGAATCCACTGGCTCACCATCGCCAGGCGCATGATGACGTAACCGTAGGTGGCTATCGTGAAATCGCCATGCTGCATCGCCGCGGGAACGCCGGCAGCCAGAACGAGCACACCCCCCATCTGCACGATGGTGGTGAACCGGTAGAGCCAGTCGTCATTGTCGAAGGCTGTTGCGAACCACGTGAAATTCATCCAGGCCCACCAGATGGCGAAGAACACCATGATGTAGGCGCCGACGCCGACCCAGATGTGGTGTTCGCTTTCGAGTTCGTGCAGATTCGTTGCGGCGAGCCCCACCGCGATGACGAACACCAAGTCGAAGAACAGCTCGAGACTCGACGCGACCCGCCCCCCCTCGTGCTTATCGCGCGGCCGAATGGGCAGAAGGTCGAGGCGGCTCAAGAGACTCGGCATGGCTATATTCTCGTACGCGCCGGTCGTTCTGGGGGGAAGGGTGCAGGTCAGGGTAGGCGGAGAAGGGCTCCTGGATGCCGGCAGGTGGCCGCCGCGATGAGCATTGCGCGGTCGAGCGCGGGCTGCCACGCGGGAGTCGGGGGCGAAGCGGGGGGCGCGGCTGACGCGGGCGGCGCGGCCGGCGGGGCGGCGGCGTGCAAGGCCTCGAGCAGCGAGGCCGTCATCGAGGCGAGGGTGGCATCGCCGCCGCCCATGGTGTCGACGATGGCGCCTGGGAGGTCGGCGATGGGGGAGCGGGCGGTGCGCCCGCGGTGGTCGACGATGCTGGCTCCGTCACGCCCGGCGGTGGCGAGAATGGTTGCGCTCGAAGTGTCATGCAACCGTTCGGTGAGGCTCGCGAGGCTCGAGTTGTAGAGCAGCCGGGCGTCGTCGTCGCCGATCTTGATGAGTAGGGCATCCGTCGCCAGCGCTTCGAAGTTGCGCACGAAACGGCGGCGGTCTGCGAGCATGCCCGAACGCGGGTTGGGGTCGATGATCAGCCGGTTCGCCGGGTCGTGCACGGCCGACGCGAGGGCGCTCGACTGCTCGTCGGAGTCGAAGGGGTAACAGCTCACCACCACCAGTTCGGCGGTGGAGATGGGTTCGAGGGTACGCGAGGTGAAGTCGATGGTGCGCCGCTGCGCGGCGAGATTGAAGGCGTAGGCCGGCTCGCCCTCGGTGCGATCGGAGACGGCACGTGAGGTGCCGTGCGGCGCGGGGGAATCGACGAGATTCACTCCGAACGAAGCGAGGTAGGCGCGAATGGTGTCGCCGTCGGCGTCATCGCCCACCATCGCCACCAGCGTCGCCGAAACGCCCAGCACGCTGAGGCCGACCGCCACGTTCAAGGCGGCGCCGCCGACGAAAGAGTTCGTGCCCGATGAGCTCCGCAATTCATCGATCAGCGCGTCACCGATGACAGTGACCGCCGGGGCTGGCGGCGGGGAGGTCATGAGGCACGCTGGCATTGCGGTGCGGCACCGCAGGTCATGACGCGTCGAGTCTCGCCGCCACGTCGGCGGGAAAACCGCCGGTCGCGACGGGGCTCCAGTGGGTCGGCGTGATGCGGATGAGCGATTTGTTCTGAATAGCCATCGCCTTACGGTATTCGGCCCAATCAGGATGCTCGCCCGAAATACTGCGGAAGTACTCGACGAGGGCGTCGGCTGCGCCCGGCATGGTGAGCACCTCGGCGTCGCCGTCGATCTGAATCCACGCGGCGTTCCATTCGTCAGACAGCACGACGACGCTCGTGCGCGAATCGCGTGCGGCGTTGCGGGTCTTGGCCCTGCCGGGGTACGTCGAGATCACGAGCCGGCCTTCGGCGTCGACGCCGCCTGTGACGGGGGAGATCTGGGGGCGTCCGTCTGTGCGGGTGGTGGCCAGCAGCATCCGGTGCCGAGGTCTGACGAAGGCGAGCATTGCGGCTCGATCGACGGTGGTTTCGGTTGCGATTGTTCTGGCCATGGGTCAACCGTACGCCGAGCTTCGGCGCGCGTCAGCACTCCGTGAAGGTCACGGCGATGTGTGCGGTCGCATGGCCGCTGCTCAGCACAATTTGTTTCGCCCTGAGCGAGCAGGCGGGAATAGGTGGGGCTCTGTAGCGTTAACTTGAGTCGAGGGCACTCAAGTTTCACCAGGAGGACACATTGCCTAACAACTCAAACCCCGAAGGTACCGGCGGCAACTCATTCGACGAGTTTCTCGCCCGCTACCTCGACGGCGAACGCGCGGCCCAGCAGGGTGCGCGCTCCATCGACATCAGCCGGTTTTTGAGCCGTCGCACCCACGAGGTGCTGGCCGAGGCCGGCAAGTTCGCGCTCGAGCACGGCCAGTCCGAGCTTGATGCGCTGCACATTCTTCGCGTGATCGCCGAGAAAGAGCCGGCCGCCGAGGCCATTCGCCGTGTCGGCGCGAACCCGCGCGCCATCGCGGAGGCTGCCGAGCAGCGTCTGCCGCAGGCATCTGCTGAGCGTGACGACGTTGCGCCGTCGCTGACCCAGTCGGCCACGCGCACACTGTTCCACGCGTACCAGGTCGCACGGGCATCCGGCTCGACCTACATCGACCCCGAGCACCTCTTCTTCGCGCTCGTCATCAACCAGGACTCGCCCGCGGGTGCCGTTCTGGCCGCTGCCGGCGTGACCCCTGAGGCGCTGCAGAACGGCATGCGCGAGACCGTCGGCGCTGCAGGTGCCGGCGCTTCCGCGGGCGATGCGGGCGCCGATGGCAAACCCGAGTCTGACACCCCGACGCTCGACAAATTCGGCACCGACCTCACCGAGCTGGCCCGTGAGGGCGACCTCGACCCTGTGATCGGCCGGCTTGACGAGATCGAGCAGACCATCGAGATCCTTTCCCGCCGCACCAAGAACAACCCCGTTCTGATCGGTGAAGCAGGCGTGGGTAAGACGGCGATCGTCAACGGCCTCGCCCAGGCCATCGTCGACGGCGGCGTGCCCGAGCAACTGCGCGGCAAGCGCGTGGTGACGCTCGACCTGCCCGCGATGCTCGCCGGTACCAAGTACCGCGGCGACTTCGAAGAGCGCCTGACTAAGCTGATGGACGAGATCTCAGCCCACAAGAGTGAGCTGATCGTCTTCATCGACGAGATCCACACGGTCGTCGGCGCGGGCGGTTCGGGTGAGGGTGGTATGGATGCCGGAAACATCCTGAAGCCCCGCCTGGCCCGCGGTGACCTGCACCTGGTGGGTGCCACCACACTCAAGGAGTACCGCTCCATCGAGAAAGACCCCGCTCTCGAGCGCCGGTTCCAGCCCGTCACAGTGGGCGAGCCGAGCATCGAAGACGCGGTGCTGATTCTTAGCGGGCTGGCTTCGGCGTACGAAGAGCACCACGCGGTGACCTACACCCCCGACGCGATTCGCGCTTCGGTCGAGCTCTCGGCCCGCTACATCAGCGACCGGTTCTTGCCCGACAAGGCCATCGACCTGATCGACCAGGCCGGCGCACGACTGCGCTTGAAGCTCGGTAAGAAGGTGGATGCTTCTGCTCTCCTCGAGCAGCTGGCCGACCTCGAGGCGTCGAAGAACTCCGCTGTCGCGGCCGAGCACTACGAAGAGGCCTCCCGCCTGCGCGACGAGATCGAGCACGTGCACGAGAAGCTCGCAACGGTGAAGGCCTCAGACCAGGCGGATGCTGCGGCAGTCGTCGACGAGGCTGAGATCGCTGCCGTGATCTCCCGTGCCACGGGCATCCCGGCCAACCGGTTGACGCAGGTCGACCGTGAGCGCCTGGCCCTGCTCGAGGATGAACTGCACGCGCGTGTCGTCGGACAAGACGACGCCGTGGCCGTGGTGGC
Source organism: Subtercola sp. (assembly GCA_025463745.1). GTDB lineage: Bacteria > Actinomycetota > Actinomycetes > Actinomycetales > Microbacteriaceae > Subtercola. The sequence continues at coordinate 12,729 of JAODBB010000231.1, forward strand.
CAAGGCCGTGCGGCGCAACCGCACCGGCATGGGCGACCAGACCCGGCCCGTGGGCAGCTTCCTGTTCCTCGGCCCGACCGGCGTTGGCAAGACCGAACTCGCGAAGACGCTCGCGGCATCGCTGTTCGGTGACGAGAAGGCGATGCTGCGCTTCGACATGAGCGAGTATGGCGAACGGCACACCGTGTCGCGTCTCGTCGGTGCTCCTCCCGGATACGTCGGTTACGACGAGGCCGGCCAGCTGACCGAGCGTGTTCGCCGCAACCCGTACTCGGTCATCCTGTTCGATGAGATCGAGAAGGCGCACCCCGACGTGTTCAACCTGCTTCTGCAGGTGCTCGACGACGGTCGTCTGACCGACGGTCAGGGTCGCACGGTCGACTTCCGCAACACGGTCATCATCATGACCTCGAACCTCGGTTCGGAGTTCTTGGCGAGCCGCGGTGGAGCGATCGGCTTCGTCGCCGCCGACGCCGAGACCTCGTTCGGTTCGGAGAAAGCGCTGCGTGACCGTGTCATGGGCAAGCTGCGCGAGGCAATGCGCCCCGAGTTCTTGAACCGTATCGATGAGATCGTGCTGTTCAGAAAGCTCGACAAGCCCCAGTTGCGTTCGATCGTCTCGCTCTTGCTGGGTGCCACCCGCACCCGCTTGGCGACCCGTTCGATCACGATCGAGGTGACCGAAGCCGCAATCGACTGGATCGCCGAGCACGGCTACGAGCCCGAATATGGTGCGCGCCCCTTGCGCCGCGTGATTCAGCGCGACGTGGATGATCGCATCGCCGACCTGCTCGTCACCGGTGCCCTCACCGACGGCGGCACCGTGACCGTCTCCGCCTCTGGCGCAGACCTCACGGTCGCGGCAGAGCACCTCGACACGGTGCACCTGCCTCTCGCGGCGTAACCCCGCCCCGGGCATCCGCACCCCACAGAAGAGCACCCACGCCCCAAGGCGTGGGTGCTCTTGTGTGTTCTTGGCCGTCACGTCTGTGAGGTTTGGTCGGAGGGCAGGTGATGTGGCGCTGTACAGCCTGCCACGTGTCGGGTTTTCCGACGAAAGTGCAGTGACAGGATGCGGCCGGGTGGCCGGCGCGGTAACCGGACGCGGCCAGGTGGTCGGGCGGCGCGAAGCGCGGTCGTCAGTCGACCCCGGGAGCGTGCGGGACTAGAACGCGACGAGGATGACCGCCGAGCCCTGACCGCCGCCGCCGCAGATGCCGGCAGCGCCGACGGATCCGGTGCCGAGGGCGGCGAGCCGCCGGGCGAGGTGCCCGACGATGCGCGTGCCCGAGGCGCCGATGGGGTGCCCGAGGGCGATCGCCCCGCCGTTGGAGTTCACGATGCTCTCGTCGACCCCGAGCATCCGCGTCGAATGCACCGAAACGGCGGCGAAGGCCTCGTTGATCTCGACGGCTGCGAGTTCAGACGCCGAATAGGGAGTGCGGGCCAGCGCCTCTGTGATCGCGTGCGAGGGTTGCGTGTGCAGCGTCACGTCGGGCCCCGCCACGAAGGCGTGCGCCACGACGGTGGCGATCTTGCGGGCGCCGAGAGCGTCGGCCGCCGCCTCGCTCATCAGCACGATCGCGGCGGCGCCGTCGGTGATCTGCGACGAGTTGCCGGCCGTGATGGTGCCCGACGAGCCGAAGGCCGGGCGAAGCGTCGCCAGCGTCGAGGTGGTGGTGTCTGCGCGAAGGCCGTCGTCGGCCGAGACGACCGTGGCCCCCTTGCGCCCCGCAACGGAGAACGGCGCGATCTCGTCGCTCAAGAACGAGGCGGCCGCGGCGAGTGTCTGATGCGACCGGGCCGACCACGCGTCTTGCTCCTCGCGGGTCAGCTTCAGCGGCACGTTGCCCTCTTCGGTCGAGAGGCCCATCGAGCGCTTCTCGAACGCGTCGGTCAATCCGTCGTGCTCCATCGTGTCGATGAGTTCGATAGCCCCGTACCGCTTGCCTGCGCGCGAACCCGACCAGGCGTGCGGGGCGAGCGTCATCGACTCCTGCCCGGCTGCCACCACCACATCGGCCTCGCCGGCGTTGATGAGACGCACCGCGCTGACGACGGCCTCCATTCCCGACAGGCACACGGCGTTCAGCGTGATGGCCGGCGTGGTCAACGGGATGCCCGCACCCACCGCCGACTGCCGCGCAGGGTTCTGCCCTGCCGCCCCTTGAAGCACTTGCCCGGCGAACACCATCTGTACGGCATCCGCCGAGACGCCCGCTTTCGCGAGGGCCGCCGTAATGGCGTGAGCGCCCAACTCGGTGGCCGGAACCGACGCAAAATCGCCGTTGTACTTCACGAACGGGGTGCGGGCGTAGCCCACGATCACGGCAGTCATGCTTTCACCTTATTCTTTTCGCCTTCGGCGCCGGTGACTTCGTCGTCGGCGACGTTCGCTTCACCCGAAGCG
>JAODBB010000244.1 GCA_025463745.1 Subtercola sp.
ACGATGGTTCCGGATGCCGTGACCTCCGTCACGGTGCTGGTGCCCGAATTCGCGGTGAACAGGTCGCCGGCGCTATCGGCGACGATGCTTTTCGGCGCGGCGCCCGTACCGAGGTTCGCGTACTCGACGATCACGTCGCCGGATGCCGAGATTCTCGACACCGAGTCGCCGATGCTGTTCGCGGTGAAGATGTCACCCGCCGAGTTGTGTGTGACGCCGTACGGGGAGGTGTTCGGGCCGAGGTCGAACGTGGTCGTCGCGGTGTCGATGCCCGGTTTGTACCGGCTCACGTGTGGTTGCCGAAGTTCGCGGTGTAGATGACGCCTGACGAGGTGTAGGTGAGTGCAGTGGGTGTGGCGCCAGCGCCCAGAGCGACCGGCGCGAAGGATCCGGGGCCGCCGTCGGCCGCGAACGATGAGAGCGTGTTGGTTTCGTCATTCGCGGTGAAGAACTGGCCGCCGTCACCGAGTGCGATGGCACCGGGCGACGTGCCCGCCCCCGCCGAGCGGGCCGGCCCAGCGTCGATGGGAACCGCGAGCGCCGCCGCAACGCCTGCGGTCGCAGCGGTGAACGCGATGGGAAGGACGAGTAGATACCTGCTTTTGATCATTGTGAACCCCTTAGTCGGGCCTGTTCGGCCGCGTTATGCCCCCCCCATATAGGGGTGAGCATAACTCCACTATTGAGAAGTTCTCGTGTTATGCACCCGGCGCGTCGCGGAGACGCTCCGACCCCACCGCTCAGTTCGATGAACGAATGAACTTGCGCCGCAGAGCCGTGATAACGAGGCCGACGAGAAGCACGAGGCCTGCCGCTCCGCCCATCGCCACCGCCGTGGATGCACTGGCGCCCGTATGGGCGAGCGTAGAGGAGCCGCCGGCACCCGATCCCGACCCACCGTTCGCTGCCGACCCCGAGCCGCCGCCCGCGCCTCCGGTGCCGCCGGTGCCGCCGGTCGAGCCACCACCGCCCGATCCGCCGGTGTTCGCCGCAGCGACAGTGAAGGTGAACTGCTTCGCCACCCCGGGGCCTGCGGGACTACCGATGATAACGGAGAACGTCACCGTGCCAGCATCCGTCGGAATCCCAGTGAGCGCGCCGGTAGCCCCATCGATGTGCAACCAGGTCGGCGCATTAGCGAGATCGAAAGTCAGATCGTCGACTCCGGTACCCGCCACCGATGACGAATAGGCCGCACCGACCGTGCCATCGGCGACCGATGTCGTAGTGATCACAGGAGTCAGATCGATGGACGACACCGAGTTGTTGTCGGCGCTCGTCACCACGAGCGTGTGCGTAGATGTCACGGCAACGGAAGCCAAAGCCGCACCAGCGGGGTACTGCTTGATGGTGAGAGGCGTACCGGTACTTCCAGCTGGAATCTCGCTGACACTGTTCGCACCCGCATTGACCACGTAGACGTTGTCAAGCGAGTCGATGGCGAGCGACGTGGGTGTCGCGCCCGGCGGCAGGGTGAACGTGCCGACGACATTGGCATTCGGAGCAGCGGCGGTGTTGATCTTCGTGACCGTGCTTGAGCCGAAATTCGCCACGTAGAGAAAGCCGAGACTGTCGATGGCGAGCGCATCCGGCCCAGCCCCGGGATCGAGGGTTGTGATGACGGAGGCGGTACCTGACGTGGCGGTCGTCGGCGTGACTTCCGAAATCGTCGAGGTACCGTAGTTCGCCGTGTAGATGTTTCCGGCAGGGTCGGTATCGAGTGCCACCGGCGACGTGTTCGGGCCGACGTCTGCGAAAGCCTGTATCGCGAAGAGCGAATGTAAGGTCGAATCGTAGGTCAGCTTCGAAACCAAGTGTGTTGTCGGGCTCACCGTGTAAGCGTTGAGGCTCGGATCAACCGCGATGGCTATCGGAGAATTTGCACCGAGGTTGCCTGTCACACCATTCGAGCCGTCACTGTCGTAGTGAGTAACGCCTCGAGAAATGACATCGTCGATCCAAACGCCTCCGATACTGTCTGTGGCGACGGCGATAGGTTTCGCGCCGGTGGGCAAAACCGCGCTCGGAGCACTGGCGGCGCCATCGAAGAGCGCCACTTGGTTCTTGTCACGATACGTCACCCAATAGTGGCCTCCTGCAGCAGCCGAGATGCCGGTGGGCCCCGTGCCCGCCGCGAGTTGCACAAGCGGGTCGTGCGTGACCGGCACCGCCATCGCCCCACTCGCCCCGAACACCGTCGCGGCAAGGAAGAGGGCGCACGCCGGCACCGCAATGAATGGAGATCGTCTCATGGGTGCACCTTCGGCCAGATGGACTGTCAGAGAACCTCCGGGCGAGGTTCATAGCCATCGGGTGAGCGTACCTCATTAACGAGGAAGTCTCAAAGCCGCCGATCAAAAGCCGGCCAGCTAAGCGCAGCAAGCGCCTTCGAAAGCCCGTCGTCGTAGAACGAAATGGCCGACGGTGCCGCCCACTTGTCGAGTTGAGTGAAGGGCACGACGGTTCCGGATGCCGAGACCCCCGTCACTGTGTCGTTGCCCGAATTCCCGGTGAACGGGTCGCCGGATGCCGAGATTCTCGACATCCGAGTCGCCGACGCTGTTCGCGGTGAAGAACTGGCCACCGTCACCGAGGGCGATGAACCCCGGATATTGAGGCGTTCTCGTGTTAGGTGCTCAACGAGAAGTGCTGTGCTGTGAGCGAAAGCGTCGTCGAATGGAGGTCAGCACGAGGCCGGCGAGCAGAACGAGGCCGGCGGCTGAGCCCATCGCGGCCATTACCGACGAGTCAGCTCCCGTGTTCGCCAACGACCCGCCGCCAGTCGAGCTGGCGTTCGAGGCCGAACCGCCACCTGTGCCAGTGCCGGTACCGCCGGTCGTACCACTGCCGCCGTTGCCCCCGCTACCGCCACCGGTGGTGGTCGCCGCCGTGACCGAGATCGTGAATTGCATCGGCGTACTTGACGAAACCAGACTGTTCGCCGTGACGGAGAAGGTGTAGTCGCCTGCCGCCGTCGGCGTACCACTCAGCGCTCCCGTTGCGGTGTCGAGCTGAAGCCACGACGGCAGGTCTGCCGCTGAGAACGTGACCGGATCGATGCCCGTCGCCGACACGGTCGACGTGAACGCCGTGCCCACCGTCGCGGCCGGAAGCGACCTCGTCGTGATGACGGTCGAGAGATCGAGTGAGGAGACGGTGCCCGTGCCGAACCCGGTCACCAGAAGCTGATTCGTCGTAGACACGGCGATTCCCGATGCCCCCGCATTGCTCGCGAGCGTCATGATTGTCAGCGGCGCGGCGGTGCTGCCGGCTGGAATGAGTGCGACAGTGTTGGGCCCCGATTCGCTGACATAAACGTTGTCGTGCGCATCGACCGCGATGCCCATGGGCTCCGCATTCGTCGGCAACGTGTAGCTGGCGACGACGTTCG
>JAODBB010000005.1 GCA_025463745.1 Subtercola sp.
CTGCCGGCTGGAATGAGTGCGACAGTGTTGGGCCCCGATTCGCTGACATAAACGTTGTCGTGCGCATCGACCGCGATGCCCATGGGCTCCGCATTCGTCGGCAACGTGTAGCTGGCGACGACGTTCGCGAGCGCCGGCTGCGTGGAGTCGATCTTCACGACGGTGCCGGCCGAGTAGTTCGCCACGTACAGCATGCCGTGACTGTCGATCGTGATGGCGTCGGGCCCGTCACCTGGAGAGAACTCGGTGAATCGATCGGTGACGACGCCGGCCGGGGTGATCTTCGAGACGGTGCTGTTGAGAGAGTTCGCGGTGTAGACGTTGCCGAGCGAGTCGGTCACGATGCCCTTGGGTGCGGTGTTCGGCGCGAGCAGCGCCCAACGTGCGTTTGTTGTGATGATGCCTGCCGCCTCCGTGGATTTGGCCACAACGTTATCGGCAGAATCTGCGGTGTAGACGACATCCGAAGGATCTGAGACGTGACTGGCATCAATGGTAATTGCCGTCGGCCGACTCGTAATTGTGAGCCCAATCGTGCTTGGCGTCGTATGGCCGGGAATGTACTTCGAAATACTATGGTCAGCCGAATTTGCCGTCCACAGCGCGCCCGAACTGTCTCGAGCTATGGCCGTCGGAGCCTTGAGTGGACCTAGTTGCTGTAGGAAAAGATTCGAACCCGTGACATCGAACGCGGTGATGTCGTTGGCGCCAAAATTCGCCGTATAGAACTCGCCGTTGGGCCCGACTGCGATACTGCGCGGACTCGACCCCGTGCCAGTGAGCGCCAGAGGGTCGTGTGTGACCGGCACGGCCATCGCGCCCGATGCCCCGAACAGTGTCGCGGCAACAAAAAGGGCGCACGCAGGCGCCGTAAGAACTGCAGATCGTCTCATGGGTACGCTCTCGGCCGGGTGGCTCGATGCCGAACCTCCGGGTGAGGTTCGAGGCCACCGGGTGAGCGTACCTCATTAACGAGATAATCTCAAAGCGCACTAGACGAGAGCAGCGAGCGCCTTCGCGAGCCCGTCATCGTAGACCGAGGTCGTCACCTCGGTGGCGGCCTCACGCACGTCATCGGGCGCCTGGCCCATGGCGACCGCACGACCATCCGCCCCGGCCCACCGCAGCATTTCAATATCGTTGCGCCCGTCGCCCACAGCGAGCAGACGAGAGGTCGGGATGCCCAGCAGCTCTCGAACGCGTTCGAGCGAGGTCGACTTGTTCACCCCGTCGGGGGCGATGTCGAGCCACGCCGTCCAGCCGATGGAGTACGAAACGCGGTGCAGCCCCATGTTCTCGACGATGGCGAGAAAGTCTTCCATGTCGTGCCCGGGCGAGATGACGACCACGCGTGTCGCATCGATCGAGAGCAGGTCGTCGAACGCGACTTGTTCACCGCCGATGCCCATCGACGACGAAGGGAACTCGCCGGTGTAGCGAAAATACCCCTCCTCGTCTTCGACGGCGTAGTGCGCGTTCGCGAGGTGCCCGCGAATCTGCTGCAGCACCGCACCGGGATTGAACGTCTCGACGATTTCGCGCCGATAGCCGAGTGGAGCATCCATGTCGCGCTGCAGGGTGATGGCCCCGTTGGAGCAGACCACGTACGACGAGGTGATTCCGAGCAGGTCGAGCACCGGCAGGGTCGCCGCGACGGAACGGCCGGTGGCGAGCATGATTTCGTGGCCCAGGCCGGTGAGACGCGCAACCTGGTCGATCACCGCGTCAGAGATCGAGCCGTCTTCGTGCAGAATGGTGCCGTCGATGTCGAGGGTGATGAGCCAGCGCCTGTCGGGGGCCAGGGCCGGATGCTCGGCGGCGCGAGGAGCGTCGGCCACCGCCTCAGCGGGCACCGACACCTTGCCGGGCTGGGCGGGAACGTCGGGGCTCATGCGCGCCGACCGGTGCCGGCGGTACTGACTTTGCCGGCGGGGGCCAGCGGCTCGATGACCTCGAGCCCGCCGAGGTAGGGGCGAAGCGGCTCGGGAACCCGAACCGATCCGTCGGCCTGCTGGTGGGTTTCGAGAATGGCGACGATCCAGCGCGTGGTGGCGAGGGTGCCGTTGAGGGTGGCGACGGGGGCGGTTTTGCCCGATTCGGTGCGGTAGCGGGCATCCAATCGCCTCGCCTGGTACGTGGTGCAGTTGGAGGTGGAGGTGAGCTCACGGAAGGTGCCCTGAGTAGGAACCCAGGCCTCGATATCGAACTTACGAGCCGCTGAAGAGCCGAGGTCGCCGGCTGCCACGTCGATCACGCGGTAATTGAGGCCGAGCGAGGTGAGGAGCTCCTCTTGATAGCCCAGCAGCTTCTCATGTTCGGCCTCGGCGTTCTCGGGCAATACGTACGTGAACATTTCGAGCTTGTTGAACTGGTGAACGCGAAGGATGCCCCGGGTGTCTTTTCCGCCCGAACCAGCCTCGCGACGGTAGCAGGTCGACCAGCCCGCGTAGCGCAAGGGCCCGTCGGTCAGGTCGAGAATCTCGTCGGCGTGGAAGCCGGCGAGCGCGACCTCGCTCGTGCCGGTGAGGTAGAGGTCGTCGGCCGGAAGGTAGTAGATCTCGTCGGCGTGCTCGTTCAGAAAGCCTGTTCCGCGCATGATTTCGGGGCGCACGAGCGTCGGTGTGATCATCGGCGTGAAGCCGGCCTCGAGCGCCTTCTGCAGGGCGAGATTCATCAGCGCGAGCTCGAGGCGGGCGCCGATGCCGGTCAAGAAGTAGAAGCGCGCGCCGCTGACTTTCGCGCCGCGCTGCAGGTCGAAGGCGCCGAGCAGTTCGCCGAGTTCGACGTGGTCGCGCGGCTCGAAATCGAAGGCGGGGCGGGTTCCGACCTCGCGCAGGGTGATGAAGTTCTCCTCGCCGCCGGAGGGCACGCCCGCGATGATGGGGTTGGCGATGAGGCCGGTCACGGCGAGAAAGGTCTGTTCGGCATCCGCCGCCCGCTGGCTTGCCGCCTTGACCTCGGCGGCCAGCGACTGCGCCTCGGCGACGAGCGCCTTCTTCTCGGTGGGCCCGGCCTTGGCGACCTTCTTGCCGAAGCTGTTCTGGCTGGCGCGCAGGTTCTCGAATTCGGTGATGGATGCCCGGCGCTCGGCATCGGCCAGAAGTGCCTCATCGACCAGCTCGGTCGACGCGCCTCTCGCTGCCTGCGAGAGCTTGATGGCTTCGGGGTTTTCGCGTAGAAGAACGGGATCTATCACCTAAGCAATCCTAGCCACCGGCGTCCGCGGGGTTCTGCCGCCCCGGGTCGGCGCTCGGGGCCGGTGTTCGGGGCCGTGCCGTAGGGCATCCGCCCCTCGGTTTTGGTGAGAGCGTCCTCTTCAAACGAGCGCGACCGCCCCGGCGGCTCATCTCGACCGCAAGGGTCGCTCTGACGGCCTCCCGCGCGGATGGTGCGCCGACCACAGGAGGGCTGGCGCCGACGGGCGCCCTCCTGCCGCCGTAGTACCGTATGGAGGGTGACCGTCGCAGGGGAAGCAGAGCCGTCGCGGCATGCTGCCGTCGTGTACAACCCCCTCAAGATCGACGCCGACCGGCTCAAAGCGCTGGTGGCCATCGCCGCCGAGAAGCACAGCTGGGGCGCAACTGAGTGGTACGAAACGACTCGGGATGACGCGGGCCAGCTCTTGACCGCCGCCGCCGTTCTGGCGGGGGCGAGCGTGGTGATGGCCGCGGGCGGAGACGGCACCGTGCGCGCGGTGGCCGAAGCGCTGCGCGGAACGGGGGTTCCGCTCTCGCTGCTCGCCATCGGAACGGGCAACCTGCTTGCCCGCAACCTCAACGTCTCGCTCAACATCGACGACGCCATCGAGCTCATGTTCTCGGGGTACGACCGGTCGATCGATGTCGGTCTCATTCAGGTGGGGCGGGCCGACGGCACCGCATCCACTCATGTGTTTCTGGTGATCGCCGGATTAGGCATCGACGCGAAAATGATTGCAAAGACCAACCCAGGGCTGAAAAAGGCTTTCGGATGGCTCGCCTACATCGATGGAACGATGCGCGCACTGCCCGAACTGAAGGCCGTCAAGATGAAGGTCAGCATCGATAAGGAGGCGTGGCGCAGCGTGAGTGCGCACTCGGTGATGGCGGGAAACTGCGGGCTGCTGCCCGGCGGCATTCTGCTGATTCCCGACGCGAAACCCGACGACGGGGTGCTCGACTTTCTGGCCATCAGGCCGCAGGGCGCGCTCGGCTGGGTGCGGGTGTGGAACAAGGTCACCATCGAGAACGGGGTGCTGCGGCGCTCGGCGGCGGGGCGCAAGCTGATCGACATCTCTCCGAACGTCGACGACGTGATCTACCGGCAAGGGCTCGATCTGCGGCTGAAGCTCGAGAGGCCGCAGCACATTCAGCTCGACGGCGACGAGTTCGGCGAGGCGACCTCTATTCACGTGTCGATCGACCCGGCGGCGCTGAAGGTGCGCGTCTGAGGGCGCGTGTGCGAGTGAGCTTGTTGCCAAATGGGCGGCGCTGAGTGAAACCTTGGCGTATATGGGCGAGGTTTCGCTCAGGGCCGCCCATTGCGTTCTGCTCGTGCGGCTGAGTGCGTGGGGTGGTGCGGATGCTCGCGCTCAGGCCTCGGGTTCGCCGCTGATCAGCGAGCGCAACCAGTCGCGCGCCTCGATGAACACCTCGTCGTCGTACCGCTCGACGTATTCGACCGGCGCGCGGTCGGCCCGAGGATAGGAACCCAGGAAGATCAGGTTGGGGCTGAACCGCCGCACGCCCATGAGGGCGTCGGCGACACGTTCATCCAGCACGTGGCCGTCGGCATCGATCACGAAACGGTACCGGCCGAGGGCGTCGCCGATAGGCCGTGATTGCAGCAGGCTGAGGTTCACCCCGCGGGTGGAGAACTGCTCCAGCAGTTCGAGCAGTGCGCCGGAACGGTCATCCGGAAGCTCGGCGATGATGCTCGTCTTGTCGGCCCCGGTCGGTGCGGGCAGCGCCGAGTTTCGCCCCACGAGCACGAAACGCGTGACGGCGTTGTGGTTGTCGCCGATGTTCTCCGCGAGCACCCGCAGCTCGTGATGCTCGACGATGCGCGGCGGGGCGATCGCCGCGTCGGCCAGATCGCTCTCGAACAGATTCAGCGCGCTCGCCACGTTCGAGGTCGAGGGAATGTGCCCGTGCGTCGGCAGATTCGTCTCGAGCCAGCGGCGGCACTGCGCATACGCGACCGGATGCGCGTTGATCACGTGCACGTCGGCGAGCTCGATGCCGGGGCGCGCGACCAGCGCGAACTGCACCTTCACGAGGTACTCGCCGATGATCCGCAGGTTCGGGATGCTCGCCAGCGCATCTTGGGTGGCGCTGACCCCGCCCTCCACCGAGTTCTCGATCGCGATCATCGCGGCCACGCTTCGACCGCTTGTGACGTCGTCGAACGCCTCGCCCACGTTGTTGACGCTCCGCCACGTTTTACCGTCGGCCTCGGGAACCTGCGCGAGCGCCGCCTCGGTGAACGTGCCGGTCGGGCCCAGGTAACTGTACGTCTCGTTCGGCGTTGCTTCCGCCGCGCTGGCAGGGTTCATAGGCACGTCAGGCATGCCCACGAGCCTACTGCGCCGCCGCAGGCAAGAAATTTTTCAGTGAATTCGCTTATTCGGCGTAATGAATGCCCGGCAACCCACTCTCTCTTTCATAGAAGCACCTCCCGGCGCACCGAGCCGAAGGTCTCACCCCCTATTCGGGTGACAGTTGAAAAGGATCACAGCTATGAAGATTTCGAAGAAGGTGGTCGCGCCTGTACTTGCCTTACTTGCCGCAATCGCTATTGCAACTGCGGGGGCGAGCTCCGCGCAGGCCTCACGGCCCGTGGGGCCCAATCACAAACCCATCGTCTGCATGCTCGGAGGCGGTTCAGGCATCTCAATCGAATGGGGATGCGGGTGGACCAACGTCGGCGGTGGTGGAACAGCCGATAACGCGTGGGGCTACGACCGAACGAACTTCGTCGACACCAAAGACTTCAGCCCGTGGGAAGTCGTGAACAATCCGCGCCTATTCCCTAATTCGGATTCCGGATACAACTGTGTCGCGGGTGACGAGGGTTCGGCCCTCTGTACGCGGAGCAGCGCAGCGGCGCCGAAGCCAGGAATTGACAATGCAAAAGTCTCTCAGTTGGCGAACGGGACGATCGCCAACACGGGAAGTGTTCTCAATTGGGAGGAACGGGACCAAATTCAATGCACCGACCACGAGTACTGTTTCGAGACGATGGTCGATTACACCAAGTATCACGCGCTGGCACGATACGCCTACGACTCACCGGGTGGCACTCCTTACGTCACAGGGGTCTGGTGGTACAAGAACGATGGCAAAGGTGCGCACGGACAGGGCACCTTCATAGGAACATCGAAGCACTTCTTGACCTCTTCGGTCGACGATCTCACCGACGCCGCCACGATGATCGCGGGCGACGGGATCTCTGCGAACACCGCAACGACGACCGGCGGTGACGTCGCATATCAGCTCAATGTCATGGCACAGACGGCCGGTTCGGCCATCGTGCACGTCAAAGCCGCAGGGTTCACGGTGACTGACAACCGGCAGATCCCAGCGGGTTGGATATCGCTGCCGACCACAGACCTGTCCGAGGCTGCCTACCTGGTGCCGAACCTTGCTGTCAACGAGCCGCAGACGGCGTGGATCCACTTCACGGTCACTGGAGCGTCGGGCGACATCATCACGGCAGACGTGAACGGCGTGCAGACCAGCCAGACTCTGACCGTTCGTCCCGATGCGCCGACGTGCACGACCGCGGACCGTGCTTACAACGGGCGGGCCGTAGTGCCGACCGGCGGTGCCGTAACTGTACTCGATGGCGTGTTCTGCTCGTTCCAGTCCGATTCGACCTTGAAGGTGTGGACCGGTGACCAGCGCGGCGCTGGCACGCTGGCACTTGTCGGTACGGGCAACACCCGTGCGATCACCTACCAGGCGCCGAGCGCCGACTACGCCGGTGACGACACCGTGTACGTCTACGCCGTGAACTCTGCCGGAGTCGCCAGCCAGCCGACAGCAGTGCCGGTCACCGTCGCCGCGCCGGCCACGGCCGCCGCCGACAGTTACACCGTCGCACCGGGTGCCACTCTGAACGAAGACGCCGGTCACGGGATGCTCGCCAATGAGCAGTTCAACACGGGCACAGAGGGCTGGACTCTTCAGCAGGGCTACGCTCCGGCCAACGGCGATCTGTCGGCGCACCCCGACGGTTCGTTCAGCTACACCCCGCACGCCGGCTTCGCCGGAGACGACACATTCCGGTACCGGCTGAATGGCCCGCACGGGCAGGTCAGCAACGTGGTGACGGTGACGATCCACGTCGCGAACTGACCGAGCGAGCACGATCGAATGGTTCTCTCCTCCTGCACATTTTGGAGGAGAGAACCATTTTGCACATCGTCGCCAAAGTGCCTCGCTGCGGGGTGCGCAGAGTGCCAGACTTGGGGCATGAACGAGCGCGCTGGGCTGCAGGCCCTCCCCGAAGATCTGGTCGACATCGACGCTCTGGTGAGCGCGTACTACGACCTCAAACCCGACGTCGAGAACCCGGAGCAGAAGGTCATTTTCGGCACGAGCGGTCATCGCGGCAGCTCGCTCGACACCGCCTTCAACGAGAACCACATACTCGCCATCACGCAAGCGATCGTGGAGTACCGGGCAACGCAAGGCGTAACGGGTCCGCTGTTCATCGGCCGCGACACGCACGGGCTGTCGAAACCCGCCGAGGTGACCGCGCTCGAGGTGCTGAACGCCAACGGCGTCACGGTGTGGACCGACTCTCGCGACTCGTGGACGCCCACACCCGCCGTCTCGCACGCCATCCTCCGCTACAACCACCCTGAAACCGGCCATGTCGACCAGGCCGACGGCATCGTGATCACTCCGAGCCACAATCCGCCGCGCGATGGCGGCTTCAAGTACAACCCTCCGCACGGCGGGCCGGCCGACTCCGACGCCACGAGCTGGATCGCCGGCCGCGCCAACGAGATCATCGCCGCCGGGCTGGTCGATGTGCTGCGGGGTGAACCGATTCCCAGCGACACCTACGATTTTCGCGAGAACTACGTGTCAGATCTATCGCGAGTCATCGACATGACGAAGATCGCCGAGTCGGGCATCCACATCGGCGCAGACCCACTCGGCGGCGCGAGTGTGGAGTACTGGGAGCTCATTCGCGAGCGGTACGCCTTGAACCTCGACGTGGTGAACACCACGGTCGACCCGCAGTGGGCGTTCATGACGCTCGACTGGGACGGCAAGATCCGCATGGACTGCTCGTCGCCCTACGCCATGGCCTCGCTGGTCGCGCGCCGGCACGACTACGACATCTCGACCGGAAACGATGCGGATGCCGACCGGCACGGGGTGGTCACCCCCGACGCCGGCATCATGAACCCGAACCACTACCTCGCCGTGGCGATCCAGTACCTCTACGCGAACCGCTCCGACTGGCGAGCGGATGCAGCGATCGGCAAGACCCTCGTATCGAGCTCGATGATCGACCGAGTGGCGACCTCGCTGGGCCGGCGGCTGTGGGAGGTTCCGGTGGGCTTCAAGTGGTTCGTTCCGGGGCTGATCGACGGCAGCGTGGCGTTCGGCGGCGAGGAATCGGCGGGCGCGTCGTTCTTGCGCTTCGACGGCAGCGTGTGGACCACCGACAAAGACGGCATCATTCTCGCGCTGTTGGCCTCGGAGATTCTCGCGGTCACGGGTAAGACACCCTCGCAGCACTACGCCGAGTTGGTCGAGCAGTTCGGCGACCCGGCCTACGAGCGCATCGACGCTGCAGCCACGAAAGCGCAGAAGGCGCAACTGGCCAAGCTCGACGGAGACGACATTCCGGCCGATACGCTCGCGGGTGAGAAAATCACCGCGAAACTCAGCCATGCGCCTGGCAACAACGCCCCGGTCGGTGGAGTGAAAGTCACCACCGAGCACGCCTGGTTCGCGGCACGTCCGTCTGGCACCGAAGACGTCTACAAGATCTACGCCGAGTCATTCTTGGGCGCAGATCACCTGAAAAAGGTGCAGGCCGAGGCAAAACTCATCGTTGACGCCGCACTCGGCGCCTGAACTCTGACCGGGGGTCTGACATGCCTGCTGCAAACATGGCAGCGAACATCTACGTCTCCATCGTCGACAACCTCGAGTTGCTGCAGCGCCTGCACGCCGAGGGCAAAATCGTGATGACTCCCGACGAGTACAACGAAGAATGGCGAGACGAGACCGTTGCCGTCGAGGTGGCCACCAAGGCGCTCGAGTGGGCAAGAGACGCGGTGAAGTGGATGATCACTCAGTGAGGTGAAACGTCATCGAGCGTGAAACGTCGGGTGAGGTGCGATTGGCCCGCATGATGATGCCGATCGCCCGCGTCGAGCCGATCAACCCGCGTAGTCGGGCGCCGGTGGCAGGCCGAAGAACTCTTCGAGGGTCTCGACCCCGGTGTTGTGCATCTCGGTCGCCAGATCGACTCCGATGTAGCGGAAGTGCCACGGCTCGTACTCGTACCCGGTGACCGCGGTCTTGTCGGCCGGGTACCGCAACAAGAACCCGAAGCGGTAGGCGTTCGCGGCCAGCCACTGCCCCGCGTTGGTCTTGCTGAAGCAGAGGCCGTCGGTCGAGCATCCGCTCGTCGTGTCGAGAATGTCCATCGCCAGGCCGGTCTGATGCTCGCTGTAACCGGGCCGGGCGCTGGTCTGATCGGCGCCGGCGACCCCGTCGAGGTTAACGTAAGTGTGGTAGGCGTCGACCTGAACGCCGTAGTCGCGATACCCGCTCTGCGCGACGAGCTGGGTGTTGATCTCGGCCTTGGCCGCGTCGAACATCGTCGCCATGGCCTGCTCGGCGTCGCCGCGCATCTGGTAGCCGTTCGGGTTCGGAATATCTGGCGGAAGGTCGACCAGATTCGGCGGCACGAAGTTCGCGGCGTCGGGAATCGGCCTCAACTTGTTTACGACGAACCAGATGCTGTTCGGGTCGTCGATCGAGTATTTTGTCTTGTCGAATCCGGCGGGCGCTGGTGGAGCGGCTGAAGCGGAGGCGGGCGCTACTGTCGGGGTCGGTGAGGGTGGCGCCGTGGGCTGCACGGATGCCGCGGCGCTCGCCGGTGCGGATGGCGCTCCTGTTCCAGCCACCGCCGCGAGCTCCTTCGGGCCGGCGACCTTGACCACGACCACCGTCACGATGACGAGCAGCGCCACCACGATCACAACGAGAGACGCCGCTACCACTCGCCTCGCGGTGAGGCGGGAGCGGGCATCCGGACCCGCCGACGGCGAAGGCGCGGAAGGCGGAGCAGGCTGCGGCGAGTTCGACACCCGCTCAGCTTATGCGCCCACTCGTCAATCGGCGATGCTGTAGAAATGCGCCGTGCCACCCGGATTGTCGACGGTGATCGCCTGGTCGAGGTCGCGGTACTGCGCGTCGATCGTGTGCCCGACGAGCTTGATCGACGTGGACCCGTCGGCGTTCGGCACCACCGCCGACACCACCATGGTGTGGTCGGGGCCGTTGTCATTCTGCGGATCCCAGTCGAACATGACCACGTCGCCCACCTTCAGGGCAGCCCGGTCGGCCAGCTCGAGCCGCGTTGTATCGGGCCGTGAGGCCAGGTAGTCATCCATTTCGGTGCCGCGAATCCAGCTCAGGCTGTAGGCGCCGTTTTTCACATAGTCGCTGTACCAATCGGCGTTCTGCGCCCAGCCGCGCGCCACCAGGGTCTGATTGACGAAGTTGCCGCAGTCGTTGTCGCTGAAGATGCCCCACTCGGCGAGGTTGTAGTTCTGCCAGTACGTGAACGCGTACTGCAGCTGCTTGTCGACGGGGGTGACGGCCTCGTACGAGAACTGCTTCGCGGGGTCGATCACGGTTCCGTCGGCCTGGGTCAGCGTGATGGGAGCGTTCGCAGGTTGGTAGTCGACGGCTGCGGGTGTCACGAAGCTCACGGTGTTCTCGTCGATCACGGCGACGGATGCCGCGGGGTTCGCCCCGACCGTGACGGCAACTACATCGGCGAGCGCCGAGCCTGTCAGCCGCACCGTCGTTCCTCCACTGAGCGGGCCGATCGCGATGCTCGCGGCAGTCACGACCGGGCCGGGTGACAGCGTCGGAGTAGGTGTGCCCGCCCCCGATTCCTGCCCCGCCGCGCTGAGCGCGGCGCAACCGGCCAGCCCCATCAGGCCGGAACCGGCGACGAGGGCGAAAAAGGCACGTCGTGTAGCTATCACTGATTCATCCCATCACGTGAAGCTATGAATTCTGTGTGGTGGACGTGTGAGGCACAGGAGAGTGAGGGCGATGCTCTCAGCTTGCACCCAAGTTTCCGGGGGTGTAACTTTGCAGTCACCGCAAACTTTTTTCGTACGTTCATTTTGCCGTTTTTGGTCAGGAACTCTCATGTCACGCGCTTCAACATCCGGTAAAGCCCGGGCCCAACAGATCAAAGACGCCGGCGGGGTGATGAGCCACCGGCCGATTCTGGTGATCATCGGGGCCCTGATGGCCGGCATGTTTCTCTCAGCGCTCGATCAGACCATCGTCGGTACGTCGATGCGCACCATCTCCGACGATCTGCACGGGCTGAGCCTTCAGGCGTGGGTGACCACGGCCTATCTGATCATGTCGACGATCTCGACGCCGATCTACGGCAAGCTCTCTGACATCTTCGGGCGGCGCCCACTGTTCATCATCGCAATCACCATCTTCTTGGTGGGGTCGTTGCTGGCGGGCCTCTCGACATCGATGTACGAATTGGCCGTGTTCCGCGGCATCCAGGGCCTCGGCGCCGGTGGGCTGATGGCCTTGCCGCTCGCGATCATGGGTGACATGCTCGCGCCCCGCGAGCGCGCGAAGTACCAGGGGTACTTTCTCGCCACCTTCGGTATCGCCAGCGTCATCGGCCCGTTGCTCGGTGGTCTGCTCTCGGGCACGAACGAGATTCTCTTCATCAGCGGCTGGCGCTGGGTCTTTCTGATCAACCTGCCGATCGGCATCATCGCTCTCGGCGTCGTGATGCGCTACCTGCACTTGCCGCACACGAAGCGTTCGGCTCGCATCGACTGGTGGGGCGCGGCGATGGTCATTCTCGCCCTTGTTCCCTTGCTGTTGATCGCCGAACAGGGCCGCGAATGGGGCTGGGGTTCTGGTGGCGCGTGGGCGTGTTACGCGCTATCGTTCATCGGCATCATCGCCTTCATCTTCGTGGAGCGCCGGATGGGCGACGATGCGCTGATTCCGCTGAAGCTGTTCAAGTCGTCGACCTTCTCAATGGCCACGATCTTGGGAGTCCTCGTCGGTTTCGGTATGTTCGGGGCGCTGCTGACCGTTCCGTTGTATCTGCAGATCGTGCAGGGTCGTACTCCGACCGAGTCGGGGTTTTTGATGCTGCCGATGATTCTCGGGCTGATGATCGCGTCGATCGTGTCGGGCCAGCTCATCGCCCGCACCGGCCGGTACAAGAAGTTCCCGGTACTCGGCACGGCCTTCATGGCCATCGGCTTCTACATCATGACGTTCTTGACGGTCGACAAGCCGCTCTACTTCGTGATGATCGGCATGTTCATCATCGGGCTCGGTCTCGGCCAGATGATGCAGACGCTCACGATCGCGTCGCAGAACTCGGTGGGGCCACGCGACATCGGGGTGGCGACGAGCGCCTCGACCTTCTTCCGGCAGATCGGTGGAACGCTCGGTACGGCCGTGGTGTTCTCCTTCATCTTCACGCGGCTTCCGCAGACCGTGGCCGACGCGTTCGCTCTGCCGTCGACCCAGGCGGGAATCGCTGCGGCGGCCACCGACCCCTCTGTGACGGGCAACCCTGTCAACACGCAGGTGCTGACCTGGATTCAGACGCAAGACACCGCGGCCATCGGCGCCGCGCTCGATGGTGACACGGCGTTCTTGAACGTCATCGACCCGCGCCTGGCATTCCCGTTCTTGAGCGGGTTCTCATACGCCATCGCCTCGGTGTTCTGGATCACCCTCGCCGTGGTCATCGTGGCGTTCGTGCTGGCCTGCTTCTTGAAAGCCCCGCCCCTGCGCGCCAAGTCGGCCATGCAAGAGGCGAGCGATCTGGATGCCCGCGACGATGTTCTCGCGGCCGAAGCACTCGCCGCGGCCAACCTCACGGGCGCCATGATCGAGCCGGGCACCTCGTCTGAACAACTCGATCGCGAGCCGGTGACGGTGGATTCCATCGGCGCCGAGGCACCCGGATACGCCGGCGCGGCGGGGTCAGAGACGGGGTCGGGTTCGGTAGTGGCTTCCGGGCCGGATTCGTCGGCGGCTTCTGGCGAGGCGACATCCGCGCCCACGGCGACGCCGCCGGCGCCTCCTGCCGCCAACACCGAAGGCCCAGGTGCACCCGAGCCGCGAAGCCCGCGCCACGGCTGACGCCCCGAGTCAGGAGGTGGCGGGCCGCGGGTCGGGCGTCTCGAACGTTGCACCCGGCAGGCGTGTGCGCATGATCGCGATCGCCTCCGGGTTCTGGTCGACGAGCACGAAGCGGCGGCCGAGCGCCGAGGCGACGGCGCCGGTCGTGCCGCTCCCTGCGAAGAAGTCGAGCACCGCGTCATCCCGTCTCGACGACGCCTGCACGATACGGCGCAGCACTCCCTCGGGCTTCTGCGTGGGGTAGCCGGTTTTCTCCCTGCCGGTCGGCGAAACGATCGTGTGCCACCACACATCGGTCGGCAGTTTGCCCCGGGCGGCGCGCTCGGGCGTCACCAGGCCGGGCGCCATGTAGGGCTCGCGGTCGACTTCTTCTGAGTTGAAGAAGTAAGCATCGGGATTCTTCACGTAGACGAGAATCGTGTCGTGCTTCGTGGGCCAGCGGGTCTTCGACTTGGCGCCGTAGTCGTAAGCCCAGATGATCTCGTTCAAGAAGCTCTCGCGACCGAAGAGCGCGTCGAGCAGCACCTTGGCGTAGTGCGCTTCGCGGTAGTCGAGGTGCAGATAGAGAGTGCCGTCGTCGGCGAGCAGGCGCCATGCCTCGAGCAGTCGCGGTTCGAGAAACTTCCAATAGTTCTCGAAGACGTCGTCGTAGCGCAGGAGGTCGCCCTTGATGCGGTCGTAGCTGTTGCCCTTGAATCCGGTGATGGTGCCGGTGCCGGCGGATGCCCGAACCGCCGTGGTGCCCTGACGCCGCTGAACGCGACCGGTGTTGAACGGCGGATCGAGGTAGATCAGCGTGAACGACCCCGTGGCGAGAGTGGGCAGTACGTCGAGGTTATCGGCGTGGATGATGGTGCCTCCGGCACCGGGCTGCCAATCATGCTGGGCGGCACCGGGCTGCGGGGCATCCGGAACCGCAGCGGCAGCACTCGTCGCGGCGGAAGAGAGAGCCGGCGTCGCGACTACGGCGTTGCGCGGCGCGACCTTCGCGGCCGGGGCGTTAGGCGGCTTAGCAGGCATTGCTACATTCTGACAGCCCCCGCGTGGTGCTGGCACCAGCGTGAACCCCGGCGTACCCTCGGGAAGACCATGAGTACCGAGATTGCGAACCAGCCGGAGAAGAATCGCTACGTTCTGCTCGAGAACGGCGAAGAGGCCGGGTTCGTCGACTACCACCTGCACGGCGACGAGATCGTCTTCACGCACACGGAGGTCGATCCGCTCAGGCGCAGAAACGGGATCGCGAGCGCGCTCATCACGGGCGCGCTCGATGACGTGCGCACCGGAACCGGGCTGAAAGTGGTGCCGGAGTGCCCCTTCGTGGTGCGCTTCATCGATACACACCCTGAGTATCACGAGCTCGTTGAACGCGGCTGATCACTCGTGACAGCTGCTACGGGCCGGCACAGCTGGGAGGTGCTCTGGATGAATCCGACCACCGTCGATTCTCCAGACGAGTAAAACTCATTTAATGGCCTATGCTTGACCGTATGGGTCACATTCGCCGGTTCGGCCGGGCACCATCGGTCGGCCGGCGCGCGTTCGGCGGCCCTGATCCTGAACTGGTCGCGACCGGAGACCTGGCGCACGGCACCATCAAGCGCATCTCGCCGTCGAGCCGCGACTACAAGCTGGTGCTCACTCGAGAGGGAATCGACGCCGAATCGTCGTGCGTGCTGCAGATGCAGGTGGTGCGCGAGGGCGAGATTCCCTACTCCGTCACCACGAACCAAGACATTCCCGCGATCTACCTCGAACACCTGAAGTCGGGCATCGAGACCCGGGCCGTCTGGGTTGCGGCCGACGATCGGAACCGCATCTGGGTCGACGTATCGAGGCCCGCGCCGGTGGTGCGAATGGGCCCACTGCCCGAACACGCTCCTCTTCTGTGGATTGCCGAGCGCGGCAAGCCCGTCACTGTCACGGTGGTCTCGTCGTACTACCTCGGCTTCAACGATGCGCTTGATCGCGAACTGCATTCGGTGACCGTCATGGTGTTCGGCCCGGGCGCCAAGCCGTATCGCCTCAGCGTGGAGAACCCCGTGAGCGCCGACGGCATGAAACGCCTGTACCCTGGGTCGCGGCTGCCGGCGCGGCGCGGGTACTACCACGATGCGGTGGTGATCGATTTCGACGCCGAGCACGTGCCGTTGTGAGTCGCCGCCGTGCGTAGCCGCCACGACGTGCACGAGCGGGGGGGCGAGATCGAGTGGTGCGCGAGGTGTCACGGGCGCGTCAGTCGAGCACGAGCATCCGCACCGGCCTGCCCACGGCTAGGGAACGCGCTCGAGCCACTCGCGGGTGCCGAACTTTTCGCGCACGAGCTGTTCTGCCTTCGCGTACTCGTCGTCGGTGATGTCACCGGGGGTGGCGCCGTAGAGCGAGGTGAAGGTGGCCATCATGCGCTCGATGATCTCTTCACGGCTGAGGCCCGTTTGGCTGCGCAGGGGGTCGACCCGTTTCGCGGCCGACTTGGTGCCTTTGTCGCTCATCTTCTCGCGACCGATGCGCAGCACTTGCACCATCTTCTCGCCGTCGATGTCGTAGCTCATGGTCACATGGTGCAGCACCGCGCCGTTGCCGAGACGCTTCTGTGCGGCGCCACCGATCTTGCCGGTGGGGCTGGAGATGTCGTTCAGCGGCACATACGTCGCATCGATGCCGAGTGACCTCAGCGCGACAAGCACCCATTCGTCGAGAAAGGCGTATGAATCGGCAAAACTCAGGCCCTGCACCAGGTCGGCGGGGGCGTAGATCGAATACGTCACCACCGAGCCGGCCTCCATGAACATCGCGCCGCCGCCGCTGACACGTCTCACCACATCGAAACCGTACTTCGCCGCATTCTCGGGGTCGACCTCGTTCTTCAGCGACTGGAAGCTGCCGATCACGACGGCCGGCGAATCCCACTCCCAGATGCGCAGCGTCGGCTGGCGTCGCCCCTCACCCACTTCGACGGCGAGCACTTCGTCGAGCGCCATCTGCATGACCGGCCGCACAGCCTTCGAGTGGATGATCTGCCAGTCGTAATCGCGCCAGCTCGTCGCTTGGGCGAGCGACCGACGGATGGCCACCGCTACACCCTCGGCCGAGAAACCGAGCAACGTGGCATCCTTCGGCAACGCCGCTTTGATGGCGGCGGCGATGGTGGCGGCGTCACTGTCGGCGGACAAGCCGTTCACTGCCGCGTTGATATCGTCGAGCGCGCTGTCGGGCTCGAGAAAGAAGTCGCCGGCCAGGCGGAAGTCGGCGAGCTTTCCGTCTGACACATCGAGGTCGACCACGACGAGCTTGCCGCCGGGCACCTTGTATTCACCATGCATAGGGAAAGCCTATTCAATTCGTTGAGCCACCGAAGTCGCAGCCGAGGCATCGCCGCGCCGAACCATGCCTGCCTCAGCCTATCCAGGCCCCCCTTCCCAGACCCTCCCCAGACCCTCCCCTGACCCTTCCCTGACCCTCCCTCCCTCCCTTCCCTCCCTCCCTCCCGCGCCTCCCACCTCTCCCGCCCATCCGATTTGCGAAGAAGCACGCTATCCGCGGCCTTAGCGTGCTTCTTCGCAAAATGGATGGCGCGAGCGGGATGCGCGGGCGGGGGCGGAGGCGGGGTGCGCGGGCGGGGGCGGGGTGGGGAGGCGTGGGCGGGGCGGGGGTGGGGAGGCGGAAGGCGGTCAGCGCGGGGCCGGCGAGACGAGGCGGTGGTCGAGCCAGGCGATGAGGTCGGCGACGACCTCGTCGCGGTTGGTTTCGCGCAGAACCTCGTGCCGGGCATCCGGGTAGATCTTGACGGTGACATCGTGCAGTTGCCCGCGGTGGCGGTACGCGTCGGCCAGCTTGAGCACGCTGCGCTCGCCGCCCAGAATGTCGTCGGAGCCCGCGAGAATGAGAATCGGAATGTCGGTGGCGAACGACGTCGCCGGCTTGCCGAATAGCCGCAGGCCGTCACGCAGGCCGAACAGTTTGAGCACCTTCGCCTCGAACATCAACTCGTCGGCCGCCGCTGCGGTCTGCACCTCGACGTCGCGGCTGAGCCATTCGTACCCATGACCTCCCCCGCCGGGTGGGCGGTGCCTTCGGCTGAGGTCTCCGCCATCCATCGACCCGGGCATCCGGTACGCCGTGCCCACGAGCACAACACCGGCGTAGCCAGCGGATGATCGGTTGATGACCTTCTGCGCCATCAACGACCCCCAGCTCTGCGCCAGCAGCACGATCGGCATTCCGGGGTTCTTCGACCGGATCAGGTCGGTGAACTGCCGAATGCCGGCGATCGTGGCGCGCAGGCCGCCCGGACCGAGCCGCCCGAGCTGGCTGTGGTCGCCGTTGTACTGCTCGAGCCCGGTCTGGCCGTGGCCGCGGTGATCATTCGCATAGACGCTGTAGCCCGCATCGTTGAGCTCGCGGGCGAGTTGTTCGTAACGGGTGGCGTATTCACCGAGGCCGTGCGAAATCTGCACGATACCGCGAGGCCGCTCGACCGCCCACACGTAATACGTGATCGAGACGCCGGATTCATCGATGAATGTTGGCACTCTCCCATCATGCCTCACCCGTCTGCTGAAACCGGCGAAGCACAGCTTCGTCGGCGCTGGCGTCGCGCGATTGCGATGCAATCGCCGTAGCTCCAGCGCGCAGGCACACCCGACCGGATGCGGCGTGGTTTGCGGTGCCAGCTGAGGATACGGGCCGAGCCGCCCCCGATATGTGGCCGGCGAGCCGCACATCCTCAGTCAGTACTGAACAAGCGCGGCAGGATCACGCCTCGCGCGTGCGCGCTGGAGCTTTGAGCGGGCATCCAGTGGATACTCGCCGCGACGCGAGTGCCGACGGGGCTGCGCCTCGTCGGTTTCAGCGACCCAGCGATCACGCCTCGCGCGTGATCTCCACCTTGACGAACAGCCGCGAGCCGAATGGCCCCGCGTACACCCCGCGCAACGGCGCGACATCGTTGTAGTCGCGCCCGCGCCCCACGGTCACGTGCCGATCGCCGATGTCGATCTGGTTGGTGGGGTCGAAGCCGCGCCACTCGCCGCAGAACCACTCCACCCATGCGTGCGACTCCCCGGTGACGGTCTCGCCGATGGGTGCCGACGGCTGCGGGTGCAGATAGCCCGAAACGTAACGCGCCGGAATACCGACCGAACGTAAGGCTCCGAGCGCGATGTGCGAGATGTCTTGGCAGACACCCTTCTTCTCCACCCACGCCTCGCTCGCGTTCGTATGCACGCCAGTGACGCCCGTCATGTACTCGACCTGGCGACCGATCTCGGTGCAGATCTCCAGCGCGGCATCGCACGGGCTCTCATAACTCGCCGCGATCGACGCGGCGAGTTCTGCCACTTCCGAAGGCGGCTCGGTGAGCCCGGTCTGCTTGATCTGCTCGACGGTCGCCGTGATGCGCGCGGCGTCATCGCTGAGCTGCTGCCACGAGAGACCGTGCGCCGCGTGCTCGCGCGGCCGCACTTCGATCAGCGAGTTGGCCGTGAGTGACAGCTCCTGGTGCGGCGTCAGCACCTCGAACGACGACACCCGAGTACCCCAGTAGTCGAGGTAGGTGTGGTTCGACGAGATGGGCGTGATGTCGAGGTTCGAGAAGAGAACGAATTGCCCCTCAGACGAAACGGGGAGCATCCGCGCCTCGTTGTACGACGCAGCGACCTCGCCTTCATAGCGATACCCGGTCACGTGGCGGATGCGGAGGCGGGTCATACGTGCTCACCCACCCAGCTCGGAGCGGTGTTCGTAGGAAAGTAGCGCTGCCGAATGGCTTCGGATGCCTCGCTGGTGGCCTCTTGCACCAAATCCATCTGGTGCGGCAGGTCGTGCAGTATGTCCATGATCGGTCGGTACTCCAGTTGGCTGCGAATCTGGCCGAGCAGGCGCTGTGCCTGATCGGTGACTGCGAGCCGGGTGTTGCGCGGTTCGATGTCGCGCAGGCTCCGCTCGGCGCGGGTCACCGAGAACAGAATCGAGCGGGGAAAGAGCCGGTCGAGCAGCAAGAACTCGGCGGCATTGCGGGCTGACGGCACGCCGCGGTAGGTGCGCAGGTACGACTCGTAAGCTCCGCACGAGCGCAGAATCGTGGTCCACGAGGGTCCGCTGGCTTCGGTGAGGCTGCGGGTGGCGAGCAGCCTGGCGGTCATGTCGGCGCGCTCGAGCGAGCGCCCGAGGGTGAAGAAGTGCCACGCTTCGTCACGGGATGCCGCGGACTCCTGAATCCCGACGGCGAGCGCCGAGCGCTCGCGCACCCAGGCGAAGAACTCGTGCGTCTTCTCGGTGGCGACCTTGCGCGGCATGCGCGCCCGGGTGGTGTTGAGACACTCCCACAGCTCGGTCGACACAATCTCGCGGGCCCGCCGTGCGTTCTCGCGAGCGGCGCCCAAAGAGTAAGCGATGGATGCCGGTTGCGTGCGGTCGACGGCCAAAATCGCCAGAACGTCGGCACGGGTTAATTCGTGATCATCCGGTGGTATCTCGCTGCCCATGACAGCCAGAAGTGAACGGCAGGCGAGGTTCTCTTCGATCCACGGGTCTTCGAGCAGCAGCTGCAGATGCACGTCGAGGATGCGCGCGGTGCCGTCGCTGCGTTCGATGTAGCGCCCGATCCAGAACAGCGACTCGGCGATGCGGCTCAGCATGGGGCCGCCTCGCCTTCGGTGGCGACGAGAGAAGCGTTTTCAGACGAGAGCGGCCGCTGCAACGGCTTCTCTCGTCTGGAAGGGCCGTTCTCGCCGAGCAACCTCTCGCCGAGAAAGAGAGCGGCGCGCTGCTGTTGCTGCTGCTCTTGCTGGTCTTGGTGCGAGCGCGGCTTGTCGTAGGGCGAATGGTCGGGGGCGTGTTTACCCGAGCCAGTCGGAACGGCCTGCGTGTTCGCCGCCTGATCGGCCACGAGCCCCTGAATGTTCTGCGCGGCGACCGCGGTGCCGTCGACCGGCGAGAACCCGCCCGCGAACCCCACCACCCAGGTGTCTTTCGACCCGCCGCCTTGCGACGAGTTCACCACGAGCTCACCCTCGGGCAGCGCCACACGGGTCAGGCCGCCGGGCAGCACCCACACGTCTTTGCCGTCGTTCACCGCGAATGGTCGCAGGTCGGCGTGCCTCGGGCGCATGCCGTCTTCGACCAGGGTCGGGATGGTCGACAGCTGTATCACCGGCTGCGCGATCCATCCTCGAGGGTCTTTGATGAGCTGCTTGCGCAGCGCTTCGAGCTCTTTCGGCGATGCGGCCGGCCCCACAACGAGGCCCTTACCGCCCGAACCATCGACCGGCTTGACCACGAGCTCGTCGAGCCTGTCGAGCACCTCTTCGAGCGCCCCCGGGTCTTCGAGGCGCCAGGTGTCGACGTTCGCGATCAGCGGCTCCTCCGACAGGTAATACCTGATCAGATCGGGCAAGTACGTGTAGACGAGCTTGTCGTCGGCCACGCCGTTTCCGACGGCATTCGCAATGGTGACGTTGCCGAGCCGCGCGGCGAGCAGGATGCCCGGCGAACCCAGCATCGAATCGGCCCTGAATTGCAGCGGGTCGAGAAACTCGTCATCGACGCGGCGGTAGATCACGTCGACGCGCGTCGGCCCCGCCGTCGTGCGCATCCACACCCGCCCGCCCGAGCAGAACAGATCGCGGCCCTCGACGAGCTCGATGCCCATCAGGCGCGCGAGCAGGGTGTGCTCGAAGTAGGCCGAGTTGTACACCCCTGGGGTCAGCACCACCACGTTGGGGTCTTCGACGCCCTCGGGCGCGGCCGCCCGCAGCGCCTGCAGCAACTTGTTCGGGTAGTCGCCAACGGGCCGAACCCGCATCGAGACGAACAGCTCGGGCAGCGTCTGCGCCATGACACGGCGGTTCGAGATGACGTAACTCACGCCCGACGGCACACGCACGTTGTCTTCGAGAACCCGCCAGCCGCCCTTCTCGTCACGAATCAGGTCGATGCCCGAGACCTGGATGCGCACGCCGTTCGCCGACACGATTCCGGCGGCCTCCCGGTGAAAATGACTGGATGAACTGACGAGCCCAGCGGGAATGACACCGTCTCGCACGGCGTTCTGCGAGCCGTAGATGTCGGCGAGAAACGCCTCGAGTGCCAGAACGCGCTGCTTGATGCCCTTCTCGACGCCCACCCACTCCCTCTGCTCGATGACGCGGGGAACCGCGTCGAGCGGAAAGGGGCGCTCCTCGCCGGCGAAGTCGAACGTCACGCCCTGAGCGAGATACGAACTGGCCAGAGCATCCGTTCGCCCGCGCAGTTCTTCTTGGGTCATGCGGGCAAGGGCTGTGTAAATGTCTTTGTACGCGGCGCGCGCCTCGACGGGCGATGAGGAGTCTGGCTCGGGGAACATCTCGTCATAGGCGCTCGCCCCCTTGATGGGTTTTCGGGGCAAAAGGGTGGCGCCATATCCGGCGAACAGGTCAACCATGGTGTGAGCATAGTGCGGGGTTGTTGCCGGAGTGTTTCTGGCAATCGGCCGTTTCGGTTGCTGGTCGCCGGGCCTCTCCTGCCATCCTCGGTGAATGCGGAATGCATGGCCCACCCACAGGCCGGGCCCACGAGGATCAGACCCTGCTCGACGCAGGGCGATACGCTTACCCTGCGCATTCAACGGCGCCAAATCGAGGAGGAGTGTTGACTGAGTACACGCCAGTCCGGCGGCCGATTGCCGACCAGATGTACGAGGTTCTTCTCGGTCAGTTCATGAATGGTTCGCGCGCGCCTAGCGAGACGCTCAATATCGGAGCTCTGTCTCGGGAATTGAACGTCAGTCAGACGCCGCTTCGGGAGGCACTGGCACGGCTCGAACACACTGGTCTCGTCAGGAGGGAAGCGCTTCGGGGGTACCGCGTCGCACCGATCATGAGTCGTGCGGAGATCGCGCAGCTGATGGATGCGCGCCTGTTGCTCGAGCCGAAACTTGCTGGAGAAGCAGCGAAGCGAGTGTCGCAGGAGTTCCTGAACGAGATCAACCAAACCGTCTCCGACTTTGCCGCCGCCGAGGCAAGAGCAGACAATGAAAGCGAAACTTTCGGCGTCTATTGGAATGCCGACCACCAATTCCACATGCTCATTGCCGCTCAGGCGGGAAACCCATTTCTGGAGACTGCATACCAGGCGTTGGGTGGCCAAATCCAGCGATTTCGCCTCTTCTCCAAGATGGGTCACACCGGACTGTCAGCAGCCGTTCCGGAGCACCAGGCGATCCTCGACGCGTTGAAAGCTCGAGACGCTGACGCCGCCGGCGACGCGATGCGTGCACACATCGAAGGCGCAATTGAGCGCAGCCTGAGGTGACCGGCATGGTCGGCTCAGCGCTTGCGACTCGTTCGCTTGCGCTATACTATTGTCAATAGTATAGTTCTCAATGGGCAACGAAGTCATCGAACGCCGTGCCTATCGCAAACCCGGATACGCCAAGCGCAGTAGCTACGAGGGAGTAGGAATTGATCATGTATACAGCGATTCCGCTCGTTCATGGTTTCCCGGGAAAGTCACACTCACATGGTGCGTTCGGATGGAGCAGTATATGGCTTCTTCGAAACGACGAACGACGTGTTCTCATCGACGCGGGGCCGCCAGCCTATATCTCCCTGATTCATAAGGGTCTCGCCGGGGTGGGCCTCACGACGGCCGACATCACCGATGTTGTGATCACTCATCTTCATTGGGACCACGTCGGCAATTTCACCATGTACCCGAACGCGACGACGTGGGTCGGTGAGAACGAGCTCGCATGGGCAGCAACGCTGCCAGCAGGAACCGCGTTCATTCCTGATCTGCACATTCAGGAGCTCGTGAGGCGGGGCGATCACATCGGCCGAATGCATCCAGGGTCTGAAGTTCTCCCCGGCGTCAACGTCATCGCCAGCCCCGGACATACTCCCGGGCACCTGGCGTTCAGCGCGGAAACGACGACGGGAACGTACATTTTCGCAGGCGACGCCGTCAAGAACGTTTACGAACTGAACACGCTCGAGGTTGATTCCACCATGGATGAGGCTGCCAGCCGCCGCAGCATCCAACGGTTGAAATCCGTTCTCCGAGACACCAATGGGCTCCTCATCCCTGGCCATGACGTTCCGCTTCATGCGAACGGTACTGAGTTCACTCGGATCCAAGCTCAACGAGCACATATCGGTTTCTTCGCCGACGATAACGGCGAGGTCGACCGCAGCATCGCACACGCTGAGTTCAACTGCGACGAATCGGAGGAAGCATGAAGGTTCTGTACACCGGGTCGGCGGGTCGAATGGCGGCTGTCATTCGCGAAGGGCTCAGCAGCAGATATGAACGAGTCGTGCTCTACCAACGCACTGCGGCGTCAGACAAGCTATACGAAAACGAGGAAGTGGTCGTCGGCGACTTGGCAGACCTCGATACCCTCACCGCTGCGGCCGCTGGAATCGATGCGATCGTGCATCTCGGTGGTAAAGCCGACGAATCCGACTTCGCTGAGATACTCGACTCGAACATTATCGGTACGTACAACGTGTACGAGGCCGCGCGACGAGCCGGCGTGCGGCGAGTCGTATTCGCGAGCTCCAACCATGTCGTCGGCTTCTACCCGGCCGGTCAGCCGATCGACGAAGACGCCCCGCCGCGACCCGACACTCACTATGGTGCGTCGAAAGTGTACGGGGAAGCCCTCGGACGGCTCTATCACGACAAGTGGGGGTTGGAAGTCGTCTCCGTGCGCATCGGAATTTTCCGCGAGCGTCCGACCGATCGCCGCCAGCTGGCTTTGTGGCTGAGCCCCCGAGACAGCATTCAGCTCTTTGCGCGGTCGATCGAGGCGGACGGCATCGGATACGTCGTCTCCTACGGGTCGTCGGCGAACCGAGACGCCTGGTGGGACAGTACTCGCTCATGGCGCCTACTCGGTTACCAGCCGCAAGACGATGCGGCAGATTACAGCTCCGAGGTGCCCGACGCCCCGGATCCCCAGCACTATGGCGGAGTATTCACCGCCGATGACTACAAAGGAGGAGTCTGGTGACCGATTCGCGTACCCCCAGCGTGCTCATCACAACGACATTTTTGAAGGCCGGCGGAGAGGTCGACACCCGCTTGAGGCGCGCCGGTGCGCGGGTGGCGTTCATTCCGAAACCCTCCGACGAACCCGACTCGTTTGCCGAGGCCCTCAGCGAAGCGGATGCCATCATTGCAGGCACTCAACCGCTCACCGCTGAATTGATCGACACCGCTGCGAATCTGAAAGTCATCGCACGCACCGGCGTCGGCTATGACAGTGTTGACGTCGAGGCGGCTTCGCGGCGCGGAATTGCGGTGTGCATCACCCCTGGCGCCAACCGCCAGGCGGTCGCCGAGCATGTTTTCGCGTTGATGCTGGCTGCGGCCCGTGACGTGCCGGCCAACATGGCTGAGGTGACCGCAGGACGCTGGAGTCAACGGTCCGGTCGGGAACTCTTCGGTTCTACTCTCGGGATCGTCGGCCTCGGATCCATCGGCAAGACTGTCGCGCTCCTTGCACAGGCGTTCGGGATGCGAGTCATCGCCTACGACCCGTACTTCGACGCAGAGTTCGGACACGCGAACAACGTTCTGCGAGTCAATCTGAACGACCTGCTGGCCGAATCGGACTTCATCACCCTGCACCTGTTTCTGGACTCGACCACCAAGAACCTCATCGACGCCGACGCGCTGTCGCGCACCAAACCGAACGCCGTGATCATCAACACTGCCCGCGGCGGACTCATCGATGAAGATGCACTGGCCTACGCGATCCAGTCGGGTCGCCTTGGCGGAGCCGGACTCGACGTCTATGAAACCGAACCTCTGCCGACCAACTCGCCGCTGATCGGTCTTCCCGGAGCCATCACCACCGGACATGTCGCCGGAGCGACCCACGAAGCTCGCAGCCGTTCCGGTCTGATTGCAGCCGATATTGTCTTGGCAGCGCTCAACGGGCAAGAGATCCCTCACAGTGTGAACCGTGACCAACTCGCCGCTCAGGTGGCGCTCCGATGATCGTCGAAACCAGCGCCGGGCGGCTACGGCTGGCGGCGAACCTGAAGTGGTTGTTCACCGAGCTGCCGTTCTTGGAACGATTCGATGCCGCCGCGGACGCCGGATTCACAGGGGTCGAATACGCCTCGCCATATGAGTTCGATTCTGCTGAGCTCAAGCGTCGGCTCACCGATGCCGGACTGACGCAAGTACTGATCAACACTCCGGCCGGCCCGACGGGTTCACCGACCCAGAATGGTGCAGCAGCTGTCGCCGGGGCCGAAGACGAATTCCGTGATGGGGTACAACGCGCGCTCGAGTATGCAACTGCTCTCGACGCCAGGTTGGTTCACATCATGGCGGGAGTTCGCCCATCGGGTGTCTCAGCGAGCGACACGGTTTCCCTGTACACAGAGAACATCGCCTGGGCCGCGGAGCAAGCCGAGGCGACCGGACTGGGCCTCGTGCTCGAAGCGATCAACAAACGCGACGTTCCGGGCTTCGCCGTCGAGTCTTTCGAGGCGGCCGCCGACGTTGCACGCACCGTCAACCCGAACGTGGTCGGAGTGCTCTTCGACGTTTATCACGCACAGGTCGACCGGGGAAATCTCATCGAACGATTCAACGACCTTCACCCGTTCATCTCACACGTCCAAGTCGCTGATAACCCCGGACGAGGCGAACCTGGCACTGGCGAAATCGCCTACCCGAATGTGCTCTCCAGCATCGTTCGCGCAGGCTACACCGGCTGGATCGGCTGCGAATACCGGCCGGCCACCAACACGATCGACGGACTGACGTGGATCGAGTCCATCGGCGGCAGCGTAGGAGCGAAGACAGCATGACCAACGAACCTCTCATCGCGCTTATCAGCGCCACGCCAACGGCGATCCCGGCAGCGACGGCAGCCATCCTCGAGCGGATCCCCACCGCGCGGGTGTGGAACATCGTCGACGATCGCCTGCTCTCCGATGCGCAAATGGCAGGCACAGTGACGCCGCAGCTCGAGGAGCGGATGCAGCGTTTGATCGCGCACGCCCTTCTTGAGAAGCCAGACTCGGTACTGCTCACCTGCTCCCAGTACGGCGCTGTCGCACGACGGACCACTGCAACAATCCCGGTGCTCCCTCCCGACGACGCCGCATTCGAGCAGGTCATCGCCGGCGGCTACCGCACCGTTCTCGTACTCGCGTCACTAGAAAGCGCTCGCGACGACACCGTGCGGCGGCTGACGGAAACCCTGGCCGCTGCGGGTGTTTCAGCTGATATCGAAAGCCGAGTCGTTGCCAACGCCGCTGAGTATGCCGCTCTCGGCAACACGACAGCCCTCCTCGACGTGCTGGCCTCCGCCGCTGCAGGCGATCACGACGCCGTGCTCCTCGCCCAATACTCCCTCTCGACGGTTGCCGGCGAACTGGCATCGGCCACTGGAAAGCGCGTGATCAGCGGGCCGACAGCGGCGGCCGAAAGCATCGACGCCACTCTGAGGCGGGCGCCATGATCGGCATCATCGCCGACGACGTCACCGGCGGAACGGACGCCGCCAGCGCCTGCCGTGACGGCGGACTTCGCACGGCGCTATCGTTCGGTGTACCCGACATCGACTCACAGGTTCGGGATGTAGATGCGCACGTCATCGCATTGAAGACTCGTTCGGTGCCTGCGCGAGACGCAGTCGCCCAGACGCTGAATGCCGCCCACGCCCTTCGACGAGAAGGTGCGGAATCGTTCTACTTCAAATACTGCTCCACGTTCGACTCCACCGCAGACGGAAACATCGGCCCTGTGCTCGACGCACTCGCTGCGATGCTGGATGCGGAAACGGTGGTGACCACGCCTGCAGCGCCGGGTCACGGGCGCACTGTCTATCGTGGTTACCTGTTCGTCGGTGACCGACTGCTCTCCGAATCGCACATGCGCGACCATCCGCTGACACCGATGCGCGACTCCTTTGTGCCACGACTGCTCGCAGCGCAAACACGGCACCCGATCGCTTCGCTCGACTACGGGGCAGTGCGCAGCGGGGAGATCGCTCTCCGCCGGCTGCTCACCGGCTCCAACGTCGCAGGCACTACGTATTTCGTCGCCGACGCCATCGACGACGCCGACCTGGCGACAATCGCAAGCGTCATCAGAAATGAGAAGCTGACGGCGGGCTCGGCCGGGCTGATCGGCGCAATAGCCCGTGATCTGGCGACCGACAGCGGGGGCGCAGCCGTGCGGCGGCTACCGACGAGATCGGCGGTAGTCGCCGGTAGTTGCTCAGCAGCGACACTTGCCCAGATCGATGCCTTCAAAGGAGCGGGCCTGCCGTGGTACGAGCTGGACATCCTCGCCACGCCTGACCCGGCCGTTCTCGCAGACTCCGCCCTGGCCTGGTTCGATCGCCTGATCCCCAACGAACCGGCGTTGATCTACTCGTCGCGCCCGGCGGAGGAACTCAGCATCGTGCAGCGAGTGCTCGGTGTTGCACGTTCGGCAGAAATCACCGAACGTGCAACCGCCGATATCGCGGTCGGGCTAGCGGAGCGCGGAGTGAAACGGATCATCTCCGCCGGCGGAGAGACCTCCGGTGCTGTGGTCGACGCCCTCCACTTGCGTACTGGCATCATCGGGCGCGAAGCCGCCGCAGGTGTGCCCTGGATCCACGTCGACGACGACATCGCAATCCTGCTCAAGTCGGGCAACTTCGGAGACAGAGACCTGCTGGTGCGTGCAGTCACACAGGAGACCACATGACCCACCCTCGAGACCAAATCGTTGAGACGGCCCGTTCGATCTACAGCCGCGGACTGACGCACGGAAGCACCGGCAACCTGTCCGTGCGTTCAGGCGACCGGATATTCATCACCCCGACCGGGTCGAGTCTAGGCACTGTGCAACCTGACGAGATCGCAGAAATTGACCCTGACGGCACCGCGATCACGCAGTGCAAACCGTCAAAGGAAGCATTCATTCATGCGGCGATCCTCCGCATCCGCCCCGAACTCGGCGCCGTCGTTCACACCCACTCCACCTACGCAACCGCGGTCTCCTGCCTTCCCGGACTGCACCCCGATTCCACCCTCCCGCCGCTCACGGTCTACTTCGAAATGCGCGTCGGAAGCCTTCCGCTGGTGCCCCGTTTCCGTCCGGGAGACACCACTATGACCGCCACAATCGAGAAACTCGCGGCGACCAACGCGGCGATGCTGCTGCAAAATCACGGCCCCGTCGCTGCGGGAACGACACTGCAATCAGCCCTAGACACGATCGAAGAGATCGAACACACCGCACACATCTTTCTCTTGACTCAAGCCCACAGCGGGCGCACAACAGCCACGATCAAGGACAACCGATGAACAAAAACCCAACGACACGGCTCCGCCTTCTCAGCGGCCTTGCCACCCAACAGGCGCTGATCAGTGACATTCTGCCCGCCTTCACAGCGAACACGGGCATTCAGGTCGACACCGTTTTCGAGCCCACATCCGTTCTGCTCAACGTGATCAATGACGGTGAGCCTTTCGACGTCCTTCTTGGCGTCACGGGGACAGTCCAGCAGCTCGCCGACAGTGGACATATCCGCCCGGACAGTGTCAGCGCGGTCGCCCGATCCGGTATAGGGGTCGCGGTAACCGACGCATCAACCGATAGCTCGTTCACGACCGCAGACGAATTCATCACCACGCTTCGTGGCGCCCGCTCGGTTGCGTACTCACGATCGGGCGCAAGCGGCATCTACTTCGCTGGCCTACTGGACCGGCTCGGGATCCGAGCTGAAATCGACGCGAAAGCGACGGTACTAGACAAAGGCTTCACCGCGACAGCGCTCTTCGACGGTCGGGCAGACATCGCCATCCAGCAGGTGAGCGAATTGCTATCCGTGCCCGGCGCGGTCATTCTCGGAACGCTTCCGCCCACTGTCCAGTTCTACACAGACTTCGCTGCCGGTGTCAGCGTTGCCAGTCTTGCACCGGCGGAGGCTGTGTTGCTCGCCGGGGCTCTGATCACCGAAGACGCGCAATCCGCGTATGTCGCTACTGGACTGATCCGACCTGATTGACGTGCACTGTACCTCGAGTGGTGCAGCCGCAGAGAGCACCGTACACAACCATAACGACCACCAAAAAAAGGAGAACGGCGTGACCCACGACCCGATCAACCAACGATTCTTCAACGTCGTCGCCGCGGCCCGCGTCGGCGACGCGATGGGGACACCGACCGAAGGGCTGACCCCCGAGCAAATCGATACCAAGTTCGGTTGGGTGACCGAATTCGAAGGCGACGGCACCGATGACAGCCTGATGGCTACGATTCTCGCGGAGTCGCTTCACGCGACCGGCGGATTCGCAACCTCTGACGAATGGGCAGCGCAGATCCTTCAGCATCAGCCTGAAATTCGCGCCAAGCGGAATATGTTTTTCGTCTCGGTTCTGCATCTCGTGACGAAGCTCGAACTCGGGTATCGCCCCGCTGATGTCGCGGTTGGGAACATGGCGTCGACGAGCTCGGCGATGTGTATTTGGCCTGTGGCGCTGGTGAATGCAGGCCAGCCCGAGAATGCCGCCGCGCAAGCGTATGAACTCGCCGGCTTGATCCATGTGAATGAAGTCGACCACTGCACCGACGCTGCGGCAGCGCTGGCCGCGGCGATCGCGGCAGCGCTGCTGCCAGGTGCATCTATCGGGTCTGCTATCGAAGCGGCTGTGAAGGTCATTCGGCATACCAGCGGAACAGCGTTTCGAGACGTCCTCCTGGAAGCTGTGCAACTCGCATCCGAGGCCAAAGACTACGCTGAGTTCCGGTCCGAATACCACCACCGCTTCCAACGGCCGCTCTTCTGCGACTCACTGGAGACGGTTCCTGCAGCGTTTGCGCTCGCCGTTCTCGCCAACGGCGACGTACGCACCGCGGTGGAATACGGAGCTAACTTCGGTCGGGACGCAGACACCATCGCAAGCATGACGGGTGCGCTCTGCGGGGCCTTGAGCTCCGACATTCCCGAAGCGTGGATCGAAGGTCTCGGCGAGGGCGCCGTCGCCTCTGCACAACAACTCGCCGGCGACCTGGTCGTCACGGCCCGCTCCCGCTACGCCACCGAAGCCGAGCGGCTCCGCACGGCAGACACCCTCCTCGGCGGAATCTGATCGTGTGTCTCGGGCGGCGCTGAATACAGAGTGCCGCCCGAGAGCGCCGACGGTCAGCCGCTCACGTGGCCTGTCCACGAAAAAGAATGAATAGCCATCTACGAATAAGGAAGACAACGATGTCAATATCTTCAGCAGGAAACGTGCGAATGGCGAGGAGAGCCGCGTTCGGTAGCTTCCTGGGCACCGCATTCGAATATCTCGACTTTACGATGTACGCAATCGTCTCTGCAGTGATTTTCAGTAAGGTGTTCTTCCCGGCCACCGATCCGGCGTTGGCGAGCATCGGATCAGTTGCGACATTCGGCGTCGCCTATATCGCGCGACCGATCGGCGCCTTCGTGCTCGGTCCGCTCGGTGACCGGATCGGCAGACAGAAAGTGACGCTGCTGACGATGATCGGGATCGGCACTGCAACGTTCCTGATCGGGTGCCTTCCCGGGTATCAGACAATCGGGTTTGCGGCGCCGATTCTGTTGGTGATCCTCCGCCTGGGCCAAGGCTTCTTCGTCTCAGGTGAACAGGCGGGCACAAGCACACTGACAATGGAACATGCACCCAGCAAACGTCGAGCATTCTTCGTCAGCTGGGTGAATGTCGGCACGGGTGTGGGTACTGCGTTGGGGCAACTTCTCTTCATTCCCATTCTTGCCCTGCCCACTGATCAACTCCTCTCGTGGGGTTGGCGGGTTCCGTTTCTTCTCAGCGCCGTGTGGACTCTGATTGTCATTCTGGTGCGCCGAACGCTTCGGGATTCTGAGGCCTTCATTGAAGCCAAGAAGGACGGACAGCTTGAGAAGTTTCCGCTGCGGAGGCTCTTTGTCGAGTATTGGCCCAACCTCATCCGGGTGGTGCTGTGCTGCCTGATGGCTGCGCCAGGCTCCATCGTGGCCGTATTCGTCCTCTTCTACGCAACGAATACAGCGCATATCTCGCCGAGCGCCTATTTGGGTGTCTCACTCGCTACGGGGCTGTTAAGCACGTTCTCCATCCCATTCTGGGCAATTCTGGCCGACAAGATCGGGCGTCGGCCAGTCTTTGCAGGTGGCCTCATCATCGGCGCAGGGATGATGTTTCCGCTATTCCTCGCCGTGAACACGGGAAACCTGCTTCTTGTCGGCGTTGTTGCGCTCCTCGGGAACATTTTCATCATGGCGGGCCAAGCACTCCAACTCCCGATGTACACCGAGATGTTCCCGACATCCATCCGCTATTCGGGTGTCGCGGTGGGCACACAGCTGGGATATCTGCTCGCGGGTTTTGCACCGACCATCAGCTTCGCAATCGCAGGGACGGGACTTAATGGATGGATTCCGGTCGCGATCTTCGCCGCATTGTGCCTGGTGATCGCGGCTATCAGTTCACTGACCAGCCGAGAAACGCGAGGCATCATGATCGATGAGATCGATGACGGCCCGTCGGAAGCGAGAAGACCGGCAGCGCAGGCGACTCGATTGAACTCGGAAACAAGCGCAACCGTACCTGAAGCTTGACTCGCTGAGCGGCCTGGGCCAGCACGTTGCTAACGCGCGGCCAGGCCCGTCCGCTGGTGCTCAGACGGCTCTGCGGAGGCGACGCGAGGCGCTACTGCTGCGCGACGGTCGAATCGCGAATGACAAGCTCAGGCTCGAACACGACCTGCTGCGGCTGGTGGCCTTCGGGGTTTTCTGACTCGGCCAGCAGCAGGTCGACAGCCGTTCTGCCGAGCATCCCGCTGGGCTGACGAATCGAGGTCAATGGCACCACGGTCGCCG
Organism: Subtercola sp.; assembly: GCA_025463745.1. Lineage (GTDB taxonomy): Bacteria > Actinomycetota > Actinomycetes > Actinomycetales > Microbacteriaceae > Subtercola. The sequence goes on from JAODBB010000005.1 coordinate 32,245, forward strand.
AGGCGAACGCGATGTCGTCGTACCCGACCAAGGCGATGTCGTCGGGAACGCGCAGTCTGCCCAGCATGGTCAGCCCTTGCAGAAGGCCCGTCGCGAGCAGATCGTTCGCGGCGAAGATGGCATCGGGCCGGTCACGGGGGGCGCGGTTGACGATCAGCTCGCCGATTCGCCGCCCTTCGAGCACGGTGAGCGACTGCGTACCGAGAACTTCGAGAGTTGCCCCGTTCACAACACTGATCGCGTTGCCGGCGCCTTCGAGTCGATCAGAAACCTGCCGAATGCGGGTAGGCCCGCCCACGAAGGCGACGCGGCGGCGCCCGGTCGAGAGCAGATGCGAGACCGCGAGCGTGCCGCCCGCCACGTCGTCGACCGACACCGACGAGAACGATTCGTCAGAGATCGCCCGGTCGACCAGAACGGTCGGAATGTCGCGCGACCGCAGCCGCCTGACCTGGGGCGAAATGTCGGCGACCGGTGAGATGAGCATTCCGCGCACCCGCTGCTCTTCGAACAGGGCAAGATGGGCGGTTTCGCGAGCCACAGTGCCGTGGCTGTTGCCGAGAAGCAGCGCAAAACCGGCTTCGGATGCCCGGTCTTCAGCCCCCTCGGCAAGATCGGTGAAGAACGGGTTGCCGATATCGAGCACCACGAGGCCGATGCTCCGGCTTCGCCCTGCTCGAAGCTGCCGCGCAGCATCGTTCCGCACAAATCCCAGCTTGTCGATCGCCTCCTGCACGCGGTACAGCGTGCTCGGCGATACCCGATCGGGCCGGTTCAGCGCATTCGACACCGTTCCCAGAGAGACCCCGGCCAGTGCCGCCACATCACGTACACTCACTGCCGCCATCGCACTCTCCCCTCATCATCGTCGACCGTCTCCCGCCCGACCTCTCTGCGCCTCACTGCCGCCGCCCCGCCTACCGTGCCGCGCGCGTTTCGAGCCTTACCGGCCCGAACAGCCCGTGCACGGTCTGCCCCGCCATCACAGCAGACGTGGGGGAAGCGTACTGCACGTACGGAGCAAGCGTGCCGCGAACGGTCACGGTGAGTTCGTGTGCGGAACCGGTGGAGACAAAATCGGTGATGTCGGCGACCCACGGCCCGGCAAACAGCGTTTGCACGGGCTCACCGTCGATGAGGATGCTCGCGGTGCCTCGAACCACTCCGAGATCGAGCACGGTGCGGGGCGCCGCGCCTGTCGAGCCCGACACCGAGGCGGCGATGGTACGCCGGTAGTGCACGGCACCGCCCAGGGAGCCCAGCCCGAGCTCCGACCACGGAACGAGCTCGGCCGACGCCTCTTCGGTGACGACCACAAGCGGCCCATCAACCAGCGCCCCCGCCCTGCGCCCGTCGGCGGGCGAGAACACCAGCGTGATGCGCTGCCCCGCGCGAGCGGGAGTGGCCAGGCGCAGAGTGCTTCCCTCGCGATCGAGAACGAGGCCTGCGGATGACCCGGCAGCAGCCTGCGCCTCGAACGGTACAACCGTCGGCACCGTGATACTCGTCGCACCAATGGGCACCAGAAACGTGAGGCGTTCGGTGCGCCCGGGGGCCGGCCGGGCATCCGGAACCAGCCTCACGACCGTGTCGCTCGCCGCCTCGGTTTCGAGCCAGGTTGCGGCCTGCAGCGGGTGCGGTCTGGGCACGATGCAGCCGTAGCGCGGGTCTTCGAACTGTTCTTTGCGCAGCGCGAGCGGCACCGATGCTCCCTCGCGTGTCGCGTTCCAGTCGGTGCCGGTAGCGATGCCGAGACCGCCGGCAGGGCGCGGCACCGAATCGAGACGCAGGGCGACAGGGCGCCCGACGTCGACGCAGTTCACCTCGATGACATTGGTGCCAGTGCGCAGTACCGCTCGCAGGTCGTAGGGATGCACCCGCGTGAAGCGCTTCACACTGTAGGGGTCGAAGTCACCTTGGCGGCCGACCTCTGTTCCGTTGACGAGGATGATCGTGGGCGCTTCGCTCGACACCTGGATGCGCGTGTCTGCTTCGGTGCCGTCGACCTCGAAGGTCGTGGTGAACGAGACTCCTGTTGAACGGGCGAACGCGTCGGTCGGCACGATCCACTCGGGGCGCTGAAACGCGTCGGTGTCGGAGGCGAGCGCAAAGTACGCACGCAGCGGTCGGTCGGAGAGTGCGGTGAACTCGATTTCGAGCGCGGTCGTGGCGCTGGCGCTGACCGGGGTATGGCTGAGGTAGCCGTCGCCCGAGACGGGTGCTTCTGCGCCGTTCAGCAGCACGCGGCGATCGGCGTTGCTGCCCACCACGAGGGTGAGGCCATCAACATCGGGGATGGTGATGGTGGCGCGCAGGCGATAGACCTCACCGGCGCGGGCATCCGGCCAGCTCACGAATTCTTCTGGAACGTAGCCGTTCGGGCCGAGGCTTTCGTCGTGCACGATGTCGTTCTGGATGCCGCGGGAGAGCGACCAGACGGCGTGCTGCCAGTCGGCGTCGAGGCCGGGGCCGCTCACCTCGGCGAAGGGGCCGAAGGTGGCGGTGACGGCGGTCGAGCCGGCCAGAGAGCCGGAAGGAGCGGCGGCGCCATCAGCGCCGGCCTCATCGGTCTCGTGCTCGAACTCCCACACCTGCACCGGAATGATGCCAGTGTCGGCGACCGGCCCGACGTCACCCCACTGGTTGTCGAGCGTCGATTCGGCCAGCACGCTCCACTCGCCGTCGAGCGCGATCGACCTCTCGAGGCCTCCGACCCGCGTCGCCGATGGTTCGGGCAGCTCGGGTGCGATCACGAGAAACTCGAGCGACCCACTGGTGAACTCGGCGTCGACGGTGATCTCACCCTTCGCGTGCGTGAAGGGCACCGCGTAGCGCGAGCCGGTGCGCGGATCCCATTGCTGAACGGTCAGCGGCGCGTCGCCGAGCCCGGTCACCCGAGCAGAGAACGTGCGACCGGTGGGCGGCAGAAAGGTGTAGCCGTTTGTGCTCAGCTGATGCCAGTAGATCTTCCAATTGAAGCTGCCGCCGCCCTCGACCCAGGCCGAGTCTTCAAAACCGGGCAGCAGAGGCTGAACCGTGCCGGTCTTTTCGTCGTGAGCGATCAGCGCGATCACGTGTGCGTCGCCCACCGAACGCAACATGGTGGGGGCGTCGGCGATCACCTCGACGCGTGAAGGCACGAGGGTTTGCGCCACGTCGGCCGGCCCAGCCGTCTGCGTGAGGGAGCCGCTCGCCAGGGCCGCGCCGAATTCGGCCGCGAGCGCATCCGCTTCGGCCGGACTGGCGCCGCTGAAGACCGAGGGCACACTGCCGCTCGCCACCAGAACCCCTCCGGCGGCCGCGAAGTCGAGCAGCACCCGAGCCGTTGCGGCACCCAGCACACGCACGTCGGGCAGAACGACGTTGCGAAAACGCCCGGTGCCGATGGCCAGTTCGCCGTCGATGATGAGCGCGTGGGCAACGGTATCGCTGCCCAGAATATCGTAGTCGATGCCGGCCGTCTCGAGCAGGCCGCGTCGCTCGGCGAACCACGAGGTGGCGCCGTTCAGTTCGTGGTAATGAGCTGTCGATCGCGTGTCACCGAGGTCACGGCCATCCACCGTCACATCGAACTGGGCGCTTTCGGTCGGGTAGAACAGCACAGTGGATGCCCGGTGCACCCCCATCGTCAGCGTCGACGAAATGCGGGCGATCGCCAGAGCGAACTCACCATAGGCGGGCCAATACGGTTGACGCCAGCACGTCGACGGCGGTGCCCACTCGAACCACCCCGAGCGGGTGGAGTAGTAGACAGCGTGCGGGTCGTAGAGGTTGGCGCCCCGGCGGAAGTACGGGCTCAGCCAGTCGTAGGTCTCTTCGAGGGTTCCGCCCCAGCCAGAAGAGTGGAACGACTCGATCCAGACCCGCTCGTGACCGTTCGCGTGCGCCATCGAGCTGTGGATCTTCGAGTCACCCCAGTGGTCGCTGCCGGGAATGCCGTACTGCGAATGGGTGGCGAGGTAGTCGCCGTAGAGGCGGGTGGCGCCCACCGGGTCACCCTCGCGGGCGGGGCTCTGCTGGTCGAATCCGCACTCGAGGCCTGCGCTCGCGAGCCACTCGGCGAGAGGAGTGAAGAAGGCTTCTTCGCCGAGCCGAGCACGAGTGCGGTGGTAGTCGACACGCACGGTACCTGCCTCGCGATCGGAGTTCTCGAACACGGGGTCGCCCCAGAGCGCGGGCAGCAACGTCACGAGCTCGTACCCGTGCTCGCCCTCGAATTCGCGAGCGAACGAACTCGACCAGCTCGGCATGTCGGGCAGCTCGTCTTGAAAGACCCCGCCGATGGCGGTGCCGAACCACTGGCCCACATGGCGGGAATAGGCGCCGAAGATCGCGTCGATGAGGGCGGCCGACGCCGCGCTCGAGAAGTAGTCGAAGCCACGGGTGGCGGCGAACGCGACGACGAGTTCGCCGCCCTCAGCACTGAAGGCCGCTTCGTTGCCGCGCAGCGTCACGGCGACCGAGGTCGTGGCGCCGGGGCCGACATACCACGCAGCGAGTGCGGTCGAGCCCTCCGGTGCGGCGAGACTCACCTCGCCGTCGACGGGTAGACGTACCTGTCCGAGTGATTGGCCGGCGAGGCTCGGGTCTGCGGCCACGAGGTGACCTTGAATGTTCGCCCCCGAGAAGCCGATCTGGTCGTACAACCAGATCTGAAACCCGAGTTCGTCGGCGTCGCGGCAGGCGCCTTCGAACAGTATCCACCATTCGTCAGACATGAACGCGGGGTCGTCGGCCAGCGCACCGTAGAGCGGCCCAGTCGGTGCGAGGTTCATGACAACGGCCTGGCGAACGTTCTGCGCAACCAGCTGTTCCATCTGCCAGCGAAGGCGCGCGGGTTCGAGTTTCTCTCCGCTCCACCACCACAGTGGCACCGGGCCGTACGAGAGAGCCGGAGATTCGAAGCGACGAACGAGTTCTTCAAACATGAGGGAACAATGCTTCTTTCAGTGTGAGGTGTAGGAAGTCGAGGTGTTGCGAAGAATGACGAAGTTGCGATGAATAAGGGAGGGCCCGGTTCGAGAGAGCGAACCAGACCCTCCCCGAGTGGATGCTTAGCCTTCACCCTCGGCGTAAGCGGCATCCATCTGCTTCAGAGCGTCAGTCGAGCTCAGCGATCCGGCGAGCAACTGCTGCAGAACCTCGAAGTGAACCTGCTGAACCTTCGAGTTCGGCCACAGCTGATCCATGAACGGGTCGGTCTTGCCGTCGGTCTGGAACTGGATGAAGGTCGCCAGCAGCGGGTCGGCCTTGAACGTGGTGCTCGGAATGGCGGGGATACCGGCAACGGCCGTCGCGTAGACCGACGATCCTTCATCAGAGGCGAGCCAGTCGATGAACTTGATAGCTGCGGCCTGGTTCTTCGACGAGGCGTTCACCGCGTACGAGGCACCGACGGCACCGGCCATGCGGGTCGAGGTCGCGTTGTCGTTGGCGGGCATCGGCAGGTAGGAGAACTGCGTTCCGCTTGCGGCGTCTTGCTGCATGGCGGCGATCGAGGAGTTGACCTGCACCGAACCGAAGGCGTCACCGGTTGCGACGAGCTTCAGCGCATCTTCGTACGACGTACCGAGGTCACCGTCTTGGAAGCAGCCGGCATCTTGCATCTGCTTGTACTTGTCGAAGGCGGTCTTCCACTCGCTGTCGGCGAACGTGACCTTGCCTGCCGACATCTGAGCCGCGAAGTCGGGGTTCGGGCCGTAGACCAGGGTCGGGGTCAGCGCGTAGGGAATCAACTGCGTGTTCCAGGGGGTGCCGGCGGCGAGCGCGAAGGCCGACTTGCCCATCGACTTCGCCGTGCCGCAGAAGGCCATCAGCTCGGTCCAGGTGGTGGGTGCCTTCAGGCCCGCGGCATCCATCGCCGTCTGGTTGTAGGCGGCGCCGATGCCCGAGAAGGTAATGGGTGCGACATAGGTCTTGCCGTCGATCGAGGTGACCGGTGCGATGCCCGTCGGGATCTTCGAGGCGAACGGTTCATTCGACAGGTCGACGATGAGGCCGGCCTTCTGAACGACTGTCATGGCCATCGGGTTGCCATCACCTGCCCACGTGTAGATGACGTCGGGTGCGGTGCCGCTCGACAGCTGCGTGCGGGTGGTGGTCTGGTAGTTGTCGACGTCAGAGACGGTGTAGTTGATCGTCACGCCGGGATTCGCCTTTTCGTACGCTGCCTTGACGACGTCGGCCGCCGGCTTCTCGCTGGTCAGAAGGGCCCAGGTGACGGTGCTTGAGCCACCGGAGCTGCTGGAGCTGCCGGTGTCGTTCGAACAGGCCGCCAGACCAGCGATGAGCAGGGTGCTCGCCGCTAGGGCGCCTACAACTTTGTAGCGCATGTGATTGTCTCCTTTGTGATGGGGATGCCCGAACTGACGCTCGAGCCGTTCTCGCCGAAGCGGTCAGCCTTTGAGGCCGCTGGCGAAGCCTTGAATAACGGTCTTCTGAAGCAGGAAGTACACGAGCAAGATCGGGAAGATGCTGATGATGAGGCCGGCGAACACGAGGTTCCATTGCGACACGTACTGGCCGACGAAAGCGTAGATCGCGACGGGAACCGTTTGTTGACCGCTGCCGCTCAGATAGAGCAGAGGGGTGAGGAAGTCGTTCCAAATGGTGATGACGTTCAAGATCGCCACCGTGCCGGTGATCGGGCGCAGCAGCGGAAACAGCACGCGCCAGAACGTGGTCAAGAGGCCGGCGCCGTCGATGGCGGCCGCCTCTTCGTATTCGATCGGAAGGGCGCGCAGAAAGCCGGTGTACAAGAAGATCGAGAACGGCATCTGCAACCCGGCGTAGAACAGCACCAGGGCCCAGACCGTGCCGAGCAGGTGCAGGTCGCGCATGGTCTGATAAAGCGGAATGAGCGCGAGCTGAAAGGGCAGCAGCAAGCCGATCATGAAGCCGATGAACGCCAGTTTCGACCAGCGCTTGGTGATCCGCGCGAGTGGGTAGGCCGCGAGCGACGAGAACACGATGAGAATGACGACGCTGCAGATCGTGACGATGGCACTGTTGCCGAGTGCGTTGCCCAGATGCCCCTGGTTCCAGGCATCGGCGAAGTTCTGCAGCGTGACCTTGGCCGGCAGGGCGAGCGAGCCGCCCGGGTCGTTCGGCTCTTTGAGAGCGGTGACGATCAATACGTACAGCGGAATGAAGAAGACGACCGCCGTGAGTATCATCACGGCCTCGAGGATGCCCGTTTTCCAGGTATAGCGCTGCATTACTTGCTCCCACGATTCTGACGGCCGAGTATGACGAACTGGCCTCCGGAAATGATGCCGACCAGAATCGCGAGCACGACGGCGATCGCGATGCCGTAGGCGAAGTCGCCGAACTGAAAGGCGTTCTTGTACAAGAAGGTCGACATCGTCTCGGTGGAGCCACCCGGCCCGCCGCCCGTCATGACCCACACTTGGTCGAAGATCTTGAGGCCGCCGATGATCGACAACATCAGGTTGATGGTGATGGAGGGCGCCAGCTCGGGCCGCACGATGCTCCAGAAGCGGCGGATGGGGCCCGCGCCGTCGACCATCGAGGCCTCGATGATCTCTCGAGGGATGCCCTGCAGGTTGGCGAGGAAGATCACCATGGAGTAGCCGGCGAACTGCCAGATGATGACCACGCAGATGGCCCAGATCGCTGTGCTCTGATCGCCCAGCCAGGTGGTGGGCGGCACGCCGAAGAACGAGAGGAACTCGTTGACGGCACCCTTTTGACCGAGCAGGTTCTGCCAGAGGTAGCCCGTCGCCACCGGAGTGATCACGGCGGGGGCGAAGAAGATCACGCGAAGCACATTGCGCGATTTGATTTTCGAGTTCACACCGAGGGCGATCAGCAGGCCGACCAGGTTCTGAACGATCATGATCGTGATCGCGATGACCAGCGTGTGCCACACCGAGGCGAGAGCCTTCGGGTCGTGAAAGAGCTTGACGTAGTTGTCCCACCCGATGAAGTTCTTGACCGGGTCGAGGCCGTTCCAGTCGGTGAACGAAAGGGCCGCACCCTGAATGCTCGGATAGAGCACGATGAAGATGTAGATCGCTGCTGCCGGAATCAGAAACAGCCAGAGGCCGCGCCTGCCGTTCAGATCGATGCCGCCTTTGCGCCGCCGTGCAGGTCGGTCCAACGCCATTACGACCTCCTCGTCGTTTGTGATTCGCGAACTGTGATTCGTTTCAAGTTTGAACTCTGCACAACTTACGCAGGATGCCCGCGAATAGTCAAGTCGGAATCGAAATTGCATTCCGATCGAGACTATTGTGGATACATCCCTTTGTTCATCAGCATTTTTGAGCATCTTGGACTCGCAGAGCGTGCAACGATACGGGCGCTAATTTGGTTCAGAGACTTTGTGAAACGTTTCGATTGTGATAATTGTTGTCATGCAGAGTCACCGGAGACCTGCTTTCGACGATGAAGGATCACCACGCACAATGAGCTCTCTTCAGGCCTACGATCTGCGTACTGAATACCGCGACACCCCGCTGGCAATCGACACCACGAACCCGCGACTCTCGTGGAGACTGCGCAGTGCCGCTGCGGGTTCGCACGCCCTCGCCGCCCGTGTCGTGGTTCGCAGTACCAGCGGCGGCAGTGACAGCAGCAGCAAAGACAGCACCGAGCTCTGGTCATCGGGCTGGGTTTCGTCGTCAACCGGAGCAGGCGCCGTCGGCATCGCCTACGAAGGCCCGCTGGCATCGCGCACCCGCTACGACTGGACTCTTGAACTGCGTGATGCTGACGGCGCCGAGTTCGAGGGCGGCAGCTCGTGGTTCGAGACGGCCCTGCTCCAGCGCTCTGACTTCGCCGGAGCCTTCATCTCCGTCGACAACACGTACGACATTCCCGACCGCGAATTCGATCCGCCCGTCGATGATGACATTCCCACCGCGGTGCGCCACGTGCCCCCGGCCGCCCACCTTCGGAGCTCCTTCACAGCCCGGGCCGGTGTGGCGCGAGCCCGTCTGTATTCCACGGCGCACGGCATCTATACAGTGCACCTGAACGGTGAACGCCTCGGCACCGCCGAGCTCGCTCCCGGCTGGACCGACTACACCGAACGCTTGCAGTACCAGACCTACGACGTCACCGCCGCGCTGCGCGAGGGTGACAACGCGCTCGGCCTGCTGCTGGCCGACGGCTGGTGGGCGGGCTACGTCGGGTTCGACGCCCGTCGACAGGGAAATCACTATGGAGTCGCCGCCGAAGCGTGGGTGCAACTCGAGATCACCTATGACGATGGCAGCACCGAGACCGTCGTCACAGATTCATCGTGGCAGACGGCCAATGGCCGCATCCACTACACCGACCTGCTGATGGGCGAGTACGTGGATGCTCGGCGCGACCTCGGCGACTGGACCACTCCCGGCTATGACGCGTCAGGCTGGGCCCCCGTCTCTGTGCGCACCGATGACTTCGCCACGTTCGTCGCCGAAGTCGATGCCCCGATCGAGATCATCGACGAGGTGACGGCGAAGTCGGTGGTCATCGATGCCCAGGGCCGTGCGCTCTACGACTTCGGCCAGAACCTGGTGGGGCGTGTTCGCGTCGAACTGGGCTCTCTCGGGGTGGATCAGTCGATCATCCTGCGCCATGGCGAAGTGCTCGAGAATGACGCTCTGTACACAGCGAACCTGCGCACCGCGCAGCAGCGTGATGTCTATGTGTCGGCGGGCGCCGACGAGAACACGTTCGAGCCGACCTTCACCATGCACGGCTTTCGTTACGTCGAGATCTCGGGCCTGAGTTCGCCGGTGCCCGTTGAGAACGTCGTCGCCAGAGTCATGTCGAGCGCCACGCCGCCCGCGGGTGACATCACCACGTCGAGCGACGACGTGAATCAGCTGATCAGCAACATCCGCTGGGGTCAGCGCGGCAACTTCGCCGGCCTGCCCACCGACTGCCCGCAGCGTGATGAGCGGCTGGGCTGGATGGCCGACGCCCAGGTGTTCTTGCCCACCGCGGCACTGAACGCCGACGTCGCGTCGTTCTTCACCCGCTGGCTGGCGGATGTTCGGGGCGCCCAAACGGCAGAGGGATCGTTTCCCGATGTCGCCCCCGTGGTTTCGCAGTTCTTCTTCGACGGGGCGCCGGCTTGGGCCGACGCCGGTGTCATCATTCCATGGCACCTCTACAAGGTGTACGGCGACCTCCGTCTGCTCGAAACGTCGTACGAGTCAATGCGCCGCTGGGTCGACTTCGTCGAGAAGCACAACTCCGACCTGATCTGGACCAAGCGGGTGGGCAATCACTACGGCGACTGGCTGCAGATCGACGCGCTCACTCCTCGCCCACTGATGGCCACCGCCTACTTCGCCCACTCGGCCGAACTCGTTGCTAAGTCGGCGGCAGCCCTTGGCAAGAGCGCCGATGCTGAGCACTACGCAGACCTCGCCGCGCGCATCAAGTCGGCCTTTCGCGACACCTTCACGGGTGCGGATGGCCGGCTCGACGGTGACACGCAAACCGACTACCTGCTCGCACTGGCCTTCGACCTCGTCGACGGCGAACAGCGTGAAGCCGCGAAGAAGCACCTCGTCGAGGCGATCGAAGCGCACGACGGCCTGCTGACCACCGGCTTCGTCGGTGTTTCGTTGCTCTGCCCCGTGCTCAGCGAAATCGGCCGCGACGATCTCGCCTATGCCCTGCTCGAAACCGACCGCTACCCGAGCTTGCTCTACTCCGTGCGCCAGGGCGCGACCACGATCTGGGAGCGCTGGGACGGCTGGACCGAGCACGCGGGGTTCCAGTCGGTGGAGATGAACTCGTTCAACCACTACTCGCTCGGCTCGGTCGGCGAATGGCTGTACCGCTACGTTGCGGGCATCGACCAGACCGCCGACTCGATCGCGTACGAGCACCTGCTGATCGCGCCGCGCGTGGGCGGTTCGCTCACCTCGGTTTCGGCGCACTACGAGAGTTCACGAGGCCGGATCTCGAGCGCATGGACGCTCGAGGGCGACCGGTTCGCGCTCGAGATCGAGGTTCCGCCTGGAGCGGTCGCGACGGTGGTCGTACCCGGCGGAGAAACCGTCGAGGTGACCTCGGGGCGGCACCACTTCGATTCGATCATCCCCTCGGCCGCACCGGTCGGCTGACGCACCCCCACCACCCCACACCAACGGTTCTGACGAAAACGAAACCTGACATGACTGAAAACACCGCACTGCACCCCGCACTGGTGCCGTTCGAGCGCCGCAAGACGCGCATCGGGCTCGTCTCGGGTGGGCTCGGCACGTACTGGCCGCAGTTTCCCGACCTCTTGCCCCAGCTGAAGCTCTCGGCGGCGTACATCACCGATCGGTTCAACCAACTCGATGCCGAGGTGGTCGACGCGGGTTTCGTCTCGGATGCCCCTGAGAGCCTCGTGGCAGCCGAGAAGTTGCGCGTGGCCGACTGCGACCTGATCGTGATCTTTCTCTCGACCTACCTCACGAGTTCGATGGTGCTGCCGATCGCGCAGCGCACCAAGACGCCCGTGCTCGTGATCGACCTGCAGCCCACCGAGGCCATGGATCACGCGAACTTCGACACCGGCAAATGGCTCGCGTACTGCGGGCAATGCCCCGTGCCCGAGGTTGCAAACGTGTTCCGCCGGGCGGGAATCCCATTTCGTTCGGTCTCGGGGTATCTGAAGCAGGAGTCAGCCTGGCAGCGCATCGAGCAGTGGGTGCATGCGGCCGGGGTCAAGGCGCGGTTGAACAACGCGCGGCACGGGCTGATGGGGCACCTCTACCCGGGCATGCTGGATGTCTCTGCAGACCTCACCACGGTATCGACCACCTTCGGCTCGCACATCGAGATTCTCGAGTTCGACGATCTGCGAGTGCGGGTGGATCAGGTCACCGAGGCCGAGGTCGCCGAACGGATGGCGCTGGCCCGCGACGTCTTCACCCTCGACGAGTCGGTGAACGACGAAGACTTCGCGTGGGGCGCGAGAGTCTCGGTGGGGCTCGACCGGCTGGTCGACGACTTCGATCTCGACTCGCTGGCCTACTACCACCGCGGTCTCGGTGGTGAGCTGCACGAACGGCTCGGTGCGGGCATGATTCTGGGGGCATCCCTTCTGACCGCCCGCGGAATACCGGCGGTCGGCGAATACGAATTGCGCGCGAGCATCGCGATGCTCGCCTCGCACGCGCTCGGCGCCGGCGGCTCATTCACCGAGATTCAGGCGCTCAACTTCTTCGACAATGTCGTTGAAATGGGGCACGACGGGCCGGCTCACCTCGCCATCAGCGCGCAAGAGCCGTTGCTGCGTGGACTCGGTGTCTTTCACGGCAAGCGCGGGTACGGCGTGAGCGTCGAGTTCGACGTGAAACAGGGGCCAGTGACTCTGTTCGGTGTGGGTCAAGACCCGGGCGGCGCGTACGTCTTCGTCGCGTCGCAGGGCGAGGTCGTGCCCGGCCCGCTGCTCGCCATCGGCAATACGACCTCGCGCGTCGACTTCGGCTGCGACCCCGGTGAGTGGGTCGACGAGTGGAGCGCCACCGGCACTGGCCACCATTGGTCCCTCGCCGTGGGGCATCGAGCCGCAGATTTCCGCGCCGCAGCAAGCCTGCTCGGCGTCGAATTTCGTCAAGTCTGAAGTGAAGAGAAAAAGGATCACGACACCATGAGCACCCTCAGCAGCACCGTTCTCAGCCAACTCGAGTCGCAGGCCATTGAATTGCCCTCCTGGGCGTTCGGCAACTCCGGCACGCGCTTCAAGGTATTCACCACTCCGGGAACCCCCCGCACCATTCAAGAGAAGCTGGCCGACGCGGCTCAGGTGAACAAGCTCACCGGTCTCGCACCCCGGGTCGCACTGCACATTCCGTGGGACAAGGTCGATGACTACGCGGCGCTGAAGAAGACGGCCGCAGACCTCGGGGTGTCGCTCGGCACCGTGAACTCGAACACGTTTCAAGACGACGTATACAAGTTCGGCAGCCTGACTCACATCGACGCGGGCATCCGCCAGAAGGCGATCGACCACCACTTCGAGTGCATAGACGTGATGAATGCGGTCGGCTCGCAAGACCTCAAGATCTGGCTCGCCGACGGCACCAATTACCCGGGTCAGGGCGACCTGCGCGGCCGCCAGGATCGCCTGCAGGATTCGCTCGAGAAGATCTACGCCCGCATCGGCGAAGAGCAGCGCCTGGTGCTCGAGTACAAGTTCTTCGAGCCAGCTTTTTACCATACGGATGTTCCTGATTGGGGCTCCTCGTACGCCCAGGTTTCGGCGCTCGGCGACCGCGCCATGGTCTGCCTCGACACCGGTCACCACGCCCCCGGCACCAACATCGAATTCATCGTGATGCAGTTGCTGCGTCTTGAAAAGCTCGGCTCGTTCGATTTCAACTCGCGCTTCTACGCCGACGACGACCTCATCGTGGGCGCCGCCGATCCGTTCCAGCTGTTCCGTATTCTGTTCGAAGTCGTGCGCGGCGGCGGGTACGGCCCCGGCTCACCGGTCGCGTTCATGCTCGACCAATGCCACAACGTCGAAGACAAGATTCCCGGGCAGCTTCGTTCGGTGCTGAACGTGCAAGAGATGACGGCTCGCGCGCTGATCGTCGACCGCGATGCTCTCGACGCGGCCCAGAACGCCGAAGACGTCATGCTCGCCAACGGCATTCTGATGGATGCGTTCTACACCGACGTTCGCCCCGACCTCGCCGCCTGGCGGGAATCGCGGGGGCTGCCGGCCGACCCGATGAAGGCCTACGCTTCGTCGGGATACCAGACGCAGATCGCCGAAGACCGTGTCGGCGGCACGCAGTCGAGCTGGGGCGCCTGACGAGGCTCTCCAACGAGACGCACTGACGCACGACGCAGACGCAGACCTAGACGCAGGCGAGAGGGTCGACCGAAACGGCACATCGGCAGTCCGGCAGCTCCGGCGCATCGCATACATCGAACCACATCGCTCAGTCGAAGGGGCAGGTAGACAGCATGACCAGACACGTCGGCGATCGCGCCACCAGCTTGGTCGGCCTGGGCGGTGCGTCGTGGTCGATCCACGACGAGGTTGATGAGCCGGGCGCGATAGCGACGATTCATGCCGCGCTATCGGCGGGCATCACCCTGATCGACACGGCGCGTGCCTATACGACGGTCGATCATCCAGCCCATAACGAAGCCGTGATCGCCCGGGCACTGGCCTCATGCGGTGCCCCGGTCGACGACGTCTTCATCGTGACGAAGGGCGGGCACTTTCGCGCCGATCACGACACCTGGGCCGAAGACGGGCGCCCCGAGGCCCTGCGGGCCGACGTCGAGCGCAGCCTTCTCGCACTCGGGCGCGAATCGCACGACCTCTATCTGCTGCACAAACCCGACGCCTCGGTTGCGATCGACGAGAGTGTCGGGGCACTGGCCGAGCTGCAGCGCGAGAGCAAGATCGTTCGACTCGGCGTCTCGAACGTGTCTGACGAACAACTGACCCAGGCTCTTCGTATCGCCCCGATCAGTGCGGTCGAGAACAGCTTTTCGCCCTTTCGACAGGATGATCGGCCGCTGCTCGAGCGATGCACGTCGCTCGGCATCGCCTATCTCGCGTATTCGCCCCTGCGCTCTGGGCGCGGGTTCGCCACCGATCGCACGATCTTCGCCGATTCGCTCGCCCTGGCCGACGAGGCCGGAGTCTCGGCGTATCAGCTCTGGCTCGGCTGGCTGTTGCACCAGGCGCCCGGGCTGATTCCCATCGTCGGAGCGAACTCGCCTCGCACCATCACCGATTCCGCCGGAGCCGCGTGCATCGAGTTCGACCCCGAGTGGTGGGCGAGCGTCGATCGCGAACTGGCCGCGGCATCCCTTCTCGTTTCGTGACCGTTGCCTGTATGTTTCGACCCCATTTTCACCTCACCTTCTGACCTCGCACAGATCAAGGACATCTCCATGACGAACCCCACCGCCGCTGAACTGATAGCCCGGTCGAACCGGCTCGGCTCCGACGCGAAGAACACGAACTACGCGGGCGGCAACACATCGGCGAAGGGCGTCGAGACCGACCCGGTGACGGGTGAGGATGTCGAGCTGCTCTGGGTCAAAGGCTCGGGTGGCGACCTCGGCACCCTGACAGAATCGGGGCTCGCGGTGCTGCGACTCGACCGGCTTCGCGCACTGGTGAACGTGTACCCGGGTGTCGAACGCGAAGACGAGATGGTCGCCGCGTTCGACTACACCCAGTTCGGGAAGGGCGGCGCGGCACCCTCGATCGACACGGCGATGCACGGCATCGTCGACGCGGCACACGTCGACCACCTGCACCCCGACTCAGGCATTGCGATCGCGACGGCGGCCGACGGCGAAGAACTCACCGGCCGCATCTTCCGCGGCAAGGTCGTGTGGGTGCCGTGGCGGCGCCCCGGTTTTCAGCTCGGGCTCGACATCGCAGCGGTCAAGCAATCGAACCCCACTGCGGTCGGCTGCATTCTCGGCGGCCACGGCATCACGGCGTGGGGAGATACCTCTGCCGAGGCCGAGGCGAACAGCCTCTGGATCATCGACACTGCGGCGGCGTACATCACTGAGCACGGGCGCGAACTTCCATTCGGCCCGGCGCTCGAGGGCTTCGGCGCTTTGCCTTCGGCCGAGCGGCGGGGGAAGGCGGCGGCACTCGCCCCGACGATTCGCGGGCTCGCGTCGGCCGACAAGCCGATGGTCGGGTCGTTCACCGATGCTGAGGTAGTACTCGATTTCTTGGGGTCTGCCGAGCATCCGCGGCTCGGCGCGCTGGGTACGAGCTGCCCCGACCACTTCTTGCGCACCAAGGTCAAGCCGCTGATTCTCGACCTGCCGGCATCGGCATCGGTCGAGGAGTCGATCACGCGGCTGAAAGAGCTGCACGCCGCCTACCGCGAGGAGTATGCGGCGTACTACGACCGCAACAAGACGCCCGACTCCCCCGCCATGCGTGGGGCCGACCCGGCGATCGTGCTGATTCCGGGCGTCGGAATGTTCTCTTACGGCGCGAACAAGCAGACCGCGCGGGTCGCCGGCGAGTTCTACATCAACGCGATCAACGTGATGCGTGGTGCCGAGTCCCTGTCGACGTACGCGCCGATCAGCGAGGCCGAGAAGTTCCGCATCGAGTACTGGGCGCTCGAAGAGGCCAAGCTGGCCCGTCTGCCGAAGCCGAAGTCGCACGCCACCCGGGTCGCCCTGGTGACCGGTGCGGCATCCGGAATCGGAAAGGCCATCGCCACCCGACTCGCGGCCGAGGGTGCGTGCGTGGTGATCGCCGACCTCGACCTCGCGAAGGCTCAGGATGCCGCGGCAGAACTCGGCTCGACCGATGTCGCCATCGGGGTGCAGGCCAACGTCACCAGCGCTCTGGAGATTCAGGCCGCCATCGACGCGACCGTGCTGCAATTCGGCGGCCTCGACCTCGTGGTGAACAACGCCGGACTCTCGCTTTCGAAGCCCCTGCTCGAGACCACCGACGCAGATTGGGACGTGCAGCACAACGTCATGGCCAAAGGGTCGTTCATGGTCTCGCGCGCCGCGGCGAAGGTGCTGATCGACCAGCAGATGGGCGGCGACATCATCTACATCTCGTCGAAGAACAGCGTGTTCGCCGGCCCGAACAACATCGCCTACTCGGCGACCAAAGCCGACCAGGCCCACCAGGTGCGGCTGCTCGCGGTCGAACTCGGTGAGCACGGCGTGAAAGTGAACGGCATCAACCCCGACGGCGTCGTGCGCGGTTCGGGTATCTTCTCCGGCGGCTGGGGCGCCAAGCGCGCTGCCGTGTACGGCGTGCCCGAAGAAGAACTCGGCGCGTACTACGCCAAGCGCACTATTCTCGGCCGCGAGGTACTGCCCGAGCACGTCGCGAACGCCGTCGCCGTGCTCACCGGCCACGACCTCACCCACACCACGGGCCTGCACATTCCCGTCGACGCCGGCGTCGCCGCCGCCTTCCTGCGATGACCTCGCCTGCCGTGCGACTCGCGGGCGCCACCCTCCCCCTGCGGGCCACCCCCTCCCCGCTCCTCGCCCGCGTCCTCCTCCTCGCCCGCGTCCTCCTCCTCGCACGCGTCCTCCTCCTCGCCCGCGTCCTCCTCGCCCGCGTCCTCCTCCTCGCACGTGCCTGCTCGCCGCGGAATCGAGTTGCCGAAAAAGCCCCCAAAGTCTCGGGTTTGCAGCACATTTCGGCAATTCGATTGGCAGCGCGGGGTAGAGAGGGCCTGAGGGCGGCATGAGTGCGCAACGAGGTGGCACGGTTGCCGCGGTCGACTTGGGGGCGACGAGCGGGCGAGTGATGGTGGGGAACGTGGGCCCGCGCACGCTCGAGTTGCGCGCCGTCGCTCGCTTTCCCAACACTCCGGTGCGAGTGCTCGAGCACGCTGGCACGGGACCGGACCCCGACCGCGCACGTTTTGAAGGCGCTGGTGACGATAGCGCGGGCGCCACGAGCACGACCGATGGCACGGGCACCCGCGGCATCAACGACACCGACGGCACCGACGGCACCGACGGCACGGCACGGTACGGGCTGCACTGGAACATCCTCGAGCTGTACCGCAACGTGCAGGGCGGCCTGCGCGCAGCCGTGCACGACGAACCCGGCATCGCATCGATCGGCCTCGACTCCTGGGCCGTCGACTACGCGCTGCTGCGCGGTGGCCGGATGCTCGGAACCCCCTACAACTACCGCGACGACCGCACCGCGGCCGGCGTCGAGGCCGTGCGGCAGCACATCAGCGCCGAAGAGCTCTACGCTCGCAACGGGCTGCAACATCTGCCGTTCAACACCGTGTATCAGCTGGCTGCCGACCGGGCATCCGGAGACCTCGCTACCGCAGACCGCATGCTGCTGATTCCCGACCTGCTCGGGTACTGGCTCACCGGGCAGCTGCGCGCCGAGATCACGAACGCCTCGACGACGGGGCTGCTCGACCCGAATGCCCGGCAGTGGGATACGGAGCTGCTCAACCGCGTCGGCATCCCCGCGACGCTGCTGCCTGCGCTCATCGAGCCGGGTCAGGTGCTGGGGTCGGTGCTGCCCGGGGTGGCCGCCGAGCTCGGGCTGGGTGTGACGGAGAATGCCGGCCCGGGTTCGCATGAGCTGAACGTGGTCGCGGTGGGGTCGCACGACACCGCGTCGGCCGTGGTGGCTGTTCCGGCGACGGGCGACGACTTCGCCTACATCTCCAGCGGAACCTGGTCGCTCGTGGGGGTCGAGCTCGAGCATCCGGTGATCAGCGAAGCGGGCCGCGCCGCGAACTTCACCAACGAGGGAGGAGTCGACGGTCGGGTTCGGTACCTGAAGAACGTCTCGGGACTCTGGCTGCTCTCGGAGTCGGTGCGCGCCTGGGAACGCGAATCCGGGTCGGCCATGGACCTGCCGACGCTGTTGGCGCAGGCCGCCGCCGTGACCACCCTGGGCTCCGGCGGAGGTGACGGCTCGCGCGCCAGCACCGGCAGGGGCACGGGCATCGGCACCGGCCCCGTTATCGCGACCTTCGACACCGGAGACGACCGGTTTCTGCCTCCCGGCGACATGCCCACCCGTATCGCCGCGTGGTTCACCGAGCACGGGATGCCCGCTCCGCACTCGCCGGCAGAATTCACCCGCACCATCATCGAGAGCCTGGCGGCCGACTACGCTGGCACCATCGCTCAGGCTGAAGAGCTGACGGGCAAGCGCATCACGACCATCCACATCGTCGGCGGCGGCTCACTCAACACACTGCTCTGCCAGCTCACCGCCGACCGCACCGGCCGTACCGTGCTCGCCGGCCCGGTCGAGGCAACCGCCCTCGGCAACGTGCTCGTTCAGGGCCGGGCGGCCGGGATGATCGGCGGCACCCTCGAGAGCATGCGCTCCCTCGTAGCCTCCACCTTCGCACCCCGCCGCTACGACCCCGCCACCCGCCGCTCCTGACTCACGAGCCGAGATCACAAAAACTCACGCAAATTGCGCCCGGAACACGACTTATCGCGATCTCACCTGACCCGAAGACCCAGCCACCCCGAGGAGACACCATGACGGTGACCGTCGCCGCCCCCACGTTCGAACACCACCAGTCAGTGAGCGGAACCAGTGCGCTCGGCATCGGCGAGGCCGAACCGCGGCTCTCGTGGAAGATCGCCGGCGAGGCCGGCTGGGTGCAATTCGCATACGAGATCTCGGTCGAGAGCGACGGCACAACGGTGTCGACCGGGCGCGTCGAATCGGCCGAGTCGGTGCTCGTGCGCTGGCCGGCGATCGCCGGCTCGCTCGTGTCGCGGCAGCGCGCCGCCGTGCGGGTGCGTGTCTGGGGTGGGGGCAGCGGGGGCGAGTTCGGGCACGGCACACCGGTCGACCCCGAGAACGCGGATGCCCGTGAGCACGTCGGCGAAGGTGCCAACACTCCGCTGCGCGCCGCGGAGGCCGTCGCGTCGGAGTGGTCGGTCCCAGGCATCGTCGAAGCCGGCCTGCTGCAGCCCTCCGACTGGACAGCTCTCGCCGTGGGCCCCGCCTGGCCCGAAGACCCCGACACCGATCGGCGGCCGCCGCTGGTCAGACGCGAGTTCGAGCTTGACGGCGACATCGCTTCGGCACGGCTGTATGTGACTGCCCACGGACTCTACGAGGTCGAGATCAACGGTGCCCGCGTCGGCGACGACGCCCTCAGCCCCGGCTGGACCGTCTACGGCGAACGCCTGCGCTACTACGCCTACGACGTCACCTCGCAGCTCGAACCCGGTGCCAATGCCATCGGCTCGTGGCTCGCCGACGGGTGGTACCGCGGTCGGTACGGGTTCAAGGGAGGCCACCGCAACCTCTACGGCACCGACATCGCGCTCATCGCGCAGCTCGAAGTGACGTATGCCGACGGACGCATGCAGACCATCTCGACCGACGAGTCGTGGCAGGCGGGGTTCGGGCCGATCGTCACGACCGAGCTCTACGACGGTGAAATCTACGACGCACGCATCACGTCGGCCGGCGCACACGGCGACTCGGTCTCGACGAGTGTCGACCGTTCGGCCGCCGCCGGGCATCCGCTCGCCTCACCCTCGGTCGCCTCGCACTCGCTGGCCTCGTACTCGGTCGCCGGATGGTCGCAGCCCGGGTTCGACGCAAGCGCCTTCTCCCCCGTGGCCGTCGCTTCGCACGACACGACGGTGCTCATCGCCCCACAAGGGCCGCCCGTACGCTGCACCGATGAGCTGTCGCCGGTGACGACCACGACGACGACGAGCGGGGCGACCATTCTCGACTTCGGGCAGAACTTCTCGGGGCGTCTGCGAATTCGGGTGAGTGGATCGCGCGGTGACGTCATCACGCTGCGTCACGCCGAGGTGCTGCAGAAAGGCGAGTTGTACCGTCGCCCTCTTCGGAGCGCCGCGGCCGAAGACACGTACATTCTCTCGGGCGAGGGCGAAGAGGTGTGGGAGCCGCGGTTCACGATCCACGGTTTTCGCTACGCCGAGGTGAGTGGATGGCCGGGGGTGCCGGCCCCCGGCGACATCGTTGCGCGGGTCTACCACACCGACATGCAGCGCACCGGATGGTTCGAGAGTTCCGACCCGCTGGGGAACCGGCTGCACGAGAACGTGGTCTGGAGCACCCGCAGCAACTTCGTCGACATTCCCACCGACTGCCCCCAGCGCGATGAACGTTTGGGCTGGACGGGCGACATCCAGGTGTTCGCACCCACCGCCTCGTTCTTATATGACTGTTCAGGCATGCTTTCATCTTGGTTGCGCGACGTGGCCGCAGAGCAACTCGACGACGGCACCGTGCCCTGGTACGTACCGGTCATTCCGGGGGGCGAGATGTGGAGCCCGATTCGGCCCGGCGCGGTCTGGGGCGACGTCGCCGTGCTCACTCCGTGGGTGCTCTACGAGCGCTTCGGCGACGCGAGCGTGCTGGCCGCACAGTACGACAGTGCGAAGCGGTGGGTCGACCTCGTCGACCGGCTCGCCGGGCCCTCTCATCTCTGGAATTCGGGCTTTCAGCTCGGTGACTGGCTCGACCCGGCCGCCCCGCCGCACGACCCCGCCGACGCCCTGACCGACCGTTACCTCGTGGCGACGGCGTACTTCGCCTGGTCGGCCCTTCACCTGGCGAAATCGGCTGAAGTGCTGGGGCTCGCCTCAGATGCAGCGCACTATTGCGCACTGGCGGCGCAGGTGCGAGCTGCTTTCGCCGCTGAATACGTGCTTCCGGATGGCCGGCTGACCTCCGACGCCCAGACAGCGTATTCGCTGGCGATTGAGTTCGACCTGGTGCCCTCCGACGTGCAGCTGGCCGGCGCCGGCGCTCGCCTCGCCGAACTCGTCGCTGCCGCGGGCAACCGCATCGCAACGGGGTTCGCCGGCACCCCGGTCGTCTCCGACGCTCTCACCGACACGGGGAACGTCGCCCGGGCCTACGACCTGCTGCTCGAGCAGGAGTGCCCCTCGTGGCTCTACACCGTCGTGAACGGCGCAACCACGATCTGGGAGCGCTGGGACAGCCAGCTGGCCGACGGCACCGTGAACCCGGGCGAGATGACCTCGTTCAACCACTACGCTCTCGGGGCTGTTGCCGACTGGCTGCATCGCGTCGTCGCCGGCCTCGCGCCGGCCGCACCAGGATACCGCTCGATCGCCTTCCGGCCCCGGCCAGGCGGCGGCCTCACCAGCGCGTCGGCTCGGCACGAGACGCCCTACGGCGAGGCCGCCATCTCGTGGTCGCTCGCTGCGGGCCGACTGACGGTCGACGTGACAGTGCCGATCGGCGCGACGGCCACCGTCGACCTGCCCGATGGTCGTCTGCTGCACGTCGGCCCGGGCATCCATTCGTTGACCGCGACGGTGTGACGCGGGCTTCGTCAGCCGCTCTTCCAGAAGCAGCAGCCATACACCTCATGTCAGGTCTGACGGACATGCTCGGGGATGTCAGCCTTGACGGACATCGGGAGCCGTGTCAGACTTGACGGACATCTACAACGGAGGTGAGACGTGATTGCCGACGAGGCGCGCGATTGGGCGAATATTGCACGCGATAGGCGCACGGAACTCGGTCTCACCCAGGCCGAGGTCGCCGACGCGCTCGGTAAGAGCAGGCAGTGGCTTGTCAATTTCGAGTCAGGTTCCAGCGCCGCGGTCGCTCAACTCGATGCCGTTCTGGCGTTGCTCGACGTGTTGAAGCTCACTCCCGACCTCAGCAGTGACGACCGATAGTGGCACAGTCGGTTACTCAGCTCACCGCCTATCTGCACGGCCTTCGTGTGGGTTGGTTTCGTCAAAGAGACGGCGTTATCAGTTTCGATTTCGACGAGGAATGGCGCGAAACGAGCGGGCGTCTTCAACTTTCAGAGTCGCTCCCAAAATCGCGAAGGGTGCACGCAGGCACGGCCCCAGAGAGTTTTCTGTGGGGCCTGCTGCCCGACAACAGCGCGGTACTCGTTCGTTGGGGCGAGATGTTCGGGGCGAATCCGCGCAACGCACTTTCGCTGCTGCGTCACGTCGGGCTCGACACCGCAGGCGCCGTACAGCTTTCAGAAGCCGACGACACGGTGCTCGAAGCGGCTGGCGGCTCAGACCCGCTCGACGACCACGTCATCGCCGCTCATCTTCGTGCCATGCACGGTGATCCGCTTGCGTGGCTGGTGCCGTCGCTTCACGACGGCAACTTCAGCCTGGCCGGAGCACAGGCGAAATTTGCCCTGCTGCGAGACGCCGACGGGTGGCGATTGCCGTGGGGCGGTGAACCGACGACACACATCGTCAAGCCAGGCGTGGCGGGTTTCTCCCACCAAGACGTCGATGAACACCTCTGCCTGGCGGCGGCTGCACAACTCGGATTGACCGCCGCAAAGTCTGAAATGCACGATTTCGACGGCGAGACGGCGATCGTGGTCGAACGATACGACCGCGAGATCGCGAATGGTCGCATCGAGCGAATACATCAAGAAGACGTCTTGCAGGCGGCGGGAATCCACCCTGCCTTGAAATATCAGAACGATGGCGGCCCAGGTATCACGACCGCCGCAGCCATCGTTCGAGCCGCCGTGAACCGCAGCGAGCGCGACGACGCCGTGAGCAGATTCTTCGAGGCGAACGTCTTCAACTGGATCATCTCCGGCACTGATGCCCACGCAAAGAACTACTCGCTTCTGCACACCACGCGGGGCACGACACTGGCGCCGCTCTACGACGTGGCTAGTTCACTTCCCTACGACGATCTACCCGCCCGAAAGGTGAAGCTCGCCATGTCGATGGCGGGGCGTTATCGCGTGCATGAGATCGAGCCACGACACATCCTTCGGGAGGCGGCGGGCATCGCGCTCGACACAGACGCTGTACGCGAGCGCATGGTCGAGCTCTGCCAGAGCGTCGCCGACGCCTTCTCGGCCGCGGCCTCGGCATCCGCTCTGGGTGCCGACGACCGCGAATTCGCAGCCCGGCTGACTGACTCGGTCGCGCGCCGAAGCGCCGAGCTTTTGCCGAAGATTGACGCGACCACCGTGCGTTCACTCGGCGCGCACATTCGGCCCGAGGCGCGAGCGATAACACAACCGCGTCGCAAGAACGTCGGCCTCAGCGGTAACGGGGGCCGCTTCGCCTCCAAGCAGCCGAGCACCTGACACAGCGCGAAGGCAGCCGTCAGAGGTCGAGGCGCCAGGCACCCTCGTAGCCGAGGGGGGCTGAAGCCGGCGTCTTCGTTGACGTCGAGCATGGGGCGGTTCTCTTCGGCGTTCCAGGTGAGAACGGAGGGATGCCCGGGGGCGGTAGCTTCGAGAAACTCGAGGTTCGCGGTCTTCAGCCTTCGCTCGGCTGCACGTCGCGCCACGAATGCTGCGGATCGTAACCGAGCACCCGACGCGCCTTCGTGATCGACAGCAGCGTGGTGTTCTCACCAAGCTCGCCGCGAATGGGCGTATCGGGGAACACCTCGGCCACCAGCTCCGCGTTCGACCGGCTCATCACGGTGTCGGCGGCAGCGATGATGAAGCGCTCGAAGCCCTTTCCGTTCCATTCGAGAGCCTTCAATACGGCCTGGGCGCCGTCTCGCGAGTCGATGTAGCCCCACATGTTCCATTTGCGGGCGCGGGCATCGGCGTCGAAGCTGGGGAACTCGGCATAATCCTCGTCGTACATCACGTTCGAGAAGCGCAGTGCGACGATCTTCAGTTCGGGATCCCAGCGCGTGAGCTCGATCTCCAGTTGCTCTTCGAGGTGCTTCGTCAGCGAGTAGACGCTCTCCGGGCGGGCGGGGTACTCCTCGTCGACCGGAATATAGGGCGGCGGCACATCGAACGGCAGCCCGAGAACCGTCTCGCTCGAGGCGACCACGATGTTCTTGATTCCCGCGCGCTTGGCGCCCTGCAGCACATGAAACGTCGACACCATGTTGTTGTCGAAGGTTGCGACATCGCTCAGGATGCTCGGCGCAGGTATCGCGGCCAGGTGCACCAGGGCATCCAGGCCGTCGTAGCGGTCGTTCACGCCCATCAGCGCGTCGACCGTTTCGCCGTAGTTCGTGAAATCGACGCGAATGGTGCCATACTCTCGTGCGCCCTTCACATCGAGGTTGAACACCTCGTTGCCCGCTTCGCGCAGGTATGCGACGACGGTCGAGCCGAGCTTTCCTGATCCGCCGGTTACTGCAATACGCACTGTCTCTCCTCGGTAGTGGATGATCGCGGTCGCAGCCCTTGCACGCCGCTGTGACACGTTTCAATTGTCTCACCTCCGCCGCTTTGCGCACTCCCCCTTCCCTCTCGAGAGCGACTCTTTCGGTCGAGGGCGACCGCCTGGGCGGATCATCTCGTCCGCAGCCATCGCTCTCACGATCGGTGGAGGGTTCAGGCGGCGAGAAAGCGGGCGGTCGCGGCGTCGGTGATGAGCACGTCGATCCAGCCGCCACGGGCAGCGGCGCGGATGGCCTCGTGTTTGCGCTCGCCACCGGCGATGCCGATGGTACGGGGTATCGCCCGCAGCTCATCGACCGAGATGCCGAGAACGCGGTCGTGCAGTTCGGTCTGCACCAAGACCCCGTCGGCGTCGAAGAAGCGCAGGCAGACGTCGCCGACGGCTCCGGATGCGCGCAACTGCTGCTGGTCATCCGCTGTCACCGCGTTACCCGAGCTCTGCAAGAGCGTCGACGGCTCGAGGCTGCCGATGCCCACCAGCAGCGTCGTGAGCGAGGGCCAGGCCGCCACGGCCTGCGCGATGTAGGTGTCGGCCAGCAAGGCGTCGCGGGCTGCCGCACTGCCGACGATGCCGGGCGCCGGAAAGAAGACGGGCTTCGCGCCCGTCACCCCAGCGAGACGGTCGGCGAGTCGGGTCGCCTGAATCTGCACCGTGGCGTTGCCGACTCCGCCCAGCACCTGCACCACGCTGGATGCCGTGCGAACCGTGCGCGGAGCCATTGCGTCGACCGTGGCGAGCAGGGTGGACGACCACGATGAGATACCGACCCGGTCGTTGCCGGTGAGCGATGTCTCGAGGTAGGCGGCGCCGGCGCTGCCTAGCGAGGCGAGCAGGCCCTGCTCGGTGGGCGCTTCGTCGGCGACCACCACGTCGGCGAGATCGTATTTCGCGCGAACCGCATCTTCGAGGTCGGAGTGCACACCCTCGGGCGCCACGACGATCGTGCGCACGATGCCCAGTGTCACGGCCTCTTTCAAGAATCGCGACACCCGCGACTGCGAGATATGCAACCGCTCGGCGATCTCGGGCTGGCGCAGACCCTGCTCGTGGTACATGCGCGCGATCTTCGTGAGCAACGAGAGGCGATCGACAGGCAGCCTCGAGGCTGCACTACGGTCGAAGGTCATGCTCACAGCGTATATTGATGCGCCGCCGCCGCTGCGTGCTGTGCCCGTGCCCGTGCCCGCGCCCGCGCCCGCGACGACAATACGGAGGAAATTTCAAGGGGGTGCCGCCGTATGCGGCCCACCCCCACGGATTCTCCTCCGAAATCACCAACCTACTCGGCGTAGCTCGAGAAAAGGGCCTGCTGCGCCAACGCCAGTGCGGTGAGGGAGTCGTGGTTGTCTTGCGCCGCCTGAATCGCCGCGAAGTCGAGCTTCTCAAGGCCGCGGTCTGCCGCCTTCAAGAAATCGATCGCATGGTTCGCCGCCTGCACGCTGTCTTCGCGAAAAGGAAACTGGTCGAGCTGCCACACGCCCTCCCAGTTGTTCTTACGCAACGTGTAGAAGAACTCGAACAGCTCGATGGGGTGCACGGTGCCGGCGACCATGTCGTCGTCCCACTGGCGCAGGTTGTCGTTCACGTCCATGCCGAACAGGCGCCCGTAGTCGATGGCGAGCTGGGCCGAATCCGCCGGCGACTCCCGCCGAACAGGGCGTGGCCGAAGTCGAGCAAGATGCCGACGTTGGGCAGCCCGATCTTCTCGATGCCGAGCAGCGTGCGCGACACAGAGTCGAAGCTCATGTGCACGCGCGGCTCGCGCGGCTTGTACTCGATGACGAACTTGAGGTCGGGGTTCTCGCTGGCGAGCTGGCCGACGCCGTCGAGTGAGTTCTTCCACAGCGCGCCGTGGTCGACCTGGAAGGGGTAGTCCCAGCCGTCTTGGCCCGGCCAGAGCTTCACATAGTCGGCACCGAAGAAGCGCACCACATCGGCGGCCTCGTTGATGAGCTCGTTCGCGCGGCGCCGCACGCCCGGGTCGGGGTTGGTGAACGCGCCCTTGGCGAATTCGCGGGTGTACATCTCGGGCGTGATGCCGATGACACCGAGGTTGTTGCGGTCGAGCGCCTCTTTGACCTGCTCGTTGCTGAACTCTCCGCCGAAGTAGGGGTAGTTCAGGTCGACGACCGAGAGGTCGCGCACCTGACCGGCGATGTCGATGGCGTCGATCACACTGCGCGGTTCGCCGTAGCCGTCGGTGGCGTAGCGGTCGACGTAGGTGGCGAAGTGCCAGATGCCGGCCCCGTACTTCTGGTTGCTTGTCATGGGGTGCTCTCTTTCATCGGAAACGGGTGGTGTGAGACTGCGGGGTCGCTGTCCGCGTGCGGGCCCGGTGTCGGGTCGTGCGGTGCGCGGGCAACCGATGCACGTGGAGCGAGTTCGGGTGCAACGGGTATGCCGGTAGCGGGTTCATCGGGGCTGAGTGCACTGGCGCCGGGTTCGCGGGCGTTGGGTTCGCTGGTGCTGGGTTCGCTGGTGCCGGGTTCGCGGATGCTGGGTTCGCGGGCACCGGATGATCGGGCCAGGCCCACGGCGTCGAGCCAGCGTGCCCGGCGGGCTGCCGCGTGCGCCGCGCTGACGTGTGGCACGAAGGTCGTGCTGCCGCGGTCGAACGCGAGCACTTCGTCGTCGGTGAATACGCCGGCGGCGATACCCGCGAGATGAGCGGCACCGAGGGCCGAAAGCCCGGCGACCGACGGCCGCTCGACACGGCGCTGTGTGAGATCGGCGAGCAGCTGTGCGAGTTCGTCGTTCGCGGCGGGGCCGCCGTCGATCACGATCGTGTCGAACCTCCCGCGGTTCGCCTCTGCCGCCGACAGCACGTCTTCGACCTGCAGAACGATCGACTCGACTGCCGCACGCGCAAGCTGATCGCGACCCGCGCCGAGGTCGAAGCCGGTGATCACGGCTCGTGCGGATTCGTCCCACCAGGGCGCGCCAAGGCCTGCGAAGGCAGGCACCAGATCGACGCCGGCGTCGGGAGTGAGCGGCGTGGTCGCTGCCAGCGCGAAGACGTCGGCGGGCGCGATGCCGAAGAGGCCGGCGAGCCAGGTGACGGTGGAACCGCTCGAGAGAATGTTGCCCTCGAAGGCGAGCCGAGCATCCGGTGCCCCCCAGGCGACGGTGGTGACGAGGCCGGCGGGCGCGAGTGGCGGCACGACTGACACGGCCTGCGGCGCGGGGGTGCCGTGGCCAACGGGCAGTGAGCTGGGAAGGAGGCCCATGATCGACGACCCGGTGCCAAGCGTGACCTTCACCGCGCCCGGCTCCCGGGTACCGTGGCCGAAGAGTGCCGCGTGACTGTCGCCGAGAACGGCGTGAAAGCGTGTGTCTGGGGGCAGGGCATCCACCCCGCGCACCGGCGCCGACGGTTCGTTCGACGCCGCTATTCTCGGCAGCGCCTCGCGCGGAATGCGAAAGATCGAGAGCAGCTCAGCGCTCCAGTCGAGCGTCGCGAGATCGAGCAACTGGGTGCGGCTGGCGTTGCCCAGTTCGATGCGGTGCTCGCCTGTCAGCGCAAACAGCAGAAATGTGTCGACGGTACCCAGGGCGATCTCGCCGGCACGCGAGCGTGATCGGTCGGGATCGACCTCGTCGAGCAGCCAGGCGAACTTGAGGGCCGAGAACATGGGGTCCAGTGGCAGGCCCGTTATCTCGCGCACGCGATCACCAAAGCCGGCCGCCGCGATCTGTTGCGCTGCGGCGATGGTTCGGCGGTCTTGCCAGCCGAGCACGGGGCCGAGGGGTTCGCCGGTGACGGTGCTCCAGATAAGGGCGGACTCGCGCTGGTTGGAGAGAGCGAGCGCTGCCACTCGGTCGCCAGCGGTGACTCGGTCGCCCGCGGGGCGAGTTTCTCCCGAAACGCTCGCTACCTCGCGGTGGCCAAGTGCTTGGGCTCGGGCGCCCTGTTCACCCGCGCCGTGGTCCTGTCCACCCACGCCGTGGTCCTGTTCACCCGCCCCGTGGTCCTGTCCACCCACGCCGTGGTCCTGTCCACCCGCCCCGTGGTCCTGTCCACCCACGCCGTGGTCCTGTCCACCCGCCCTGTGGTCGCGTTCACCAGCGCCGTGGTCGCTTCCGCGCACGCCCTCGGCGCTTTCACTCTGGTCTGATGCACTCGCGGCCGCCGCAGCCAAGGCTGAACCGATGTCGGCGAGGGCTTGGTGCACGCTCGCGAGCAGCTGCCGGGCATCTTGCTCGACCCAGCCGGGAGCCGGATGAGACTGCTCGAGCGGTACAGACGCCGTGGCGATGACTCGCCCAGCGCTGTCTAGAGCGATGGCTTTGGTCGAACTCGTGCCCTGGTCGATGGCGATCACGACGTCGCGGCCAGCCTCGACATTCGCGGTTGGCGCGGTCGGCACGGTTCGCACGGTCGGCACGGTCGGCGGCGTGACTTCAGTGGCGCGCGACCCGGCTTCAGGCATCGGCAAGCGCCTCCCTGGCGGCAGTAACGAGGTGAGTCGCGGTCAAGTTGAAGTACTCGAGCAAGAAGTCGGTGTTCCCAGTCGGCGCGAACTCGGTGAGTCCCAGAATACGCAGCGGAACCCTCGCCCCGCGTTCGAGCTGGCTGACCACGCCGGCAACGGCAGCCCCAAGGCCGCCCGCGATGTTCGCCTCTTCGGCGGTCACGATGGCACGTGTCTCGCGCGCCGCCCCGATGATCGCTGCGATGTCGAGAGGGGCGATGTACGACGCGTTCAGCACCCGCACGCTGACACCGGCAGCCTCGAGTTCGGCAGCAGCGACGAGAGCGCGAGATACCAGGGTTCCGGTGGCGATCAGGGTGACGTCATTCCCGTCGCGCAGCGTCTGGAACTCGCCCCGCACCAGCGGGGCACCCTCGATAGACACATCGGGCACCTTGTGGCGGCCAACGCGGATGAACGTGGGCCGCGGGTTCGCCACCGCCGCCTGCACGGCCTGCCGGGTCTGCTGCCGGTCGGCCGGAACCACGATGTCGAGCCCCGGCAGTGCACGCAGCCATGACAGGTCTTCTACCGAGTGGTGCGTCGGACCGAGTTCGCCGTAGGCCATGCCCGGGCTCATTCCGCAGAGGATGACCGGGTGCTGGCTATAGGCGACGTCGGCCTTCACCTGCTCGAGCGAACGGCCGGTGAGGAAGGGCGACGCACCGCAGACGAAAGGGATGAGGCCAGAGCTGGCCAGCCCTGCTCCGACGCCCACCATGTCTTGTTCGGCGATACCCACGTTGATGAGCCGGTCGGGAAATTCGTCGCGAAAGGCCGTCAGGTTGGACGAGCCGACGGAATCGTTGCACACGGCCACGATGCGGGCATCCGTTCTCGCCAGCCGAATGAGCTCGTCGGCGAAGGCGGTGCGGTTGTCGTACGTTGGGGCGGCGGAGAGGCGCTCGGCCTCGGTCTGCACCGGCTGGGTCGTTTCGATGCTCACGCGAGCTCCTCCAATGCCAGGCGAACCTGTTCGGCCGACGGCACTTTGTGATGCCATTCGACGCGGTCTTCGATGAACGAAACGCCCTTGCCCTTGATGGTGTTGGCGATCACGGCAACCGGTTTGCCGGTGGTCGACGGGGCGAAAGCGGTGATGAGCGAGGCGTAGTCGTGCCCGTCGGCGATGCGCACCTCGCAACCGAACGACGCGAGCTTCTCGTCGAGTGGATCGAGCGCGTTCGTCTCTTCGGTTCGGGCGCCCTGCTGCAGGCGGTTGCGGTCGACGATTGCTACGAGATTGTCGAGCTTGTACTGCGAGGCCGACATGAGCGCCTCCCAGTTGCTGCCTTCTTGCATCTCGCCGTCGCCCATCACCACGAACACTCGGGCGCCGCTGCCCGCGAGTTTCGCCGCGATGGCCTGGCCGACGGCGACGGGTAACCCGTGGCCGAGCGGGCCGGTGTTGGTCTCGACGCCCGGCACTTTGTTGCGGTTCGGATGCCCGTTCAGAGCACTGAGCGGAGCCATGAACGTCGACAGCTCAGCCGGGTCGAAATACCCACTGAAGGCGAGGGTCGAGTACAGCGCTGCTGCGCAGTGCCCTTTGCTGAGGATGAACCGGTCGCGCCCCGCCTTACCCGGATCGGCCGGGTCGATGCGCAGGGTGTAGTCGAACAACGTGGTCAGAATGTCGGTGACAGAGAAGTCGCCCCCGATGTGCCCGAGGCCCGCGCTCGAGATCATGTTCACCACGCTGCGGCGGGTGCGCTTGGCCGAACCGGCGAGCTCGGCGTCGCGCTCGACGGCGCTCGACGCGTTCTCGACGCGCACGCGCAGCTCACGCCACTGCTCGACCTGGGCTGGGTCTGTGGTCAACATTCGGTTGGGGTTCCCTCTCGTACCAGTGGGGGTTGTGGGTTTTAGTTGCATATCTATTCACTATTGAACGGACATACTCAATCGTGACAGCATTCTTCGCTCGTGTCAACGTGTTGGGCTCCGCGAGGCACCAGCGATTCGCACGTGAGACCAACACGCCGTCGTGAGGCGGCTATAGCGGTCTCGATTGGGCGCAGTGGTCTCACGAGTCAGGTCGTGGGCACGTGAGACCCGGGCACTGCGCGTCAGGCTGGCTTCGAGTCAGGCGGGCTTCGCGCCGGGCTGGCACTGCGCGTCAGGTGGGCTTCGCGTCAGGTGGGCTTCGCGTCAGGCGGGCTTCGCGTCAGGCGGGCTGCGCGCCCAGCCACGAGACGGAGCGGCCTGCGGCAGCGCTGGCAGCGTGCATGGCCTGCTCGCGCGAGTCGCCGGCGGCTAGACGCGCGGCGAGAGTGCCGCAGTACGTGTCTCCGGCGCCAGTGGTGTCGACCACCGTCTCGGCCGGAGCCGACGCGACCGACACGTCGCCCCAGCGTGAGCCCGCGGAACCGAGCGTGACGAGCAGCGAGGGCAGGTCGGCTCCGGATTCCCGCAGTTCACCCGCCTCGAGCTCGTTCACCACCACGGGGTCGGCCATCGCCAGCACGTCAGCGGGCAGCAGAGCGAACGGCGCGAGGTTGAGCACGACTCGCGCACGGGCATCCGCTGCGATTCGTATCGCAGCCGCGACAACCTCGAGGTCGAGTTCGAGGGAGACGAGCAGCACGTCTTCTGCGCTCAGGCCCGAGGGCTCGGAGTCGTAGGCGGTGTCGGTGGTGTCGGGGCCGCCCGAGCCGCGCAGAACCTCGAGATCGTCGAAGGAGACTCTGGCGTTCGCCCCCGGCGACACGATGATGGTGTTCTCGCCGGATTCGTCGACGGCGATCATGGCGTGTCCGGTGGTGACTCCGCGAGTGACGGTGAGCGACCGCACGTCGATCGACCGCGACGCGAGCCTGCGGCGATAGGCCTCGCCCTCGGCGTCGTCGCCGACACGACCGACGAAGACCACCTCAGCTCCGGCTTCGGCGGCCGCAACGGCCTGATTCGCACCTTTGCCACCCCAGAACGTCTCGAGGTCTGAGCCGCGCACGGTTTCTCCGGGCAGTGGATGCCGCTGCACTCGCACCACGGAATCGACGTTCACCGACCCCACCACAAACACCCGGCCCACCTGCGGCCCCTTTCGTCGCGTGGTGCCGCTTCGCGCAGCAGGATCTTGCTCCAGCGCACCGCCGCCAGCCTACCCGCGCGCGCTCGAAACCAAACGCCCGCTCATCAGCTCGTCGCCGAGGCCTCCCCCGCCGTCAGGTCGTAGACCGTGGTGCCACCGACGGTGGTCGCCGTGAAGTTCGACGCAACCCAACTCGCGATCTGCGAGGCGTCTGAGCTGCCACCGTTGGAGGCGCCGATCGAACCCGCCGAGATGAAGTAGTGGATCTTGCCCTGCGCCACGTACTGCTCGAATTGCTCGAGAGTCGGTGACGGGTCGCTTCCGTTGAACCCGCCGAGCGGCATGACGGCCGCCTGGCTGGCGAGCTGATAGCTCGCCGCATTCTGCGAACCGACTGTCGCAGCCGCCCAGGTGTAGTTCGAGGCGTTGGCCGCAAGCAACGAACTCAGTGCTGAGCTGACGGTCGCGCCGCCCAAGAGCCCGCCCCCGCCGGCCGCGAAGCCGCCACCGCCACCGAATCGGCCGCCGGTCGTTCCCGTCGTGGTGCCACCGCCCGTCGTTCCAGTGCCCGTGCCGCCGGTGCCCGTGCCCGTGCCGCCCGTGCCGGTACCACCCGTCGTGCCGGCACCTGCACCGGCCCCCGGCGCCTGAGTGCCACCCTGTTGCCCGAACCCGCCGGGCGGCGTTCCCCCTCCACCTCGGGCGCCGGCCTGAGCGCCGGCCTGCCCGTTGGCCCCACGAGCGCCGGTTCCGCCGGCGCGGCCGAAACCGCCTGCGCCGCCGAATCCAGTCGACGAGGCCACCGCCGGCCCCGCCGTGGGCAGCGAGCCGGTGTGAGCCGTCGAAATCGTCTGGAGCGTGTACGCGGTCGGCGCCAGAAGCACGGCGACGAGTGAGACCACAATCGTCGTTATGCGCAGCGAGCGCCACTTCCAGCGCACCACGAGCAGCACCGCGCCCACGATCGAGAGCACCAGAACCACGAACTTGAGCCACGGCAGCCAGTCGGTCGCCCTGGTCAGCAGGGAGAACGCCCAGATGCCCGTCGTCAGAACGAGCGCGGCAGAGAGCAATCGTGCCCAGAGGTACCGCCTGGTGTTCCAGAGCAGCACGGCACCCGCGCCGACGAGCCCGGCGATCGCGGGTGCCAGGGCGACGGTGTAGTACGCGTGAAAGATGCCGGCCATGTAGCTGAAGAGCAACCCGGTGAGAACCAGCCAGCCGCCGAACATGACGAAGACGGCTCGCCGGGCATCCGTTCGCTTCTGCCTGCGCAGCAGCACGAACGACACGACCATGAGCACGAGCGCGGCCGGGATGAGCCAGGCGATCTGGCCACCGAACTCGCCGTCGAGCAGCCGGGTGATACCGGTCGCCCCCCACTGCCCGCCGCCGACAGCAGTAGCTCCACCGCCGGTGACGCTGCCTGTCTCGGCGCCGGTCAGGCG
Organism: Subtercola sp.; assembly: GCA_025463745.1. Taxonomy (GTDB): domain Bacteria; phylum Actinomycetota; class Actinomycetes; order Actinomycetales; family Microbacteriaceae; genus Subtercola. The sequence continues at coordinate 65,820 of JAODBB010000005.1, forward strand.
ACCGAACCCGTTGTAGCCGAACGTCAGCTCGAGAAAGTCGTTATTCTGCGAGCCACCGACATAGGGCCGCATCGAGGCGGGCACCAGCTCGACCAGGGCGACCCACCACCCGGCAGACACGATGACGGCCGCGAGGGCGCCGAGCAGATGCAGAAGCCGCTTGCCGAACTTCACCGGCCCGGCCCAGGCGTACGCCACGGCTAACGGAGGCAGCAGCACGAAGGCTTGCAACTGCTTCGTGAGAAACCCGAACCCGATCATCGCTCCGGCCAAAAGCAGCCAGCGCATCTTTCCGCTCTCGATGGCCCGAAGAGTGAAGTACACCGATGCGGTGAGCAGCAACACCAGAAGCGCATCGGGGTTGTTGAAGCGGAACATCAATGCTGCGACTGGAGTGCTCGCGAGCACACCGCCGGCCAGAAGCGCCGCGCCCGGCGAGAAGTGACGTCGCACGATGAGGTAGACGAGGATGACCGTTGCGACGCCCATGAGCGCCTCGGGCAGCAGAATCGCGAACGAGCTGAGCCCGAACAACCGAACTGAGAGAGACATCAGCCAGAGGCTGGCCGGCGGCTTGTCGACCGTGATGGAATTGCCCGCGTCAGAAGAGCCGAAAAGGAACGCCTCCCAGTTCTGCGACCCGGCTTGCACCGCGGCGCTGTAGAACTCGTTCGCGTAGCCGCTGACCGAGAGGTTCCACAGGTACGCGAGAGCCGTCAGCAGAATCAGGCCGAGAAACGCGGGGCGTTCCCAGGCGGGGTGAGCGGCGTCACCGCGAATGAGCCAGCGGCCGAAGCCGCGCGAGCGACCACCGGCGTTCGAACCACCGGCGTTCGACCTACCGGCATTCGAACTACCGGCGAGACCAGGCGTGCCGGCAGAGCCGGGGATGCCCGGGGCGGCAGGATTCGGAAGAGTGCTGGTGGTCATCAGGCGGCGGTTGCTTTCTGCGAGGGGGCGGCTGAGGAAGGTGAGGAGGCTGTCTGCGAAGAAGTCGGGCCCGACGACGGCGTCGCCTGCCGAAGAGTCTCGCCGTCGGAAGCCACACCAGCGGGCGAACCACGGCCGATTGTGGAAACTCCGGGCTCCTGCCCCGATGTGGAGGAGAGGTGCGAGACAACCAGCGAGGCGCCCCGCGACTCACCCCGCCTCTCGCCCCGCGCCTCGCCCGGCCACGCCGCCCCAGCAGACGCCTGCACCCCCTCGGCTCGCGGCGCCCGGAACACCCAGCGCCGCAGCAGAACGAACCGCAGCACCGTGGCCACGAGGTTCGCCACAGTGAGCACGATGAGCTCCACGATGGTCGGAGCCCCTGGCGCGAACGCGTTCAGCGCCAGCAGCGACCCCGACGTGATCGCCCAGGCGATAGCGAAGACGATCAGCCCTTGAAATTGATGCACGGCAGCACGCTCGGGCCCGCGAATGGCAAACGTGAACCGCCGATTCGCCCAGGTATTGGCGATGGTCGTGATGAGCAGCGCCGTGAAGTTGGCCGCCTGCGCGCCCAGCGCACCCTGAAACAGCAGGTAGAGCAGTGCGTAGACGACCGTCGAAAGGCCGCCGACGATGCAGAATCGCACCACTTGACCCAGGAACGACGGCCGTGCGACCCGCCCGATCGGCGACCGGCCGAGTTCGGCGTACACCGACTGCACCGGAATCACGCCGCGAGCGAGATCGCGCCCGACCCGGAACACTCCACGGAGGTCTTGCTTGATGGTCGGCACGATGTCGACGCGGGAGTCGAGGTCGTCGATCCAGTCGACGGGAACCTCGTGGATGCGCAGGCCCGACCGCTGCGCAATGACCAGCAACTCGGTGTCGAAGAACCAGGCGTCATCGTGCACGAGCGGTAAGAGCACTGCCGCGACATCCGCCCTGATCGCCTTGAACCCGCACTGCGCGTCAGAGAACGTGACCCCGAGCATGCCGTGCAGCAGAACGTTGTAGGAGCGCGAGATGAATTCCCGCTTGCCGCCGCGTACAACCCGCGACGATCGTGAGAGCCGGGTTCCGATGGCCACGTCTGAATGCCCCGAAAGCAGTGGCGCGACCAGCGGCGGCAGGGCAGCGAGGTCGGTCGAGAGATCGACGTCGACGTAGGCGAACACCCGGGCATGCGACGACCCCCAGGCGAGCTTGAGCGCATGACCGCGACCCTTGCGCTGCGTGTGCACGACTCGCACCTCGGCGATCTCGGCCGCAAGCGCATCCGCGATCTGGGGGGTCGCGTCGACGCTCGCGTTGTCGGCGATAGTGACCTGCCACGGCACCGACATCGATTCGGCGAGGTAGGCCGCGAGGCGGCGGATACTGGGCTCGAGAGCGACCTGCTCGTTATAGACCGGCACGACGACATCAAGAGCGAGTGTGGCTTCCTGCGGGTTCATGTTGCTACTCTCGCCCGCCGAACTCATTGGGCTCTGTCGTTTTGCTATGAGTCGTCTATGGCGCATGAGGGTTGGCTCAGCGAGCATTCTCGGGTATCGTGTGGTCTGACCACAGTGGTCTGACCACATGATCGGCCTGCGCCGACCAACGGATGATCGAGGTGAACGCCCTGGCCCCCACAACCGCCACGCCCGCGCCCTCGGCGACAGCCGTTACGACCCTTCCGGCGCCAAGCGACGCAACCCGCCCACCACTCGGCACACCAACCCGCGCCTGGGAAGACGTGCTCGCCCACATCGAACGCGAGCTACTCGCCGGATCGTTGCTGCCCGGCGACCACCTGCCCTCCGAACGTACCCTGGCGACCGAGCTCGGCGTCGGCCGATCATCGGTGCGCGAAGCCCTGCGTGTGCTCGAAGTTCTGGGGCTGCTGCGCACCCAGACCGGATCGGGCCCCGAGTCGGGCGCCATCATCATCGCGCGCCCCTCCGGCGGTATGTCGTCGCTCATCCGTCTGCAGGTCGCAGCGCAGGGCTTTCGGGTCGACGACGTCGTGAGCACCCGACTCATTCTCGAGACAGCGATCGCCGCTCAACTGGCCGAGTCAGTGGCAGCCGCATCGGGCGCAGTGGCGGGCGCATCGGGCGCAGTGGCAGCCGCATCCCGCGCAGCGGCAGGCGCATCGGCCAGAGCGGCAGGCGCATCGACCGCAGCCGCGGTAGCCCCGGGGGTGGCGGTCGCGTCGGCGAGAGGCCTGCGGATGCCCGACCTCTCCCCCGCGCTCGAACTGCTCGACGCGATGGAGGCCGGCGACCCCGCTCCCCCCGAGTTTCTCGCGCTCGACGCCCAGTTTCACTTCTCGCTCGCGATGGCGGCCGGAAACCAGGTCATCGCCGCCACCATGACGGGCCTGCGTGACTCCATCGAGAGCTACTCGATCGCGGGCGTAGCCAACCTGGCCTCCTGGCAAGACACCGCCGCACGCCTCAAACGAGAGCACCGCGCGATCGTTGCGGCGATCGAATGCGGAGACCCGGCGGCCGCCCGCGCCGCGGTGAACAGCCACATCACCGGGTACTACGCCGAAGCGGGGTTCGGGCATCCGCAGCCCGCCGACTCCTCCGAATCACCCACGAAAGGCACGAACCATGGTTGACCGTCGCATTCCGAAGGTGCGCGATCTCGCACCGCTGATGCACTTCAAGGCCCCCGACCTGAACGCCAAACGGCGCCGCCTGGCCGGTGCGCTGACCATCGCCGACCTGCGCGACATTGCCAAGCGCCGCACCCCGAAGGCCGCTTTCGACTACACCGAGGGCGCCGCGGAGGGCGAAATCAGCCTGGCGCGAGCCCGGCAGGCGTTCGAAGACATTCAGTTCAACCCCGCCATTCTGCGCGACGTCTCAAAGGTGAACACCGGGTGGAATGTACTCGGGGCACCCGTTTCGATGCCCTTCGGCATCGCGCCCACGGGCTTCACGCGCATGATGCAGAGCGAGGGCGAGATCGCCGGCGCCAGTGCGGCGGCTGCAGCCGGCATTCCGTTCTCGCTGTCGACCATGGGTACAACCGCGATCGAAGACGTGAAAGCGGCCAACCCGAACGGCCGCAACTGGTTTCAGCTGTACATGTGGAAAGACCGCGACCGTTCGATGGCTCTGGTCGACAGGGCGGCAGCCGCCGGTTTTGACACCCTGCTCGTGACGGTCGACGTGCCCGTGGCCGGTGCGCGGCTGCGCGACAAGCGCAACGGTTTCTCGATTCCGCCGCAGCTCACGCTCGGAACGGTGATCAACGCGATTCCGCGCCCCGAATGGTGGATCAACTTTCTCACCACCGAGCCTCTTGCCTTCGCCTCGCTCGACCGCTGGTCGGGCACCGTCGGCGAGTTGCTCGACTCCATGTTCGACCCCACCGTGACCTTCGACGACCTCGCCTGGATCAAGGCGCAGTGGCCCGGCAAGGTGGTCGTCAAGGGCGTGCAGAACGTTCAGGATGCCCGTCGGCTTGCCGATCTCGGAGTCGACGGTATCGTGCTCTCGAACCACGGCGGCCGCCAGCTCGACCGGGCGCCCATTCCTTTCCACCTGCTGCCCGAGGTCGTTCGCGAGGTCGGAAGCGAGTACGAGGTGCACCTCGACACGGGCATCATGTCGGGTGCCGACATCGTTGCCGCCGTGGCGCTCGGCGCCCGGTTCACGCTCGTCGGCCGCGCGTACCTGTACGGTCTGATGGCGGGCGGCCGCGAGGGCGTCGACCGCATGATCCAGATTCTGTCAGAACAGATCGTGCGCACCATGCGCCTGCTCGGCGTGAATTCGCTCGAAGAACTCACCCCCGAGCACGTCACTCAGCTCGAGCGCCTCATCCCGCGCGCGCGGGCCGCGGCCGCCGAACTCGTCTGAGTCTCGCAGTGGATGCCCGGGGTAGCGTGGAGACATGCCAGCACTGAACGAGCGCGCCACCGCCGCACTGTCGAGCGTCGAAAGCACTCGGCTCGCGGCCGAGCTGCCGGGCATCCGCGCCGCCCTCGGTAAGCGCGGACTGCCGCCAGAAGCGCGCGACGCGGTGCTCGACCTGCTCGAGCGCCTCGCCGAGGGTCACGCGGTGGTGGTCGCCTCGACCGACACGCTCTTGACGACTTCACAGGCCGCCGAACTCATCGGCATCTCGGCCACGTACCTGTTGCGTCTTGCCAACAATCAAACGATTCCGGTCGAATACCGCGGCACTCATCGCCGGTTTCGCCTGGCAGACGCTATGCGTTACCTCGAGGAGTCGAAACGATCGCGGCAGCGTTCTGAGACACCCACCCCAGAAGCGGAATGAGCTTCTCACACAGATCGCGGCCGAGATCGGTGAGCCGGTAGTCGACCCGCGGCGGAATGGTGCCGTGCACCGTGCGCAGCACGAGTTGGTCGTTCTCGAGCACCCGCAGAGTTTGCGCGAGCATCTTCTCGCTGATTCCATCAATCGTTCGGCGCAATTCGCCCCAGCGCAAGGTGTCGTCTGCGAGGGCGACGATGATCAGCACACCCCATTTGCTGGTGATGTGATCGAGAACCGTACGGCTCGGGCAGGCAGACGAGAATACGTTCGCCGTGCCGTCGGGCCAGGTCGGGCCGAGCACAGAACCGACGCGGTCGCGGGCTGATTTGGCGGGAGCGGTGATCGTCATGGTAAGCAGCTTACTTTATAGTGGGTACCTTCCTGAGGGAAGCGCGTGGGCATACTCTGGGTTGGCACTGGTGAAGCCGCCGTGAAAACTATTCGGCTCGCACCCAATCGAAGAACCGAGAGACGAAGACCATGACCGATTCCCCCACCCCCACCATCGTTGTCACCGGCGCGACGGGCGGCCTCGGCCGCGCCGCGATCGACGGGCTGCTGAGCCGCGGAGTCTCCGCGTCGAACATCGTCGCCGCCGGCCGCAGCAGAGAGAAAGTGGATGCCCTGAAGCAGCTGGGCGTTCGCACCGCCGTTCTCGACTTCGCCGAGCCCGAGACGCTCGTCCCGGCCTTCGCGGGCGCCGACATCTTGGTGCTCGTGTCGACCAGCGAACCGGGCAATCGTGTTCCGCTGCACGCCGCCGCCATCGACGCCGCCGCGGCCGCAGGCATCACGCATATCGTCTACACGAGCGCCCCGCACGCGGAGAGCAGCGCCCTCATTCTGGCGCCCGAGCACAAGGCCACCGAGGAGTATCTGCAGCAGTCAGGCATCGCCCACACGGTGCTGCGCAACAACTGGTACAACGAGAACTACGGTCGTTCGCTGCCGCAGATCGTGGAGTCCGGCGTCTACCTCGCCAGCACCGGCGAGGGTCGCGTCGCGAGTGCTTCGCGAGCGGACTATGGCGACGCGATCGCCGCCGTGATCACCACGCCCGGCGCACTCGGGCAGGTCTACGAGCTCAATGGCGACGTCGCCTGGACCGGCACCGAGTTCGCGGCGGTCGTCAGCGATCTGCTCGGCCGCGAGATCTCCTACAACGCGGTCTCCACCGAGGAGCACGCAGCGATTCTGCGTGAAGCCGGGCTCGACGACGGAACGATCTGGTTTGTCACGAACCTCGACGCGAACATCCGCAATGGCCTGCTCGATTCTTCGGGCGACGACCTCTCGCGCCTCATCGGCCGGCCGACCACCCCGCTCGCCGACACGCTGCGCGAGTACCTGTAGACCGGCCTCCCGGCGACGGCTCGGTCGCAGGCCAACCCGCACGGCTGACCACTCGCGGGTTGCGCAAAAGCTCCCTCCGGGCCACGGCGAGGTGCTTCTGCGCAACCCGCGTGAGAGTGCGAGCCGACCGCGTCGGTGGTGAGTTTCGTAGACTGGAGAGGGCGACGGCCGTCGGGCCGCGCGCCAGCAGGAGGCACCATGGCTCGCGACAACACCTACGCACTTTCGTTCGGGCAGAACGTCGGCGACTACGAACGCGGCCGCCCGGGTTACCCCGACGCGGCTGTCGAGTGGATGCTCGCCCAGTCCACTCCCGGTAGTTCACTTTCTGACACCCGGCTTCTGACCGCAGCCAGCACCGAAAGAGCACCCGACGCGGTCGAACCAAGCAGCTCGGAGCCCGCGCCTCGTTCTGCCGGGCATCCGCCCGCCGGCCATCCACTCGCCGTCGTCGATGTCGGGGCCGGAACCGGCAAATTCACCGCGTCGCTTGTCTCACGCGGGCTCGACGTGACGGCTGTCGAACCCGACAGCGTGATGCGCGAGACGCTTGCCGGAAAGTTTCCGTCGGTTGTCGCGGTTGGCGGCCGAGCTGAATCTCTGCCGCTGGCCGACGCGAGCGCCGACCTCGTGACCTTCGCGCAGGCATGGCACTGGGTCGACGTTGCTGTCGCCTCGGCGGAGGTCGCCCGCGTTCTCAAGCCGACCGGCGTGCTGGCGCTGGTGTGGAACATGCGCGACAACCGGGTGGACTGGGTCGCTCGCCTGAGCGACATCATGGGGTCGTCTGGCGCCGAAGACTACGACACCCTCGACCCGTCGATCGGCGCACCCCTTGTTGCCTTCGAGCACGCCGACTTCGGTTGGGACAACGAGCTGACGCGCGACCAGCTGTTCGCCATGATCACGTCACGCAGTTACGTCATAGCCATGCAACCCGCGGAGCGCGAGGCAATGCTCGCCCGTGTGTCGCAGTTGCTCGACACGCACCCTCAGCTGGCTGCACGCACGACCTACCTGATGCCGTACGAGACTCGCGTTACGCTGGCCCACCGGGCCTGATGCGCCAGCCGAAAACCTGTCGCATCAAGCATCGACGCGTCAAGCGCCGAGACATTGAACGCCGACGCGCCAAGCCCTGACGCGTCGGCGTGGCAGGCTCAGCCGAGGCGCTTCGAAGCCTTCTTCGCAGCCTTTTCGGCCGCCTTCGTTGCGTCTGCAGTCGCCTGCTTGGCGCTCTTCAGCGCACGCACGCGGGCCTTTTTCACCTTCGGGTCGTTCCAGAAGCTGTTCACCGCCGTGCTGATCTCCTTGTAACGCGCCTTGCCGGCTTTCGCGCCGAGCACGTATGCCAAGAAGGCGACGATGACCAGAAAAACGAACGTGACTTTACCGCGCATGACCAAAGGCTCCCATCGAAAGTATTGATTTCATTCTGCTGTCGTCGGCCTCGAGCGAAAACCCCTTGACACTCATGCACACGACACTCGAAGGCACGCCGAACACTCACGCACCCAGCGCGTCGAGGGCGGCGTATTCGTCGTCGCTGAGTTCGATCGCCGCAGCAGCAATGTTGTCTTCGACGTGCGCGACTGACGAGGTTCCCGGAATCGGCAGCATTACAGGCGAGCGGCGCAGCAGCCACGCGAGCGCGAGCTGGCTGGGCGAGCTGCCGTGCTCGGCTGCGATCTCGGCAAGCGGCGAACCGGTACCGGTACCGGCGAGCTTGCCTGTTGCCAGCGGAAACCACGGGATGAACGCGATGCCATTCGCCTCTGAGTAGTTCAGCACATCTTCGGCCGACCGGTTCGTCAGGTTGAAAAGGTTCTGCACCGAGGCGATCTCGGCGACCGCCCGGGCAGCCTCGACCTGGTCGACGTTCACCTCAGAGAGGCCGATGTGGCGGATCTTACCCTCGTCTTGCAGCTTCTTCAGCTCGCCGATCTGGTCTTCGAGCGGCACCTTCGAGTCGACGCGATGCAGCTGCAGCAGGTCGATTCGATCGACCCCGAGGTTGCGCAGGTTGAGTTCGGTCTGCTGACGCAGGTACTCAGGGCGCCCGACCGGAATCCATTCGTTCGGCCCCTGGCGCGTGAATCCAACCTTCGTGGCGATGGTGAGACCCTCGGCGTAGGGATACAGGGCCTCACGGATGAACGCATCGGTGACATACGGACCGTAAACGTCGGCCGTATCGATGAGGTTCACGCCCAGCTCGACGGCGCGTCGCAGAACGGCCACGGCCCCGTCGTGGTCGTCGGGCCAGCCCCACACCCCGTAACCGGTGAGCTGCATGGTTCCGTAACCGAGCCGGTTCACGGTGAGGTCACCGCCGATGTCGAAGGTTCCAGCGGCGGCGGCAGGCGTTGTAGTGGTCGAAGTCATAACGTGTCTTCTTTCAAGCGGGGTTTGGAACGGGTGAGTCGAACGGTGAACGGTTCGTGTACCCAGAACGCTACGCCGATTCGGATTATTCGTTTTTCGCCTGAAACCGGTCGTTCGGGTCTAATTCGCCGAGCATTCGGCCCATGATTCGGTCGAGATCACTGATGTCTGCGGGGGTGAGTGGGTCGATCACGTTGGCCAGAACCGTCGAGACGTGCCCGGGGGCGGTTGTGCGAACTTTTTCGAAACCCGCTTCTGTGAGTAACGCGTTCGTCGCCCGACGATCTTCGGGGCAGGGCGAGCGTTCGAGGTATCCGCGCTTCTCGAGCCTGGTGGCGACGTGCGAGAGCCGGGGTAATGTCGCGTTCGTGAGCGAGGCGAGCGCGGTCATGCGCAGTGTGCGATTCGGCGCCTCCGAAAGCATCGCGAGCGTGAAGTACTCGAAGTGCGTCAGATCTGCGTCACGCTGCAGCTGCGTGTCTAGCACGCCCGGCAGCAGTTCGACGACCGAGATGAACTTCTTCCAGGCATGCTGCTGCTCGGGCGTCAGCCAACGCTCTTCGCCGTCACCCATGCGGTCTCTCGCGTCATCAGCCATTACGGCATTCTAGGCCATTTACTTGACGCAACAACTGTTCCAAACTACGTTAATTGTATCAACAACTAAATTGGATACCCAGATCGCAGCCGGGAGATGCCGGCATCTGGCGGCGTCCCGCACGTTTGGAGCACATCATGACGAACATCACCATCATCGGAGCCGGCAACATGGGCAGCGCGATCGCGGCCCTCTCCCTCGCCGGAGGCCACGCCGTGCAGACGCTGACTCGCGACGTCACCGCCGCAGCCGCGGTCGACGGGGCCGCGGCCGGCACCATCGGGGACGCCATCACGGGCGAGATCGTGATTCTGGCCTTGCCCTACGGTGCCGTCGGCGACGTACTCTCGACCTACGCGGGCCAGCTCGACGGAAAAACCGTGGTCGACCTCACCAACCCGCTCGACTTCGAGACGTTCGACGCGCTCGTCGTTCCCGCCGGCAGTTCGGCGGCTGCCGAGATCGCCGCACTCCTTCCCGGGGCGCATGTTCTCAAGGCGTTCAACACGAATTTCGCCAGCACCCTCGGCACCAGGACGGTTGGCAGCGAGCAGACCACCGTGTTGATCGCCGGCGACGACGCGGACTCGAAGGCGCTTCTGGCGGGCGTCGTTTCTGACGCCGGACTCAAGTCGGTCGATGCGGGGTCGCTCAAGCGTGCGCGCGAGCTCGAGGCGCTCGGCTTTCTGCAACTCACCCTCGCCGCGGGCGGCACGACGTCGTGGACCAGCGGATTCGCCCTCGCCGACTGACACCTCTCATCTCCTGCTGCCGTGTCGGCGGATGCGGTTCGATGCCATGACTGCTCCGGCGATGAGCGCGAGAACCGCGAATGCTCCGAGCGCGGCCATACCGTTCGTGTTTTGGCCGGTCTCTGCGAGATCGCCGGAGTTCAGTGAGTATTGCGGAGAGCTCCGCGGGCGATATGGCGAAGTCTGCGGTGCGGATGCTGCCGGAGACGTGACGCCGGCAACCGATGTGACGGGAGCGATCGCCGCACTGTAGACCTGTCGGACGGTACCGGAAGGGATCGTGCCAGCCGTGATGACGGGGGCCGAGGGTGGCGTGATCTTAGTGTTCACGATAAACGGGTACCGCACGGGTATCGAAAGGCCTCCATGGGTGCCGGCGTTCACTACGACGGTGATCTTTGTGTCGGCTGGAGTCGTCGGTGTTCCGCTGATCAGGCCGGTCGTTGTATTGACCGACAAGCCTTCTGGAAGCCCAGTGACGGAGTACGTCACCGCTGTTGTGGATGATGTTAGTTGGAACGTGTACGGGTCACCGACTGTCGCGGCGGGCGGCGGGCCGGAAGTGATGGTCGGCCCGGCGGCGATCACGACGGTGACCTGTTGCGAGTCGGTAACGGTGTTTGAGGCATCGAGCACACTGAGGGTCACGGCGTAGCTACCGGGGGTGGTGGGTATTCCTGAAATCAGACCGGTCACGCTGATTGCGAGGCCGTCGGGCAGGCCTGTCGCGCTGAACGCCGAGGGGGTGTTGGTTGCGGTCAGCTGGTAGCTGAAGGGCGCACCCGCGGTGCCCGCGGGGGGTGGCCCCGAGGTGATGGTGGGTGAGGTTGCGGCCGCAGGAGCGATGGTGATCGCCAGAGATTTCCCGGCAAAGCCACCATCGGGAGTTGTGGCGGCGATGGTGATCTCGAACTCACCCGAAGCCGTGGGGGTTCCGGTCACCAGACCGGTCGCGGTATCGAGCGCGAGGCCCCCGGGAAGGCCGACGACCCCCCAGGTGACGGGTCGGTCGGCGGTGAGCCGAAAGGAGTAGGCGGTGCCGACGGTCGCTTCGGGGAGATCGGTGGTGGTTATTGCAGGCGGATTCACGATCACGAAGTGCGGTTGGATCGTGAGGAACAGGCCGGTGGTCGAGGTGCTGCCGTCTGTGGCGGTCGCGGTGACGTCGAGTTCGTAGTCGTTTCGGGCGGTAGTGGGGACTCCGCTGACGATGGCGGTCTGGGGGTCGAAAGTGAGCCCGGCAGGTAGGCCCGTGACAACCCAGGTCACGGGCTGGTCGGCGGTGAGGTGGTAGCTGTAAGGCACGTCTACTGTGCCGTCAGGCATCTTGCCCGACGTGATGGTGGGGCCGGTGACGATGACGAAGTGGGGGTGGATGGTGAAGAATGCGCCTTCACTGGTCGCGCCCCCATCCGCCCCGGTGGCTGTGACGAAGATCGCGAAACTTCCAGGCGTTGTCGGGGTGCCCGTGACGAGGGCGCCCTGCGGGTCGAAGCTGAGCCCGGCAGGCAGCCCGGTCGCCGACCAGGTGACTGGCTCGTTTGCCGTGAATTGGTAGCTGTAGGGCAGGTCGACGATGCCGTCGGGCATCTTGCCGGAGGTGATCACAGGCTCCACCGGCACCGGCACGACCTCAGGAGCAATGGATCGCGCTTGCGGTGCTGCCACGTTTGGTGCGGCAGAGGTCGGGGGCGCGTCGGAGGATACGGGGCTCACGTCGGCGGATGGCCCTGTCGGGCTTGGCGTGGCGCTGTCGTCGGCCGCGAGGGCCGGGCTGTCGGATGTTGACGGTGCTGGCGTCGGTGCTGGCGTCGGTGCTGGCGTCGGCGCTGGCGTTGTGGAGTCAGGGGCCGCGGCAGGATCGGTCGGGGTTGCTGTTTCGGGCGCGACGACCGCGTCTGGGTGCGCAGTCGGTGAGACGGTTGCCGCGGGTGCGTCGGCGGCGTAGGAGGCGACCGGTGCGGTCATCAGGGCGAGCGCGAGGATCACGCTTCCCGCGACGAGGTAACCGCGGCGGTTGTAGTTGGCAGACATGAGCGACTCTCTTTCGGTCACCGGTCTGCGAAGACGAGATCAGAATGCGGACTGTTCTCACCGATGATTCAGTCTTAGTTGATGTTTGCTCATATTGCAAGTGATGCCGACAGGATGGGAGCGTGCGCATCGGCGGGAGTTGCGTAGCGAGCGAGAACGATCCACCCACACCGAGAGCCAACACCCGTTCATGCTGTAGGCAGTTTCAGAGAAACCCTCACAAACGAACTTTACTCAGAGCGTACGCCCGGGAAATGAAAAATGCCACCCTCGCAAGAAGGAGCATTCTCCCTTCAATAATTTTCGGAGCAGCGCGGGTTTAAGCGGGCGGGTTCTCCCCGGGGAGGTTCCCCCCGGGCACGTTCCCACCCGGCACGTTCCCTCCGGGCAGGTTCTCTCTGGCCCACATGGTGAGCGCCTGCATCGCCGGCAGCAGGGCCTCGCCCGACGCGGCAAGGCGGTAGGCGACGGTGACGGGTGGTCCGGCATCCACTGCCCGTGAGATGAGTCCCGCACCCGCGAGTTCGCTGAGACGTTCAGCGAGCACCGAGTCGCTGATGCCGTTGACTCCGCGCCGCAGCTCGCTGAATCCCATGGGGCCGCCCGCGAGGGTGCCCAGAATGACGCCGTTCCACCGCTTGCCGAGAAAGCCGAATGCGCGCACGAGAGCACCGTCACAGGCACGGGGCTCGTGCGGTGACGCTACCGCGGCCGACGCGGCCGACGCGGCAGCCGGGGCAGACGCGACAGCCGGCGCAACCGGCGCGTCGATGCGCTCGAATGCTGCCGAACGTGAATCCATTCTCAGAGTGTACCAACCCTCGGGAACCGAGTGCTAGGTTGTGTGAAGCGACTTTGTTTTTACTAGTGACACACTTTTGAGGAGTAATAGTGACCGACCTGGCAGAGGCCCCCGAATCCGATCGAACGAGCGGGTTGACACCACTAGACGCTGCCGCACGCGCAGCCCTCTTCACCGAGGCGCATACCGCGCATACGTTCGCCGAGACGCCCGTCACCGAGGCTGAATTGGCCGAAATCTGGGAACTCGCGCGCTGGGCCCCCACTTCGGCGAACTTTCAGCCTCTGCGCGTTCTCTACGTGAACAGTGCTGAGGGTCGCGCCCGCCTCGTGGACCACATGAACGAGGGCAACAAGGCCAAGACCGCTGCGGCCCCCGCCGTGGCCGTGCTGGCTCTCGACTCGCGCTTTCACACGCAGCTGCCGAACGTTCTGCCCGAGGCGATGGCCGCCCCCCTGACCGACATGTTCGAGGCCAACGAAGAAGCGCGTGCGAACTCGGCGCAGTTCAACTCGGCGCTGCAGGCCGGCTACTTCATTCTCGCGGTGCGCGCTCTCGGACTGGCCGCCGGGCCGATGCTCGGTTACAACAAAGACGCCGTCGACACCGAGTTCTTCGGCGACAGCCCGTGGCGCACCATTCTCGTCGTGAACATCGGTCACCCCGGCGAGGGCGCTTTTCGCGATCGGCTGCCGCGTCTCGACCACTCCGACGTGGTGCGCTGGGCCTAGCCGAGCGGGCCGGGCGATTTCGTCGGAGATATCGATCGGGTGAGGGCTATTGCCTGGCACCCTGTCGAAATCTCCGCCGTTTTCACCGGTCGCGCCCTCCAGACTGCGAAGATGCTCAGCTCGGCTGAGGCGGCTGGGGCGGCGCCGCGGGCGAGGACGAGGGCGCGGGCGCGGGCGAGGACGAGGCCGGCCCACCGTGGGGTTTCACGTGGTGCGCGCCAGAGGAGCGCGCGAGCTTCGACGGCCACCAGATACGGGCGCCGATGTCGTAGGCGAGCGCCGGAACGAGCAGCGAGCGCACGATGAAGGTGTCGAGCAGCACTCCGAACGCCACGATGAACGCGATCTGCACGAGAAACAGAATCGGCACCACCCCGAGTGCCGCGAACGTCGCCGCCAGCACGATGCCCGCCGAAGTGATGACGCCACCGGTGGCGGCGAGTCCGCGCAGGATGCCCGGGCGGGTGCCGTGCAGCATCGATTCCTCGCGCACTCGCGTCATGAGAAAAATGTTGTAGTCGACGCCGAGTGCCACCAAGAAGACGAAGCCGAACAGCGGCACCGACGGGTCAGCTCCCGCGAAGTCGAACACGTGGTTGAAGACGACCGCCGAGATGCCGAGCGTTGCCGAGTACGAGAGAACGACGGTGCCGATCAGCAACAGCGGTGCCACGATCGCGCGCAGCAACAGCATCAGAATCACGAGAATGACAAGCAAGACGATCGGGATGATCGTGGCCAGGTCGCGCTGAGCGGTCGTATTGGTGTCGAGGCTCAGGGCGGTCTGCCCGCCCACGAGCGAACCGGGCGATGCTGTCGCGAGGGTATTGCGCAGGTCGACCACCACGTTCTGCGCTGCGTCGGAGTCGGGGGCGTCGGTGAGTGTGGCCTCGATGAGTACCTGCCCGTCGACCACCACCGGCGGCGCGCTAGGCGCAACGGATGCAGCCGCGGCCCCCGATCCTGACGCGGACGCACCTGCCGCGCTGCCCGGTGCACCGGATGCGGCACTCGTCGCGCCCCCGCCCTGCGACCCGCTGTACACGAACGCGTTGGTGAGCCCGGTGGTGGCAGAAACCGCAGCGAGCGTCGCGTCGGCCTGCGACTGCGGTGTGACCACGACGACGGGGCTTCCACTGCCGGCGTCGAAGTGCTCGGCGAGCGCCTTCTGCCCGTCGACCGATTGAGACTGCGAGAGCAACAGGTCGGTCTGCGGCACACCGCTCGCGCTGAGCTGAAGCAGACCGAGGCTGAAGACGCCGAGGAGCACGGCTGTGACGATCCAGGTGACGCGGGGGCGGCGGGCGATGAGGCGGCCGACGGCACCCCAGATGCCGGCGATACGCGGGGCTGGCTCAGCGTCGGAACTAGTAGCAGTAACCCCGGCGCCCCCACGGGCATCCATAGCCTTCGGCATGAACGGCCAGAACGCGGCGCGCCCCGCGAGCAGCAGCATCGCGGGAAGCGCCGTCATCGCCGCCACGAACGAGAACGCGATGGCGATGGCCGCCACGGGCCCGAGCCCCTTGTTCGAGTTGAGGTCGGAGAAGAGCAGACACAACACCGCCAGAATCACGGTCGCCGCCGAGGCCGCCACCGGCTCTGCTGCGCGCCGAAGCGCGATCGTCATGGCCCGCCAGGCGCTGGGTTCGAAGCGCAGGGCCTCCCGATACCGCGAGACGATCAGTAGCGAGTAGTCGGTCGCCGCACCGATGGCGAGAATGGCGAGAATGCCCCGGCTCTGCCCGGTCACCGTCACCCAGCCGGCCTTCGCCACCGCGTAGACCAGCAGAATGCTGCCTGTCAGAGCGAACGCACTGGTCAGCAGCACGATGACCGGCAGCAGCAGCGAACGGTACACGATCAGCAGAATCACGAACACCGCGGCGAGCGCCACGAGCAGCAGAATGCCGTCGATTCCGGCGAATCCGGCTCCGAAGTCGGCGCCCAGCGCGGCCGGCCCGGTGACATACGACGTGAGACCCGCGACGGGGTCGGTCGACAGCACCGACCGCATATCGGCGACCACGGTCGATCCGTCGGCGCTCGAATCGACCGCAACGAAAGCTTGAAGGGCGTGCCCGTCGGTTGACGGCACCGCGGGCGAGACGCTCTGGATGCCCGCGATCTCGCCGATCGCCGTCAAATCACTCGCGACCGAGGCCTGCTCTGCCGGCGTGATCGCGGCAGAGCTGGTGTACAGCACGATCGCTGGCACGGTGTCGGAGCCGAAGAACTGCGTCTGCAACGACTGCACCTTGGTCGACTCCGCACTGGCCGGCAGGTACGAACTCTGGTCGTTGTTCGTGACCTCGCTGATGGTGCCGAAGGTCGGGCCGCCCTGCGACGAGATGAAGATCCAGATGCCGACGACGACAAGCGGCAGCAGAACGCGCAACCAACGGGGAGGCAGCGCCTTCATCGTCAGAACTTTCTCGTGAATGGCAGAGGCTTGCGCATGCGAATAAGCAAGAGCAGCGGAATCAGCACATACGCACCGTTGTAGAGCAGAAAAACTCCCGGATGCGGCGTGCGCCACTCGAGTTCGCCGAAAAATTCGACGCCGAACACCACGATGCCGGTGAGGGCCGCGATCATCGTCGCGTAGATCACGGCGGGCAGCTGAATCCAGTTCCAGCGACGAATGAACGCCAGCACGAGCAGCACGTAGAACGGCATGTACACGAAGGCCGACAGGCCCGTCACGATGCGCATCCAGAACGGGGGGTGCAGAAACAGCGGGTCGTTGACCGAGGAATAGGCATAGTTCCACTGCGCGAAGATGAGCGGAGCATCCGGTGTCTGCGCGATGCCGAGCGTCGGAATAGCGTCGCTGATCAGGCAGGTCACGAAGAAGATCGAGAAGAACACCACGAAGACGATGTCGAACGGGCGCTTCGCCAATGGCAGCGAGGCGGGCTTCGCGGTCGTTGCGCTGGTCGCCGAGCTCTCGGCGGCCGCAACCGGGGTGGTGGTCTCTGACACACCTTCATGCTACCGATTCGGTACGGCCAGGCGAGGTGCCGCGCGCGAGCCCGGGCGACCGGATGTTCGGCGTGCCGTTTGGCTTACGCTGTGGTTCATGACATCAGAGCCGACTGCCGCACCGACCGAGACCGACCTGGCTTTACTGCGCGAGGCCATTGCGGTCTCGAAGAGCGCGGTCGCGGCCGGTAACCACCCCTTCGGCGCCGTGCTCGTCGACCCCGACGGCGCTGTCGTGCTGTCGGCAGAGAACACCGTGGTCACTCTGAACGACTGCACCGGCCACGCCGAGACAAATCTCGTGCGCCTCGCCTGGCGAGAGATCGGAGCGGAACGGCTCGGCGACTACTCGCTCTACACGAGCTGTGAGCCCTGCGCGATGTGCTCCGGCGCCATCTACTGGTCGGGCATCGGCCGGGTCGTCTTCGCCATGTCGGAGGCCGAGTTGCACGAGCTCACCGGCGACAACCCCGAGAATCCCACCATGTCGATCGACAGCCGGGTCGTCTTGAACGCCGGGCAGCGCTCCATCGCCGTCGTCGGCCCGGCCATCTCGGCCGAGGCGCGTGTGGCGCACGAGGGCTTCTGGGGCTGACCCAGTATGGCCGCCGACTCGATCGGCGGGCTCGGTCAGCGCTGCATGAGGGGCGCGGCAGCGGCGAACGCCAGCACCACCTTCGTAATGACGACGATGAAGCTGACCACCCAGAGGGCGATGTACACCCACATCACCGTCATGCCGCGACCGACCTGTGAGCGCACGACCACGCTGCGGCCGATGAGGTAGACGATGGCCCCGAAGCCGAGCAGAAAGCTGAACGCCCAGTAGAATCGCCGCGCGAATCCCGCACGCCCGAGCCTGCGGTAGTCGAGATACGCCAGCACCACCGTGACGGCGACCACCAGCCAACCGATGACGACACTGATCGCGTAGCCCGGTCCTAGGTCGGCGTAGATCGCCGGATTCATGCCGGCCGTGCCGGTACCGGTGCGCACCGAGGACTGCTGCACGACCGCCGCGACGAACGGTGAGAGATCCCAGCTCGCGAAGGAGATGATGGTGAGTACGGGCAGCAGTGCGATGATCCAGGCGAACGGGGTGTAGGGCGACGCGGCCGGGGTGAGGGCGGGCGCGGCGGCCGTGCTCGGGTAGCCCGTAGAGTAGCCGGCGGCAGGATAGCTCACTGCCGCGTGGCCGGCCGCAGGGCTGCTCGCGGCTGCGTAGTCGGGCACCACCGGCGCACCGCCCGCAGAGGTTTGGCCGAGGTCGTGGGTGTGCTCCGTCCACGAGGCACCGTTCCACCACCGCAGCACGCCGGGCGTCGCACCATCGGGATACCAGCCGGCGGCCGGCTGGCCTCGGTTCGGCTCGTGCGGGCCGGTCATGGGGGTGTTGGTCATGCGCAGTCCTTCGTGAATGGTCGTCTGGCGGGCAGGCTGCGAGACTGTGAAGCGAAAAGTTACCTGTGCGGATGCTAGTACGAAACTGCTGTGCATCGGCCGACGCGCGGGCCCGACGCGGGCATCCGGAGCGAAGATAGACGCATGGACCCCGCCAAACGCCTGATGTTCTGGCTGAAGGTGCCTTACGCGGCCGATGTCGCACTGGCGCTCATCGCGGTGGCGCTGCTGGCGAGTGGCCGCCCGGTGGGCTGGTGGGTGCTCGTGTTCGCCGCGGTGCGCGCCGTCGTCGGCACGATCGCCCTCGTCTGGCTGGCGCCCCGGATGCTCGCCCGTCGAGCCTCGCAGCAACACCCCTGACGTTCAGTGCCGGTCAGCTGCAGCAGGGCCCGACACGTCGATCGCGAGGCCATGTGATGCGGCCTGCAGCCGTGAATCGTTGGTCCAGAGTTCGTCGCAGCGGTGCGCAAGCGCGGCCGCGAGATGCAAAGCATCTGGAGCGGCGAGTCGATGCCTGGCCCGAATCTCGGCCGCCCGCACGAACTGATCGCCCGTGATTTCGACAAGCCCGAACTGCTCGAAGGCGTCGAGGTAGTGATCGTGGAGTGCGAGGTCGTCGGCTCGTAACGGCCCGACAAGACACTCCATCTTGACCAGCGGGCTGATGACGAAGTGCTGCTCGCCCGCGCTGGCAAGGCGCTGCCGAATCGCGGCTCCGCGCTCAGTGTCGTCTTCGACCGCATAGATCAGCACACAGGAGTCGAGATACGTTATTCCCACGCGGCTCGCTCATCTGCGATCTGCCGATCGAGTTCT
Source organism: Subtercola sp. (assembly GCA_025463745.1). GTDB lineage: Bacteria > Actinomycetota > Actinomycetes > Actinomycetales > Microbacteriaceae > Subtercola. The sequence goes on from JAODBB010000005.1 coordinate 84,897, forward strand.
TCGACTGTGCGGCCCGAATGAACGGGCGCGGGGTGAGTCGTGAGCCACAGGGCCGCTCGCGAACCTGTGAAACGTTCTTCGTCGTCGATCACGGCCACGAGACGAACGACAGGCCTGCCGCGCTTGGAGATGACGATGTCTTCCCCCTCGCTCGCAGCTGCGACGAGCTTGGAAAGGCTATTGCGCGCGTCGAGCACGTTCACAGACCGCATCGGTTTACCTCCTGGCTAGATCAGATAGCCAGGTTATCACGATTGATCCTCACGTTCTAGGGTTGCTAGAAGATGTGAGAGTCGATCAGCGCGTCAGCGTGAGCGTCAGCGGCGCACGCGACCGCGACCGAAGACGAGCCAGAGAATCGAGCCGAGCAGGCTGAGGAAGAACGCGACCAGAATCCAGATGAATTTGCCGAAGGCGCCATGGTTCGGGTTTCGCACGATAGAGACGATGGTCACGATGAAGATGATGAAGAAGATGATGCTGAAGATTGAGGCGGAGATCGGTTCCACAGGGCACCACTTTCTGCGCTCGGGTAGCGCGTCACGTCATTGTAGCGAGCCCCGACCGCCGGGCCCGTCGCGCAGCCACGACGAACACGATCGACCGGGCGGCAATCGCCACGACGATGGCGCTCGCCACTGCCAACACAGCCCACGACACAGCCTGCCAGCCCGCAAAAGGTGAGGCCGCGAACCAGCGCACCGAGAAGTTCGCTGCCGACGCCGCCGGAAAGGTGAAAGCCCAGAACGCCAGGCTGAAGGCGATCTTGCGGTATTCCGGCAGCAGCACGATCTGCACGAGCAGCATCATCACCACCACCCCGGCGAAGGCGAACTCGATCGCACCTGACGCGCCACCGGATGCCGCGAACCAGGCGATTCCGCCGGTCGCCGGTGGGGCCAGCAGTACGGCCAGGGTCGGCTTGACTGCATCTGGCAGCTGACTTCGCGTCATCAAGCGACCGGTCACCACGGTGCCGACGACGAGCCAGAAGAAGACCCCGACCCCGAAGGCGGCGACCGCAGCCTCGTGCGCCGCGACGCTGCTCAGGCCGATGCTCGCGATGAACGCCCCGGCCACAACGGGCAAGAAGTAACCCGGATGCAACGAGTCGATGTGCAGGTCACCACTGAGCCAGTGCGCGAAGAGCTGCGCGGCTACGACACCCAAAGCCGCGACAAGCACGCCCATGATCCAGGGCGCGGCAGCCGGAACGTATTGCCCGTAGTACGTGGCCAGCACGATGCCCACGACCGGAATGTACGAGGCGAATGGCCCGATGCCGGGGTGTGTGAGGTCGGCCAGAAATGCTCCGCGGCGCACAGAGCCTTCGACGATATAGGTGACCGAGAAGACGACCCAGATCACGCCGGCGACAGCGAACAGTAGTTCGGAGGGCCAGGTCGGTGCGCCCAGTAATGTTGCGCCGGCCGACCAGGCTCCGCCGAGGCCGGCCAGGCCGAGCGGCACCGCGAACAGGTTGAGACCGAGACCGCGCGGCCGGCGGCGCGCAGTTCGCACCCGGCCGATGCGCCCGGGCGGGCGATCAGCCGCCATGACGAGAGCCACGATAGACGACGAGGCCCGCGTACGCCAGCTCGAGCACGGGCACCGCCACACCCCGCGCCTTCCCGCGTGCGACGAGGTCGCCGACGATCTGGTCGGCCTCCACATCGCGGCCCTGACGAAGGTCGCGGAACATCGAGGTCGCGAACGACGAGCCCGGCTCGGTGAGGGTCGCCAGCGTGCGCCGCCGAGCTGCCTCGCGCGGCGCAAACCCCGCGGCCGACGCCACGGCGAAAGTCTCGTCGACGATCGACGTTGCGGCACTCGTGCCGCCCGGGGCCGCCACGATCTCGCCCACGGTTCCCCGCAGCAACGTGGTCAGGGCGCCGCCGGCGGCCAGCAGCATCCACTTCTCCCACATGTCGTGCTCGATGGTGCTCGACAGAGTGGCGCGAAAGCCAGTATCGGCGAGCGCGGCATCAATCGCGAGCATCCGGTCGCTTCGCGACCCGTCGAACTCCCCATACGCCAGGGCGGCACCGGGGCCGACCTGGCGAACGGCACCGTCGGAGTCGAGCTGAGCCGCCACGAGACAGAGGCCCCCGCAGACACGTTCGGCACCGAACCGATCGCCCAGCAGGTCGAGATGCCGCATTCCGTTCAGCACCGGCAGAATGACGGTCGAGTCGCTCACGGCAGGGGCGATGTCGTCGAGCGCCTGCTCGAGCGCATACGCCTTCACCGAGAGCAGAATCACATCGAAGGCGTCGGGTGCGGAACCCTCGGCCGGGTCGCCGGCGAGCTGCGAAGCAGTGATCGTGCGAACCTCGAGAGTCGACTCATCGCCTTCGAACGGGCGGATGCGCAACCCGTCGCGCGCCAACTGCTCCGCGCGCGACTCGCGCACCAGAAACGTGACATCGCGCCCGGCCTGAACGAGTTTCGCGCCGAAGAAGCCGCCGACGGCGCCCGCTCCCACAATCAGAATGCGCACCGGCTCACCCTCCCCTTCGCTGAACTGAACGCTACCGCACGCCACGAATCAGCACGGGGCCGGTCGACTCAGCTCGGGCGCCGGTCAGCTCGCTTCAAGGTCACCCCACCGCGCTCGTGCACCCAGATAGAGCCCGTACGCGATGAGGCCTGCGCCCACGACGATGAGGATGACCACGCCGAACGGCAACGCTGCCAGGGCCATCAGGGCGCCGTCCATTCCGCTCGCCTTCGACGGATCGAGCGTGAAGGCGGCGACGACGAACAGCACGCCCACGACCGCCAGCGCGACCCCCTTGGCAATGTATCCACCCACGCCGAGGCCGATGACGGCGCGGCCGGTCGCACCAGACGGAACGCTGAGGTCTTTCGTGAACTTCTTCGTCGCCCCTCTCACCACGAAGAACACACCGATTCCGAACACGACGAGGCCGATCACCACGAGCAGAATCGCCCCGCCCGGCGTAGCGATGAGCTGAGCGCTTGCGCTCTGGCTGCTGCTCGACGAGCTCTTGCTTCCGCCGAGGGCGAAGGTCAAAGCGGTGACGCCGATCACGAGATAGGCCACCGCCTTACCGAATTCCGACGCCCGCTTGCCCCAGCGTTTCTTCGCATCGCTCTGGCGAACGAGAAAGCCCTGCACGATCTGCCACAGACCGAGCGCGAACAGACCGACGACGACGACCCAGAGCAGCACGATTCCGGCCGGGTTCGAGGCGAGCTGCGACAACGCGCCGGACTGATCGGCCTCGGTGCCGCCCGAAGAGCCCGCCGATGCGCTCGCGCCGCCGCCAGAGGAGGCCGCGATCGAAATGGCGATGATGCCGATGAGCACGTGCAGCAGCCCGTTCACGGCGTATCCGAGACGAGCGAGAATGCGCAAAGCGGTACTGTTGCGCGCCGTATCGGCGGCTTTCGTGGCAGAGGAGCCGGTCATCCATTCAGCGTAGTTGCGGCCGTGAATGAGCCCTCGGGGGTTGCAGGATGCCCGGGCGTATGCCACACCCACCGCCAGGCTCTAGGCTGGTTGTGTTCGTGCACAGTGCATTCGCCGTCGTGCGCGGCGAACACGGCCCTAGTGACACAGGTGCGAGACCAGAGGAGCAACACGCGTGGTAACCAACATCATCGACAAGGCTCCGGGTAAGCCGCTGCCGAAGCCGCTCGCCGGTCTCACGTTCGTGCTCATGTGGGCCGTCGCCATCGTGCTTTTCAGCATCGCTCACCTCGTGACAGACCCGCAGGCCGGCGCCTTCGTCGTCGATACCGGGTTGGTGCTGCTCTCTGTCGGGTTCTCGATGCTGTTCATCGACTGGGCTCGCACCGCCGTTCGTGCCCTGTTCTTCGGCCTCATCGCCATCGGGCTGTTCGCCATCGCCGACTTCGGCCAGATCTTGGTGATGACCTACACGCTGCGCATTCTGGTTCCGCTGCTCGCGCTGTACATGCCCGTCAACCGCATCTCGGCGAACTTCCGCATCTTCGCCTAGCGCCGCCGCCCGCGGAGCCGCCCACCTGATAACTCTGAAGTTTTCTGCGCTTTCGCGTAATGAAACGCTTCTTCTCGTGTCTCCCATTCGGGGGGTATTTTTGAGGAGGGGTAGGGCATGAGATCGATCAGAGTGAATTACCGTACCGAGACGCGGGACTTCGAGTTCTGCAATCGCCGCGGCGAAGCCATCGACATCGCTGCGGCGCCGGGTCGGCCCAACGCCGGTGCCGTGCTGCTCAGCGAGGCCGAGCGCCCCGAAGCCGCCGACGTCGTCGGCACGAGACTCGGGTCAGGAACCCTCATCGGTTACCTCTCGCGAGCCGTGCACGAGACGGGTTTGCGGCTCGTGATTCTCACCGTGCTCACCGATTCGGGCGAACAGGTGGCCGGGCCGGTGCTCAGCGAACAGCTCGACGACGACGAAGCAGGCCTCATCATGCGGGCCGCGGCAGCGACCGACGACCCGATCAGCACCCTGCGCAGGTTCGTGACGTTCCGGCCAGACCGTGACACGCTTGCGAGCATCTAGGCCTTATTGCAACCCGAGGTCGATGACCGCGCCCGACGACGCGTTAACGGCCGACCGGCGCCCCTAATGCCCGACCGGCACGCCGCCTTCGACATCGGCCGGCTTGCGCACGAAGAACGCCACGACGATCGCGGCAACCGAGATGATCGCCCCCACGAGAAAAGCAGCGGCGATTCCGTCGGTCTGCGCGACGACCGGCGAATCGCCCGCCACCACGAGCGTGGTCGCCCGCGTGGTCATGATGGTCACGAACAAGGCTGTACCCGCGGCACCAGCCACCTGCTGCACGGTTCCGACGACGGCAGAGCCGTGCGAGTACAGCGCCGGTTTGAGCGACCCGAGGCTCGCCGTGAACAGCGGAGTGAACAGCAATGCCAGACCGACGCTGAGCACAATGTGGGCCACAAGCACCATCCACACCGGGGTGGTCGGGGTCACCATGGTGAGGCACCACAACACCGCACTCACCACGAAAGCGCCGGGGATGAGCAAAATGCTCGGCCCGCGTTTGTCGTAGATGCGGCCCACCAGCGGCGCCAGCGCGCCCATCACGAGCCCACCGGGCAAGAGCAGCAGTCCCGTCGACAGGGTGCTGAGTCCGAGCACGTTCTGCAGGTACAACGGCAGCAGAATGAGGGTGCCGAACAGCGCCATCATGCTGATTGCGAACATGATGATCGACAGTGTGAAGTTCTTAGACGTGAACGTGCGCAGGTCGAGAAGAGCACGGTCGCTACGTTGCAACTGCAGCTGGCGCAGCACGAACAGGGCGAGCGCCACAAGCCCGATGGCGAGCGGGGCCCAGCCGGGCATCCACCCCACCGCACTGTCGCCGCCGATGGTGGTGAGCCCGTATACCAGGCCACCGAAACCGAATGCCGACAGAATGACCGAGAGCACGTCGAACGGCGCCTTGCGCGGTGTCGTCACGTTCGGAATGCGAAGCGCACCGAGAACGAGCGCGGCGAGGGCGATGGGCAGAACGAGCCAGAACATCCAGCGCCAGTCGAGCACGCTCAGAATGAGCCCGGAGATGGTGGGGCCGATGGCCGGCGCCACCGAGATCACGATCGAGATGTTACCCATGGTGCGGCCGCGCGACGCCGGCGGTACCAGCGTCATGACGGTCGTCATCAGCAGAGGCATCATGATGGCCGTACCGCAGGCTTGAACGACGCGGCCGACAATGAGCATTTCGAAGCCGGGTGCGCTGGCGGCGAGCAAGGTGCCGACGCTGAACAGGGTCATCGCCGCGACGTAGACCGGCTTGGTGTTGAAGCGCTGCAGGAGAAAGCCGGTGATGGGAATCACGACGGCCATCGTGAGCATGAACGCGGTCGTCACCCACTGCGCCTGCTCGGCGGGAATGTCGAGACTCGACATGAGTTTGGGCAGCGCCACGCTCATGATGGTCTCGTTGAGAATGACGACGAACGTGCTCACCAACAGAATGCCGATGACCAGCCTGTTACGCGCGTCGAGCGCGTGTTGGGCGTCGAGACCGGGCGTGGTGGCTGCCGAAGATGCTGCCGCCGATGCCGTTTCGTCTACGAAGACCTCCGTCGGCGCTTCGCTCGCGATGAGAGTCTCGTGTGTAGCCCGGGTGTCGGGGAGTAAGTTGTCGGCCAACGTGGCTCCTGTCGATGCAAGCGTTTAGAGGGAGGGGTGCCCGCGCTGGGTCAAAGCGCGGATCGCGCGGCATTATTCCGCCGCGAAAATGAACTTCTGGTTGCGGCAGACACTATCTGGCACCACCGACAACGTCGACCGTTCCTCATGTGTACGCTGTTCACATTAGCGCACACAGTGCGCTCTCGCTAGCGAACGCCCGCCTCGGCCTCCCGCCAAGCTCGCGCGCCCAGCTCGCCTGCCTAGCTCGCTTGCTCGAGACGTCGCTCGTAACAGAGCGACTGCGGCGAGTCCGCGTAGTAGCCGAAGCAAGGAATCGGAACGTATTGCTCGCGCTCGTAGAACCGCACCGCATCGGGCTGAGCCGGCCCGGTCTCCAGACGCAGCACCGTGATGCCCCGCGCCACCGCTTCGGCCTCGAGGGCGGCAAGAATGCTAGTCGAGACGCCCGTGCCACGCGCGGCCGGAACCACGAACATCCGTTTGATCTCGGCTGCGCCTCGATCGAGCAGTCGCAGAGCACCGCAGCCGACCGGGGAGCCGTCTTCGGCGCGGGCGATCAGAAAGACTTCGATGTCGTCGGCCGACGGCTTCGTTCCCGGCTCGGTGTCGGCGCCATACCTGTTGTCGAGCTCGTCACGCTGGGCCTGCCGCAGCGTCTCGCCGTCACTATCGTGCCAGTCGGCCCGTTCGATCGAAATGCTCACCCCTCAATTGTGTCGTACGCTCGCGGTTCGATTTGTCTTGAACGCTCACGGCGGCCTCGGCTCGTACGCTCGCGGTTCGATTTGTCTCGAACGCTCACGACGCTCTGGTCTTGTACGGTTAGGCTCGAACCGTGCGTCTCGCTGACATTATCGTTCGCCCCACGACCGCCGAAGACTGGGTCGATGTGCGTGCGCTGCGCCTCGAGATGCTGGCCGACACACCAATCGCTTTCGGCGACACCCTCGAATCGTCGAAGCTGCAAGGCGAGCAGTACTGGCGCGAGCGCGGCGCCCGCGGAACCACGGGAACCGGCGCGAATCTCGCCGCCATCGACCAGGCGGCCGGCGACCGCTGGGTGGGCACCATGGGCGGGTACATCGATCGAACGGCCGGCCCGATGCTCGTGGGCGTCTACGTCTCGCCCGACTACCGTGGAACAGAGCGCGGGGTAACCGACGCGTTGATGGTGGGCATCGAAGAGTGGGCACGCGAGCATTCCAGCATGCTGACCTTGCATGTGCACAGCCAGAACGCGCGAGCGATCGCCGCCTACGAACGGCGCGGCTACGTGGCCACCGGGCGGCTGTTCCCCTACATTCTCAACCCGCATCAGCGTGAGATGGAGATGCGCAAGCCGCTCTGAGCGGTCGAGCACGGTCGGTGTCGTAATGCACAACCTTCGATCACGTCGAGTTCTCCACAATCGGCGGGCGGGCGGCCGGCGAGCGGATGCCCGTGGCCGAACATCGATGCATGACAACTCTCACCACCACCGACGCCCCGCTCGCCTCGCGAGATTCGCTGAGCGAACCCCTCACCACCGACCGTCTTCTCGAAGAGCAGGTGCTCTCGTGCATGGGCCCGGCGTGCCGCACGCAGGTGTGGCTCCTGCTCCTCGATTCCGATGAACGCCAGTTGCCGGTTGCGATTCCGTGCGACGATCTGCGACCTGAGCCCTCCGAACTCGAGGTCGACAATCTCGCGGCATTCGCAGCCGGAATGCTCTTCGACCGTGGCGGCAGCCAGCTTGTCATGGTGTGGGAGCGGCAAGGCCGCAGCTCACCGACTCCAGCAGATGCCCGCTGGGCGGCCGCCTTCGCCGAGCGCTGCGAGCGTCGCGGCATTCGGCTTCGGGCGCAGCTGTTGTGTCACTCGCGTGGCGTGCGCGTGCTGCGCCCGGCCGAACTGCGGGCGGCGGCGTGACTCACCTACGCGCCGAGGCGCTTCCAGTGCGGCCGGAATTGAATGCTGATGCGCGGGCCGACTGCCTGCTTGGTCTTCAGAATCGCGTGCTCGTGCGTGCGCTGGCAGCTGCCGCCCATCACCACGAGGTCACCGTGACTGACGACGAACCGTCGCACCTCACCCCCACCCTTCGGCCGAAGCGAAAGGGTTCGCTCGGCTCCAACCGACACGATCGCCACCATGGTGTCTCGGTCGATCAGTCTTCCGACCCGGTCGCCGTGCCAGGCCACGCTGTCGTCTCCGGTGCGATAGAAACAAAGCCCCGCGGTTTCGAATACCTGGTCTTTCGGCCGACCGTAGTGGTCGTTGAGATCGTCTTGCGCGCGATCGAGCAGACCATCAGGAAACGGGTCGTGCGGGCCGAACCACGAGACCAGGCGCGGCACGGCAACCACTTTGTCGTACATCGGCCGAGCATCCGCCTTCCACGGCACCTGCAGCGCGAGGCGCTCGAACAGCTCGTCGGAGTTGGTCACCCAGCCCGGCCGCACATCGAGCCATGCTCCTTCACCGAGCTCGACCCGCTGCACCGTACCGCCGAGCGGTTGCACCTGTGGCGCGGCGCCGGGTTCGTCGAACAACGACATCTGATACGCAAGATTCATGTTTCGACTCTACCGAGTTTCGAACATCTGTTCGACGTTTCTTTCAATCGCCGCCCGATGTGCCATCAATCGGATTCGGGCGTTCAAGCGGTGTTGGCCCGCTCGACATCACCTCGACCCTGGCCACTGCCAGGCGAGATGCTTAGGCTGAGGCAGATAGACCATGCCGCGCGGGCACTGCCCGCTCAGAGGAGGGTTCACCCATGACCGACATCGTTGAAGAGTCACCGGCGTTCGACGGCATCGAAACGCAAAGCGAGCTCGGCGGGCAGCATCCCTGGCCTGTTCGTGAGCCAGAACCGCTCGAAGGCGAAGAACTGCAGAGGGTCAACGCCTGGTGGCGCGCAGCCAACTACCTCTCCATCGGGCAGATCTACTTGCTCGACAATCCGCTGCTGAAAGAACCCTTGAGCCGCGACGACATCAAGCCCCGCCTGCTCGGGCACTGGGGCACCACCCCGGGCCTCAACTTCATCTATGCGCACCTGAACCGCATCATCCAGCAGCGCGAACAGGCGACGCTCTACGTCACCGGCCCAGGGCACGGCGGCCCGGGTATGGTGGCGAACGCCTATCTCGACGGCACCTATTCCGAGGTCTACTCCCCCATCAGCAAAACCGAAGAGGGCATGCGGCGGCTGTTTCGCCAGTTCTCGTTTCCCGGTGGCATTCCGAGTCACGATTCCCCGGAGACCCCGGGCTCGATTCACGAGGGTGGCGAGCTCGGTTACTCACTCAGCCACGCGTACGGTGCAGCGTTCGACAACCCGAACCTCTTGGTGACGTGCGTGATCGGCGACGGTGAGGCTGAGACCGGGCCTCTGGCCACGAGCTGGCACTCGAACAAGTTTCTCGACGCCGCTCAAGACGGCGTCGTGCTGCCGATTCTGCACCTGAACGGCTACAAGATCGCCAACCCGACCGTTCTGGCGCGCATTCCCGAAGACGAGCTGCTCGACCTCATGCGCGGCTACGGCCACAACCCGCACATCGTCTCTGGCGGGTTCGACGACGAAGACCCGCTGCTCGTGCACCAGCGCATGGCAGAAACGCTCGACGAGGTGCTCAACGAGATAGCCGAGATCAAGCGCCAAGCCGCAGACGGCAGCCTCACGGGCACCGCCCGGTGGCCCATGATCATCTTGCGCACTCCGAAAGGCTGGACCTGCCCGAAGGAGATCGACGGGCTGCCCGTCGAGAACACCTGGCGCGCACACCAGGTGCCGCTGGCGAATGCCCGCGATACCGAAGCACACACGCGCATTCTCGAAGACTGGCTGAAGAAGTACAAGCCTGAAGAGCTCTTCGACGCGAGCGGGGCGCCCTTCGACTTCATCACCGACCTGGCGCCGCGCGGAGAGCTGCGGATGAGCGCCACCCCGTTCGCAAACGGGGGCCTGTTGCGGCGCGAACTCGATCTGCCCGACTTTCGCGATTACGGCGTCGACGTGCCGAGCCCTGGGGCCACCGACGACTCGGCCACGAAGGTACTCGGCGATTGGCTCGCCGACGTCATCGAGAAGAACCCCGACAACTTTCGTATCTTCGGCCCCGACGAAACGGCCTCCAATCGGTTGCAAGGGGTCTACAAGAGCACCGAGAAGCAGTGGAACTCTGCCATCTGGCCCATCGACGAGCATCTCGCCCGCGCCGGGAGGGTGATGGAGGTGCTCTCGGAGCATCAGTGCGAGGGCTGGCTCGAAGGCTATCTGCTGACCGGCCGGCACGGTCTGTTCAACTGCTACGAGGCGTTCATACACATCATCGATTCGATGGCGAACCAGCACGCCAAGTGGTTGAAGGTGTCACGCACCATTCCGTGGCGCCGCTCCATCTCCTCGCTGAACTATCTGCTCTCGTCGCACGTCTGGCGGCAAGACCACAATGGCTTCAGCCACCAAGACCCCGGCTTCATCGACCACATGGTCAACAAGAAGGCCGACGTTGTGCGGGTCTACCTGCCCGTCGACGCCAACACCCTGCTCAGCACATACGACCACTGTCTGCGCTCAGTCGACTACATCAACGTGGTCGTCGCCGGAAAGCAGCCGGCCCCCAACTGGCTCACGATGCAGGAGGCCGTTGCGCACTGCACTCGCGGACTCGGCATCTGGCCGTGGGCGGGCACAGAGGTCGCGGGCGAACAACCCGACGTGGTACTCGCCTGCGCGGGAGACGTACCCGCACTCGAGACGCTCGCCGCGGCTGCTCTTCTGCGCGAGCACCTTCCTCAGCTGAAGGTGCGGGTCGTGAACGTGATCGACCTCATGCGGCTGCAGTCGGCCAGCGAGCATCCGCACGGCCTCGCCGACGAAGAGTTCGACACCATCTTCACAACCGACAAGCCCGTCGTTTTCGCCTACCACGGGTACCCGTCGCTCATCCATCGGCTCACCTATCGCCGCACGGGGCATGTCAACCTGCACGTGAGGGGCTACAAAGAGGAGGGCACAACCACCACGCCGTTCGACATGGTGATGCTCAACGACCTCGACCGGTATCACCTCGTGATGGATGTCATCGATCGCGTGCCCGGCCTGGCCGTCGTGGCCGCCGAGCTGCGCCAAGAGATGCAAGACGCTCGTATGCGCGCACGGGCATATACGCGGGAACACGGCGAAGACATTCCCATCGTGGCCGAGTGGAGCTGGTCTCGATCAGACGGCACGGGCCTCTCACAACAGAGCACGACGGCCGACGACGATACCGGGGGTGACAACGTCTGACGTGCTCACGGGGTGGCAGACCGGCGGCAATGCAGCGCTGCATCCCACCACCCCGGTATCGGCGGCGATCCCGGGGCTCAAGGGGCCGCGAGGTCGGCGGCGACACCATCTGACGGGTGAGCCTGCAGGCCGGCGGTGGATGCTCGGTGGCGCCAGATCGCAGCATGCACCAGCCCGAACACACCGACGGCTGCGGCAGCGCACGCCGACACGACAAAAGCACTGAAGGCAGAGCCACCGTCGATGGCGATGCCGGTCATGGCGCCGCCGACCGTCACCCCGAGCGAGAGACCGATCGAGGGCCAGGTCAACGCCTCCGTCAGCCGCGCCTCGTCGACTCTCGACGCGATGAGTGACGTGCCCGAAATGAGCACCGGTGTGGTGACCAGCCCGGCGACGAAGATCAGGCTGGCGACCACGGCCGGCGTGCGAAACAGCAGCAGGCTCGGCACCACCACGGCGTAGGCCAACGTACTGACGAGCACTCGCGTGGTCGGCGCCCAGTGCGCACTGAGCGGCCCGAATGCGAAGCCGGCCACGACGCTGCCGACGGCGAACACCGCAAGAATGACCCCGGCGAGCCAGGTTTGTCCCGCCTCACGAGAAACCCCCACGGCGCCGACGTCGATCGACGCGAAGACGACTCCGACCGCCAGGTAGATGGGCAGAAGGGGCGCGACGCCAGAGGGCAGGCGCCAGCGGCGACGACCGGCCGGAGACGGCACGTCGGCGACCCGGCGGCCGCGCACCGGTGGCGTGGTCTTCTTCTGCGACCACAGCCAGAAGCCGCCGACCAGCGTAGCCACCACCCCGGTCGCGAAACCCACCACGGTGCCGGCCGTCGCCGCGATGAGCGTCACCACGGGCGGCCCGACCACGAACACGAGTTCGTCGCTGACCGACTCGAGCGCGAGCGAGGTGTGCCGCTCGGCCGGAGCCGACAACAGGTAACGCCAGCGCGCACGAACGAGCGATCCCATGTCGATCGACGCCGCGCCGAGTGCGAACGCCGAAACGAACCAGGTCGCGACGGGGGCGCCGAGCACCACGGTTGCCACCAGTGCTGCGGCCGCGACCACGGTGGCCGCCAGGCTGAACGGCACGATGAGGCGCTGGCCACGGGCATCCACCGCCCTCGACCACAGCGGGCCCCCGACGGCGATGCCGAGCACGATGGTGCCGGCGACGGCCCCCGCGAGGGCGAAGCTGCCGGTCTGGCCGGCGACCAGCAGAATTGTGGCGATGCCCGAGGTCGAGCGCAGAATGCGACCGAGCCAGCCGGCGACGACGAAACGCGCCGAGCCGACGACCCGAAGAATGTCGGCGTACGAGCCGAAGAAACGAATGCGCGCAGAAGACACGCTGAACCTCACTGGCCGGCCATCGAAGGCGAGAATGCTCGCCGGCTGCTCGGGGTCGACGCCCCTAGTTTAGGCGACGAGCCCGCGGGGAGAGCGCCCTCGACCCGCAAACACACCCCCGGGCGGTACGTCGTAGAGTGGATGTACTGATTCGACCCCTCGCGGAGAGCCTCACTTATGCAACCGAAGCCGGTTCTATTCACCGTCGTGGGTGTGAGCTTCTCTGAGCCACGGTTCGCCTTCGATGTCGTCGTGCCGCGTGATGACAGCACGCTCTTCACCGGATTCGCCGGGGTGCTTCCCGCGGTCACGGCAATGGAGAATCACGGCGAGACCTACGACCATGTCGGCGATTCGCGAACGGTCCGGCTCTCAGACGGCGGCACCTTTCGCGAAGAGATCGTGCGTTATGTGCGCCCGCACGGGGTGGTCGATGCGAACCCGCCGCCCGGCGAAGCATCAACTGGTCACTTCGACTATGACGTCACCACGTTCACCGGCCTGCTGAGCCACATCGTCTCTGACGCGACGGCCCGCTGGACGTACGCTCCCGGCACCACCGGCCGCACCCACATCACCTGGGCCTACGCCTACCGCCCACTGCCCGGGCGCACGTTCGTCGTTCGGCGGCTCATCGGCCCGCTCTGGATGCGCTACATGCGCCGATCGATGCGCAACGTACTGGCCGCCATCGTCGACGAACGCCGGGCGGGCACCCCGGAGCCTGAAGGTGCCTGAGTTCATCGACATTCCGTCGCCGAGCTGGCCGCTGACCTTCGGCACCCCGGGAAACCCTTCGGTCGTGGTCGTGCACGACAGTTTCGGGCGGTTACCCTACCTCGAGTCGTATGCAACGGCGCTGGCCTCTCGCGACTTCTACGTCGTCGTGCCCGACCTCTTCAACGGTCTCGCGACCATCCAGGCCGAAGGGGCCGACGAGTTGCGCGGCGGCATCGACATCGGCTTCGCGCTGGCCGCTCTCGAAGACGCCGTCGAGCTGGGGCGTGGCCACGGCTTCGACGGGGCGCCCGACGCGAGCATCCAGAGTCAGAGCACCAAGGTCGGGCTCCTCGGCTTCGAAGTGGGCGGCTGGCTCGCCTTGCGCTTGGCCCAGTCGGGTTCGGTCGACGCGGTCATCGCCTACAGCGCCGGCCTCGGCGACGACGAGCCGGGCATCGTGCCGTGCCCTGTGCTGCTGAACTTCTGCGAGAACGGCGAGTGGGGAGTGGGGCATCAGGCGGATTCGTTCGTGAGCCGCCTCAAGGAGATGGGCACGCCGGTCAGCCGGCACACCTACACGGGAACGTCGAGCTTCTTTGCCAACGCCACCCTGCTCGACCGGCTCGACAAGAACGCCGCCGCCCTCGCCTTCGCGCGCTCCACCTACTTCTTGCAAGAGCAGCTCGAGCAATAGCCGTCGAACTGCGGAATCGGGCGGGTCGTCGCCCGCCGCACCCGCCCGATTCCGTAGCTCGACGCCGTGGCTCGACCGCCGTAGTTCGACGCCGGTCAGCGGTTGACGTCGAAGAGGTGATGTACGGGGTCGTGAATGTAGTAGCGCGCGAGGGTGTCTACGGTGAAGCCCGAGCCGTCGCTGCGGCGGCCGGTGCGACCCCATTGGCCGTCGGGCACGCGCTCGAACGCGGAGGCTATCGATTCGGCCGCCTCGACAAGCTGGGCAGAGACCACAGCCGGGTCTTGCTCGTTGTAGCGCTCTTCGACGGCCGTGGCATCCTGATCCCAGTTGGCGAATTCGGGATCGTCTTCGGCCAGCATCAGGGCCAGACGCCCCGCGAAGATGCGAAACACATCGCGCACGTGGGCGCCGTATTCGAGTGCTGACCAGGTCTCGGCGTCGGGCCGCACCGCAACGTCGGCGCGCTTGAGCACGGCCGGCCAAGCCGCTGCATTCTCGCGAGTCAGGCGCGGCACGTCGATTGCTTCGGTCGCCGATGAGCCGAACCCGCACTCGGGGCACGCTCGCTCGAGAACCCAGGTCCAGTTTTTTGTGTCGGGAACGATAACCATCTGAACAGCATAGAAAGAACCTCGGGGACGAGCCCCGCGAATTCTCGCCAGCGTTCCGCGTAAACCTGCCAGGGTTGTGGATGCCCGGCTAAGGTGACTTGCCATGACCACTTTCTCTGCCGATGTCGTCGGCGCGATACTCGCGCACATGAACAACGACCACCCTGAAGACAACCTCGTCATCGTTCGCGCGTTCGGTGCACCCGATGCCGAACGTGCCGAGATGATCGACCTCGACACGCTCGGCGCAACCTGGAGCGCCTGGCTGGTGCCAGAAGACGAGCGCACCCAGGTCGTCATCCCGTGGCCGGCCGGCGCTATCGAGACGCGCGCCGAGATTCGCCAGCAGATCGTCGCACTCTACGATTCGGCGAGCGCCGCGCTCGGTCTTCCGCCCCGTCACGGCGTCGAGTAAGGTTAGGGTAACCTACCCCAGGAGTCGATGTGTCGAATGTGATCCCCTTCTCTAAGGCCCTGCGCGAGCGCACCTGGTCTGGCCACGGTGAGAGCGAAGGGGCCGGCTTCATGAGCGATCTCATGAGCGGCCGGGGCAGCCGCGACGACTACATCGCGCTCGTCGCACAGCACTACTTCATCTACGAGGCCATCGAATCGGCGGCCGAGAAAATGACAGACGACCCGACCGCCGCCCCGTTCATCTCGCCCAAACTCACACGCCTGCCCGCCATTCGTGAAGACTTGCGTTTTCTGATCGGCGACGACTGGCTCGAACAGATCACCCCGCTGAACACAACGGCCCGGTACGTGGCTCGCATCAACGAGGTAGGCGAGGGCTGGCCCGGCGGGTTCATCGCACACCACTACACGCGTTACCTCGGCGACCTGTCGGGTGGCCAGGTCATCCGCACCCTCATGCAGCGACAGTTCGGGTTCGAGACCAACGGCGTGGGCTTCTACCTTTTCGCCGACATCGCGAAGCCACGTGAATTCAAAGAGACCTACCGTGCCCAGCTCGACGCCGTCGGCTGGAGCGACGCCGAGCGCGACCGGGTGATCGACGAGGTCATCGAGGCGTACCGTTTCAACACAGCGTTGTTCATCGATCTCGCCAACGCCAAGGCCGCGGCCGCAGCCGCAGCATAACCGGTCGGGGCCGCAGCGTGACCGGGCGAATGCCATTGGTGGCGGCGGCGGTCAACCGCGCCGCATGAACCTCTGCACGTTCGCATCCACGATGATGTCTGAGGGTCGCAACGGCCTCGTCAGGTAGAGACCTTCGAGAGACGTGAGCCTGCTGAGCGCCACGTACGTCTGCCCTGAGCTGAACACCCGAGACCCCAGGTCGACGATGGCCGAGTCATATGTCTTGCCCTGGGACTTGTGGATGGTCACCGCCCACGCCAGCCGCAGGGGAAACTGGGTGAACTCCCCCACCACGTCTTTCGTCAGCTGCTTGCTGGTCTGCGAGTAGTTGTATTTGTACTTCTCCCAGCTCACCGGTTCGACCTCGTGCACCTCACCCTCGACCTCGACCCAGACAGAACCGGAGACCTTCGTCACGGTTCCTACCGTGCCATTCACCCAGCGCTGGTCTGAGTCGTTGCGTAAGAACATCACCTGAGCGCCGGCCTTCAGCTCGAGGTTCTCGTCGGCAGGAAACGCGCGCCCCCCGAAGTCGCCGGACACCTGAGCCTTCGCGGTCTTCACCGGCCCCTTGAGGCGCTTCAGCGCTTCGGCATTGATGCGGTTGACCGAGTCGTTTCGCGTCGCGAGGGTGATGGTTCCGTCGGTCGGCGGTGTTCGCGCCCCGGCGCCATTCAGAACGTCGGCGATCTCTTTCGTGACCATGCCGTGCCGCACCGCGTTGAGCATGAACTTGAATTGGTCGTCGTGCTGCCGGTGAATCTCGGTGAGTTCGACGATGTTGAGCGTCGCCTCGCGCCACACCTTCGCGTCGAAGAACCACATCGACGAGTAGTGATCGCTGAAATAGGCCCGCTCGTCGGAATCGCCCGGCACCGGCGCGAGCTGGTACGGGTCACCGAACAAAACCACCTGCACTCCGCCGAACGCCTCGAGGGGCCGCTGCCGCGCCTGACGAAGACTGCGATCGATGGCATCCATGAGATCGGCATTCACCATCGACACCTCGTCGATCACGAGCGTATCGATGGTGTTGAGCAGTTTGCGCACATCTCCGCCCTGCTCGATGTCGTGGTCGGCAATGACGCCGATCGGCAGCCGAAAGAGCGAATGGATGGTCTGCCCGCCCACATTCAGCGCGGCGACACCGGTCGGGGCAGAGATGACGAGCTGTTTCTCTGTGTTCCACGCCAGGTGGTTCAGCAGCGTGGATTTTCCGGTACCCGCCCGACCCGTGACGAACACGTGGTTCTTCGTGCCCTCGATGAGGTCGAAGACACGCTTCTGCTCGGCAGAGAGCTCGGGAGCGCCTACTTTTGCCACGATGCCGACCCCGCCGGCTCTGCCGCGCCGCTCATCGCGTCTTGTCGAGCCGCTGGAGCATCGCGTTGTACTCGTTCAACTCGGCGTCGTTCGTGCGGTCGGCGTTGCGGTCGAGACGTTTGCTCTCTTTGGTATCGCTTCTGCTCCACTGGATGGCCACCACGATTGCCAGAATAACGGTCGGAATCTCGCCGATGCTCCACGCAATGCCGCCGCCGGCTTGTTGATCTGCGATCGCGCTGACTCCCCATGCGCGGCCCATAGAGCCGTACCAATCGGCGAGCAGCAGGCCGGAGCCCGTCATGAGCGTCAGCCCGAAGAAGGCGTGGAAGGCCATAGTGCCGAGCAGAAGCAGCAACTTGAACGGATACGGCAGTTTGCGCTTCACCGGGTCGATGCCGATGAGGGCCTGGGCGAAGAGGTAGCCGACGATCAAGAAGTGCACGATCATCCACTCGTGCCCGATGTGGTCGGTTGTCGCCCAGCGGAACAGCGGCGAGTAGTAGAACACGATGAGACTGCCCGCAAAGAGCACGGCAGCCACGATGGGATTCGCTAGGAACTCGCCGACCCTCGAATGCACGGCGAGCAGTAGCCATTCGCGTGCGCCCCGGGTGCCGTCGTTACGCTTCGTGATGGCACGCATCGCGAGGGTGATGGGCCCGGCCGACACCAGCAAGATGGGAATCATCATAGCGAGAACCATGTGGCCCATCATGTGCACGCTGAACAGGTACTTCTCGTACACGTTCATGAACCCGTTGGTGACATAGAACAGCAACAGCATGCCTGCGACCCACAGCACGGTGCGGTACATCGGCCATTTGTCACCGCGGCGGTGCAGTCGCACCACTCCGGCGACGTAGAAGAAGATTCCGAAACCGCAGATGAGCAACCAGAGCAGGTCGAAGTTCCACTGCGTGAAGTAGCTCGCAAAAGTCAGCTCAGGGGGCAGCGGCGAGCCCGTGAGAATCTCGGCGGGGGTGGGGCTGCTCGGCAACACCTCGGGAATGGGCGTGGCCGTGCGAGCCAGCGCAACCGCCACACCCGACGCGACGCCCATGAACACGAGTTCGGCGACGACGATACGCCAGAACACCGCGCGGCCGCGACCGTCGTTCAGCCGCCGAATGAGCAGCCGTCGATACATGGCGCCGATGAGCCCGAGCACGATGAGGGCCGCCACCTTGATGAGAACGAGGATTCCGTAGGGCGTGAGCAGCCGATCGAGCGAGCCGACTCGCAGCTCGGCGCTCACGTACCCCGACGTCGCCACGACGATGAAGCAGACGAGCGCAACGGTCGAGTACCGCGAAACCGCTTCGACCAGCCGCACATTGTCGAGCTGCCGCGACAGAAGCGCGAGTGTCAGGAGGCCGCCGAGCCAGACCGCAGCGAACAATAGGTGCAAGAACAAAGCGGTGATGGCCGCGTCATGGCCGTCGGTGCCCGCAGCGTGCCCTTGCTGGGCCATGGGCACTAGGGCGATGACCGCGAGCAGACCCACGAAGACGAGGCCTGTGAGGTTTCTCACGGCGAAACAGAGCACGGTCACTGCCGCAGCGATGAGGGTGGTTTCGAGCCAGGCCTGACCGAGCGGCACGTCGCTCAGAAACTGACCGAGAATCTGACCGAACTTCGAATCCAGACTCGCCGACGATGCCGTGACGTTCAAGAAGCTCAGGAAAGCGGTGATGGCGGCCGACACCGTGAGCAGCGCGGCCCCCGCGGCCGCGACGTCGAGCGCACGGGCGAATTCGGGTTTGTCGTTTCGCAGCACGAACACTGCAAGCAGAATCGCACCGATGGTCAGCGAGGCGCTGAGGTTCACGAAGAGGGTGGCGATCGGCAAGCCGAAGCGCACCAAGGGGCCGGGGTCTTCGAGCAGCAACGCGGTTGCTCCGCCGCCGTACTGCAAGCCGACGATGAGCGCGACGAAAGCCACCGCCACCAAGGCGGCGGGCCCCGCGATGCGAATGACTTTTGGCACCCGTCAACCCTACGTCAGCCTGCCTGGGAAGCCCGCCCGAGCAGCGATCTGTGCACAACGCCGGGTGTGCTCGGTCTGTGCAGAAGAAGTAGCGCTGCAAAAAGAGAAGGGGACTCCGACCGAAGCCGGAATCCCCTTCTCAGAGCAGAACTATGGGAGCAGAACTACTTGACGGCAGCCTTGAGCTTGCTGCCGGCGCTGATCTTCACCGAGTTGCCGGCGGCGATCTGAATGGCCTCGCCCGTCTGCGGGTTGCGGCCGGTGCGAGCGGCACGCGAGGTGCGCTCGACTGCGAGCCAGCCCGGGATGGTGACCTTCACGCCGTTCGACACCGAGTCGGCGAGGGTGGTGAACAAGGAGTCGAGCACCTCGTTGACAGCGGTCTGGGTCTGGCCAGACGCGGCGGCGACGGCAGCGACGAGCTCGGTCTTGTTGAGTGACTTATCAGCCATTTAGTGTCCTCCTCGGACCATCCTGCTGCAGAGGCAGCAAATTTTTGTAGTTCTCAGTGAAGCAGTAAAGCACGGCATGGCCCGAGAGGCCACATTTCGCTTGGGGTAGCCGGCCCTTCCGAGGGAGGGCTGGCGCGCTCAGGCGACCGAGGGTAACCTACCAGCTCGACTTCGTAATGCCGGGCAACTCGCCCCGGTGCGCCATTTCACGAAAACGAACACGCGAGATGCCGAAGTTCGAGAGGTGGCCACGGGGACGACCGTCGACGGCGTCGCGGTTGCGCACGCGCACCGGCGAAGCGTCACGGGGAAGCTTCTGCAGACCGACACGAGCTGCTTCGCGCGACTCGTCGGTACCGTTGATGTCGACGAGAGCCTTCTTGAGCTCCAGGCGCTTGGTTGCCCAGCGAGCGACAATGACCTTGCGCTGCTCGTTCTTTGCGATTTTGCTTGTCTTAGCCATTTATTACCGCTCCTCTCTGAAGTCGACGTGCTTGCGGATGACCGGGTCGTACTTCTTCAAGACGAGACGGTCGGGGTCGTTACGACGGTTCTTGCGGGTCACGTAGGTGTACCCGGTTCCGGCGGTCGAGCGGAGCTTGATGATCGGGCGTACGTCTTGTGCTTTTGCCATTAGATCTTCACCCCGCGTGCCTGAATCTCTTTGACGACGGCCTCGATGCCACGAGCATCGATGACCTTGATGCCCTTAGCCGAAAGCGTCAGGTTGACGTTGCGTCGAAGTGACGGAACGTAGTAAGTCTTCTTCTGTACATTCGGGTCGAAACGACGCTTGGTGCGTCGGTGCGAGTGCGAAATGTTGTGCCCGAAGCCAGGAACGGCTCCGGTCACCTGGCACACTGCGGCCATGGTTTTCCTCCAATTACCGTAGGGCTGAAATGCCCTACCCAAGTTTTCTTGTCGGCACGCACAACTCTCCCGAAACAGAAGAAGGGAGGGTTTGCGTACATGCGAGTGGAGATACCACTCGATCAGCCCCCAATGCTACGTGAAGCACGGTGCTTACGCAAGCTGAGGTGGCGCTACTTCCGCGCGCTGACGGGGTTCGCGGCCGATTCGGCCGAGGGCGCAACACACGAAGAGCAGTACCCGAACACGTCGACGACGTGTTCGGCCTGCGTGAAACCGTGCAGGCTGGCGACCCTCTTCGCCCAGACTTCGACGTCGTCTGCCTCGATCTCGACGGCAAGGCCGCAGCTGCGACAGATCAGGTGATGGTGATGACCCCGAGAACACGCGCGGTAGAGGTTCTCACCCTCTGGCGACTGCAACGAATCGGCCTGGCCCTCGCTCGCCAGGTCTCCTAGCGCGCGGTAGACCGTGGCAAGACCGATGTGCGAACCCGAACCCCGCAATTTCGAATGCAGACTCTGAGCGCTGACGAAGCCCATCTGTGTGTCGAGGGCGGAACGCACAGCTTCCCGCTGCCACGTATTGCGTTGCATGACCATGATTTTAGCCTTTCACGGGCATCATGGCGGCGCTTCGCCCCGTATTGCCGCGCCGACTTCGCCGGCCCCCGATGACCCGGCACACCACGTAGATCACAAACGAGATGGTCGTGACGTACGGGCTGATCGGAATCGACCCTCCCAGAGCCAGCATGATGCCGCCCACGAGCGAGACCACCGCGAAGATCGTGCTGAGCAGGGGCACCAGCACAGGCGATGAAGACAGCCGCAACGCGGCTGCGGCCGGGGTGACGAGAATCGACAAGACGAGCAGCGAGCCGACGATCTGCACCGAAACGGCGACCGCCAGCCCGAGCAGCAGCATGAAGTAGAGGGAGAGAAAGCGCGTCGGCACGCCGCGGGCCGACGCGACATCGGCATCAACGCTTGCGAACATCATTGGCCGCCAGACGACGGCCAGGCCGATGACGACGACAATCGAGATGGCGATCAGCGAGTTGAGCCGCGGATCGTCGACCGCCACGATCTGACCGGTGAGCAACCCGAATTTATTCGCGGTGCGACCGGGATACAGCGACAGACAGAGAATTCCGAGGCCGAGCCCGAACGGCATCAGCACCGCGATGATCGAGTTGCGGTCACGCGCGCGAGCACCGAGCAGGCCGATGACCGCGGCCGCGACCAACGAGCCCAGAATCGAGCCCTCCACCACCCCGACGCCGAAGAGCAACCCTGCGGATGCCCCGGCGAACGAAAGCTCACTGATACCGTGCACAGCGAACGCCATATCGCGTGACATCACAAAAACGCCGATCAGGCCGCCGACGACGCCGAGCACGGCCCCGGCGATGATCGAGTTCTGCAGCAGCACGAAAAGCTCGCCGTAGTTGTCGAAATTGAAGATCTGCGACCACAGGTCGCCCGTCATAGTGCGTCTCCGGCGTCGGGATGCTCGTGCGGGCCGTCGGGCGTTCCGACCACGATGACGCGACCCTGCGAACGAATGACGTCGACCGGCGAACCGTAGAGCTCGCTCAATACTGACGAACGCAACACCTCGTCGGGTGTGCCGATGCGAAAGCGCCCGCCGGCCAGATACAGCATACGATCGACCATGCCCAGCACGGGGTTGATGTCGTGGGTGACGAACAGCACGCCGAGATCGCGTTCGCGCCGCTGATTGTCGATGAGTTCGCTGACGGCACGCTGATAGTTGAGGTCGAGAGAAAGCAGCGGTTCGTCGCAGAGCAACAGTGCCGGGTCTCCGGCGAGCGCTTGCCCGACGCGCAAGCGCTGCTGCTCGCCGCCCGAGAGGTGCGAGATGGCGACGTCACCGTACGCGGTAGCGCCCACCGAGTCGAGCAGCGAATCGACCTGCTCACGGCGGCGACGCGACGGCCACGGAAAACCGAAGCGATGCCCCGTGAGGCCGAGACCCACCAGGTCGCGTGCACGAAGCGGCGTTCCATCGTCGGCGAGCTTCTGCTGGGGAATGTAGCCGATACGCCTGTTGCCTCGCGAAACAGGCGCACCGAGAAACTCGACCGTTCCGCTGGAAAGCTCTTGCTGCCCCAGAATGACCTTCAAGAGGCTGGTCTTGCCCGATCCGTTCGCCCCGATGACGGCGATGAACTCTCCCGCCGTTACCCGCAGGTCGAGGTTGCTCCAGAGCGTGCGTGAGCCGAAGGCGAGCGAGGCGTCGGCCAGCCGCAGAACGGGCTGCCCGGCGAGCAGATTGTCAGAGTCGAGGGCGGTCATCAGCTCAGAGCAATCTTCAGGGCGGCGAGGTTCTGCTTCATCCAGGAGAGGTAGGTATCGCCGGCGGGCAGGGTCTCCGTCACCGGCACAACGGGAATCGCCGCCGCCGCGGCAGCAGCGAGCACGGCGTCGGTCTGTGCACCGCTGGTCTGGGAGTTGTAGACGAGAAGCGCGACCTGACGCGCCGCAAGCAGACCGGTCGTGGCCGCCAGAACGTCGGGCGCCGCATCCGAGTCGTTCTCGACGGCTCTGCTGAATGCCTCTGGGGTTCGGTTCACCAGGCCGATCGCGTCGAGCATGTAGAGCGGAACCGGCTCGGTGATGAGAACGCCTCGACCCGCCGCTGTGACCTTCAGGTCTGCCTCGGTGGCCCTCAGCCCATCGAGGCCAGCGGCGAACGCCGCTGCGTTGGCGGTGAAGGTTGCAGCATCGCTCGGGTCGATTCGGCCGAACTCGTCGGCGAGGGCAGCCGAAACCTTCTGCACGGTCGCAAAGTCGTACCAGAGGTGCTCGTTGAAGTCGCCGTCGGCAGGATGCAGATCGAACCCGGAGAGCGTTGCCGCATTGAGAACCACGACATCGGGATTCTTGGCGCTGGAGAGCATCGTGTCGATGAAGTCGTCGTACCCCGCACCGTTCTCGATGACGATGTCGGCTTTCGAGAGAGCCAGCTGGTTCTGGCCGCTCGCCTGATATTCGTGCGGGTCTTTACTCGGATCGTCGATGAACGACGTGACCGAGACCCGATCGCCGCCGATCTGCGCGGCGATGTCACCGTAGACATCGGTGGAGGCGACGACGCTGATAGTCGCGCCGGGGCTGCCCCCGTCTGTCTCCGCGGTCGCAGAGGCACCGGCACAGCCGGCCAACCCGGCCAGAAGCGCGGCAGAGACCAGAACGGCCGAGGGGCGGGAGAGTCGGTTGAGCACCCTCCGATGTTAGGGCTTATTGATAATGATTGTCAAAAGCGATTAGCCGCTCGGCAGCGAGGCCTCAGTCGAGCAAGAGAGCCGGCTCTTCGACGATGGCCGCGACATCCGCGAGAAAGCGGCTCGCCACATCTCCGTCGACCACTCTGTGGTCGAAGCTGGCACCGAGGGTGGTGACAAAGCGGGGGCGCACTTCGCCGTCGACGACCCACGGGCGCTGTTTGATGGTTCCGAGGGCGACGATGGCCACCTCGCCGGGGTTCAGGATGGGCGTGCCGGTGTCCATGCCGAAAACGCCGATGTTCGTGATGGTGATGGTTCCATCGGCCATGTCGGCGGGGCTCGTGCGGCCCTCGCGCGCGGTCAGCGTCAACGACTCGAGGGCCGACGCGAGCTCGAGCAACGTCATCGACTGCGCCTCTTTGACGTTCGGAACGAGCAGCCCTCGCGGAGTCGCCGCCGCCACACCGAGATTCACGTAGTTGCGCACGATGATCTCGCGATCGGTCCATGCCGAGTTGACCATCGGGTTACGGCGAACCGCCCAGATGATGGCCTTCGCGATGATCAAGAGCGGTGACACCTTCACGCCGGCGAAGTCGGCGGAGTTCTTCAACCGCTTGACGAATTCCATGGTGCGCGTGGCGTCGACATCGACGAAGAGGCTTACGTGGGGAGCGGTGAAAGCGCTGGTCACCATAGACTTTGCGATCTGCTTGCGAACGCCCTTCACCGGAATTCGTTCTTCACGAACATCCGCCCACTGCGGGGTTTCGACGTTGTGGAAGACCTTGGCCTGCGACGCATGCCTCACCACGTCTTCACGGGTGATGTCGCCGATCGGGCCGGTCGGGGTGACTTCGGCCAGACTCACGTCGAGGTCTTTGGCCAGCTTGCGGATGGGCGGCTTCGCGATGATCGGCAGACCGGTGAGCACTGGCGACGAGTGCCCGACCGGGCGGCTGGCGACCGGCGCCCCAGAGGTGGGAGCGGTGGCGGTGAGCCCTGCGGGAGCGGCGTCGGTGCCTGCCGCCCGACCCACGGGGGGAACCAGTCGCGACCGGCGGCGGCTCGTGACGTGACCCTTGCTGCCGTAGCCCACGAGAACGGCGCCGGGCAGACTCTCTGGTTCGTGCGAGACCGTGGCGGCCACCTCAGCGACGACCTGCGGAATCGTGGTCTCTTCGCCGCCTGGCTCGGCGTCATTGACGACGCGGATGATCGGGGTACCCACCTCGACCGTGTTGCCTTCGCCCACCAGAATCTCGCGCACCACGCCCTCGTAGGGTGAGGGCAGCTCGACGAGCGACTTGGCGGTCTCGATCTCGACGATGACCTGATTGATCTCGATGGTGTCGCCCGCCGCGACCCGCCACGTGACGATCTCGGCTTCGGTCAGACCCTCGCCGACATCGGGAAGTAAGAACAGTGATTCTCTCATGGAGCTCCAGCTCTCTGGGTGAAGAAGCGCGTATCAGTAGGCGAGTGAGCGGTCGATCGCATCGAGCACGCGGTCGGCGTCTGGCAGGTAGAACGTCTCGATCTTCGACGCCGGGTACGGCGTATCGAAGCCCGAAACGCGCAGCACCGGCGACTGAAGCGAGAAGAACGCCCGTTCAGCGACCGTAGCGGCAATCTCTGACCCCACGCTGACAAAGCCGGGCGCCTCTTGGCAGACGATGAGACGGCCGGTCTTCTCGACCGAGGAGATGATCGGGCCGAAATCGATGGGACTCAGCGAACGCAGGTCGAGCACCTCGACGCTGACACCCTCGTCGGCGGCGACCTGGGCGGCCTGCAACAACGTCGACACCATGGCGCCGTGTGCGAGCAGCGTCACGTCTGTACCGGTGCGCACGACGCGGGTCGCATGCAGCGGCGCGGCGCTCGACGTGAAGTCGACCGGGCCCTTCGGCCAGTACCGGCTCTTGGGCTCGAAGAACATCACGGGGTCGTCGGAGCGAATAGCTTCTTGAATCATCCAGTACGCGTCGTTCGGCGTGCTCGGGCTCACGACCCGCAGCCCGGCCGTGTGCGCGAAATAGGCCTCGGGGCTCTCTTGATGATGCTCGACGGCACCGATGTGACCGCCGTAGGGCACTCGAATGACGACCGGCATGTGCACGGCGCCCGACGTGCGGTTCGTCATCTTCGCCAACTGGCTCGTGATCTGATCGAACGCGGGAAAGATAAACCCGTCGAACTGAATCTCGCAGACCGGCCGATAGCCGCGCATGGCGAGGCCGATGGCCGTTCCGACGATTCCCGACTCGGCGAGCGGGGTGTCGAGCACGCGCTTCTTTCCGAATTCGTCTTGCAGGCCCTCGGTGACGCGAAAAACCCCGCCCAGGGTACCGATGTCTTCGCCCATCAGCAGAACCCGGTCATCCGTCGCCATTGCGGCACGTAGGCCGGCGTTCAGAGCCTTGGCGAGGGGAAGCTCTTCGACTGACGCGGCCATCAGACTCCCTCTCGCAGCGAGAGCTCGTAGGCGTCGAGCCAGGCGAGCTGATCGGTGGTGAGCGCATGCGGCTCGGCATACACATTGTCGAACATCGATGCCAGCGACGGAGCCTCGAGGGCCAGCGTGCGATGCCGCAGGTCGGCCGCGAAGTCGTTCGCCTCGGCGACGGTATCGGCGAAGAACTGCTCGGGCGCGCCCTGCGAGCGCAGATAACTCTCGAAACGGATGATCGGATCGCGCGCGACCCAGTACGCCAGCTGCTCGGGCGTCTGATAACGAGTGGGATCGTCTGACGTGGTGTGCGCACCGATGCGATAGGTCAGCGCCTCGATCATGGCCGGCCCCTCGCCCGAGCGCGCCTCGTCGAGATGCCTTTTGCTGGCGGCGTAGCTGGCCAGCACATCGTTGCCGTCGATCTGCACGCTCGGGATGCCGAACCCCTGCGCGCGCAAATAAAGAGGTATGCGCGACTGAGTCGACACCGGCACTGAGATGGCCCAGTGATTGTTCTGCAAGAAGAACACCTGCGGCGTCTGATTCGACGCCGCGAAGACGAACGATTCGCTCACATCGCCCTGACTCGTCGATCCGTCGCCGAAGTAGACCATGACTGCGGTGTCGATCTCAGGGTCGCCCGTGCCGACGGCGCCGTCGAAAGCGACGCCCATCGCGTAGCCGGTGGCGTGCAGGGTCTGCGACCCGATGACGAGCGTGTAGTTGCGAAAATTGCCGTTCTTCGGGTCGTTCGGGTTCCAGCCGCCCAGGCTGGCACCGCGCATCACGCTCACGATGTCGAGAATGTCGACGCCTCGAACAAGGGCGGCCGCGTGCTCGCGATAGGTCGGAAACAGAACGTCTTGAGGTCGGGCTGCGCGGGCCGAGCCTACCTGCGCGGCCTCCTGCCCGTGGCTCGGCGGCCAGAGACCCATCTGGCCCTGGCGCTGCAGATTTGTGCACTCCTCGTCGAACCGGCGCGTGATCGCCATGTCGCGGTAGAACTGCTGATGGTCACTCGCGGTCAGGTCGGCGAGGTAGGGCAGGTATTGCTCGGCCGCCTCGTTCGGAGCGAATTTTCCGTCGATCGAAAGAAACTGAACCGCGGGAGTTCGCTCTGCCACTGGCTGCCTCATACTTCTTTCGCTGTGCGTGTTTCGGTGCTGTGCGTGCTTCGGTGCTGTGCACCGTTCTGAATCCGTGCCAGTTTCTAACGTATCGGCTGATGCAGACCGGTCTTTGAGAGGTTCTGAACAATCTCTCGCGTAGATGACAGGAGTTTCTCCACTGATTCGCGCTCGCCGATCGAGATACGGATTCCGTCGGGGTGAAATGGCCGGGCCATGATTCCGTGGCTGATGAGAATCGCGGCCGCCTCGTCGGTGAAATCGCCCGTAGGCAGCCAGACGAAGTTGCCCTGCGGGTCGGGCACCCGCCAGCCCTGCTCGGCGAGGCCCTGCACGATGGTGGTGCGCAGTGCCGCGATGTGGCCGACGCGTTCGAGAAGCTCGTCTTCGACATCGAGCGAGGCCATAGCGGCGAGCTGGGCGTGGTTGGTGACCGCCAGGGGAATGCTCGCGCTGCGTGCCGCGTCGATGACACTGACAGGGCCGATGCCGTAACCGATGCGCAGACCGGCCAGCCCGTACGCCTTCGAGAAGGTACGCAGCACGACGAGGTTCGGGTACCGCCCGATCAGTTCTTTACCGTCTACCGCGTCGGGATCGGTGACGAACTCGGTATATGCCTCATCGAGAATGACGAGCAGATCTCGCGGCAGTTGCGCCATGAACTCGGCGAACTCGGCCTTGGTCACGATGGTGCTGGTGGGATTGTTCGGCGTGCAGACGATGACGAGCCGGGTTCGATCGGTGACCGCAGCCGCCATCGCCGCAAGGTCATGCCGGTGGTCGGGCAGATTGGGCACCTGGATGCTCGTGGCCCCGCTCATCGGCGGCAAGAGCGGGTACGCCTCGAACGACCGCCACGAATAGACGACTTCGTCGCCCGCGCCCGCCGCCGCGATGACGAGCTGGGCCAGCAACGAGACCGATCCGGCACCGACGATGACTTGCTCGAGTGCGACGCCGAACCGCTCGGCCAGCCGGGCCGAGAGTTCGGGAGCGAACCCGTTCGGGTAGCGGTGCAGTGTCTCGGCGGCTTCGTTCGCGGCGGCGAGCACACCCGGAAGCGGTGGAAAAGGATTCTCGTTCGACGACAGCTTGAACCCACCCTCGACCGCCTTGCCCTGCCGGTAGGGAGGGAGGGCCATGATCTCTGGGCGCAGCTTGATCGGGGGTGAGTCGGGCGCGGTCATCCGGTCATCTTATTTCACCCGGCTGCACGGTTCGAAGTGATCGGCCGCTGGCCCTGCACGGCTGACCCCCTGTCAAGGGATTGCCCCGATTTCGGCGACCCAATTCAATGGTGCTCAGCCGCACTGATCAGTGCGGCCCCGAAACCGGGCCTGAGCTTCGCGGCGTGAGCAAGCCACGGCGGCGAGTGCTCCGAACACCTGAAATCGCGTGTGCCAATGCTTTGGTGACGTCGCGATGACGAACGACGACCGCTTCGGCGCGCTCGACCACACGATTCGAGGCACACCCAGCATGACCATCCACTCCTCGCCACAGCAGCAGAGCGCACTAGCAGACCTGCACACGACGCCGTTCATCGTCGATGCGATGCGTGCCGCTGAGCGTTTCGCCGACTCGGTCGACCGTTTCGGCGACGGTTCGGTCGCCGGTCTGCTCGCGATGGTCAACGACCCCTCAGACACGGTGTCGGGCATCGCGGCCATCCATGCACTGGCCCGAATATTCGACGACTCGGCTGAGATCGCCCTCTCAGACCTGCTCTCAGACGATCGTGCCTTCGTACGGGAGCACGCGGCCTGGGCCATGGCCCAGCGTCTGCCGCGGCTCGACGCCATCGCTCGGCTCGTCGGAGCCGTTCGCGACGGCGGATTCACCGGTGCGCTGGCCCAGTCGACACTGCAGCACTGGGCCGCGACGGCGCCCGACCATGTGGCGCTGACTCTCGAGGGCGCGTTGGTTGCTGGGTGGGGTCCCGGTGCCGGGTCGGCGTCAGTGCGCGGCGAAGCGGATGCAGACGGGTCTCGTGCACGGTTGGCAGAGACGCTGGGCCTCGTCTCCGGCCGGGTCGCCGGTCGAGTACTGGTGGCTCTCGCCACAGACGAGCACGAAGACGTCACCGTGCGCTGTGCCGCGCTGGCCGCTCTCGGGGATCGCACGACCGATAACGCCGCGCTGCGCACGGTGCAGCGGTACGTCGACGAACCGGGCGCGCTCGGCGACGTCGCGCGACTCGCTGCGTACGACATCGAGCTCTGGCTGAACCCGCCAGAGCGTGCGCGTTCCACTGGCGGTCACGAATCCGTAGACCCTCAACGGCGGCTCACGGTGGCGCAACTTTTTCTGCACGCCGACATCGATCGCGAGCTGACACAATCGGGCGCCGGCGACAACGGCGGTATTGCCACCTTGCTCGTTCGACTCGGTGACGCCCTCGTCGCGAGTCCGCAGATCGCCCGGGTCATCACCATGTCGCGAGGTTCGGCCGCTGCTGCGCTTGCCGCGCTGCCCGATGCAGCTGAAACGGGCGGCGGCGCAAGCACAGGCTTCGGCGGTGGAGCAGGTGGCGGCACGAGCATCGGAGCCGGCGGCGCCGTCGGCACGAGCATCGGAGCCGGTGCCGGTGCCGGTGCCGGTGCGATCAATGCTCAAGACTCGAGCTTCAGCATCATTGGCAGCGGCAGCAGCAATGGCACCACCGGTAGCGGCGCCGGCCGCGCCCAGCCGCACCACGTGTTCGCGCCGATTCCGCTGCTCGCCGCACCACTGCCCTCAGCGCGCGCGTGGCCGGCGAGAGTGGCAGCCGAGAGAGGCATCCGCCGCGCACTTCTCGCGCTCGGGCCCGTGGATGTTCTGCACCTGCGCATGGCCGATGTAGGAAGCCTTGCGGCGGCGACGGTCGCAACGCGACTGGGCATTCCGGTCGTCTTCACTCTGGCGCCAGACCCGCACGCGGTGATCCACGCACTTGACATGGCCGGAACCCTGACCCGAGGCACATTCGGCGACGCTGATGCGCGCGAGCACTATTGGTACCGGTCGCACCTGGTGGCGCAGCTGGCTGCACAGGCTGACCAGAAGGTGCTGTTCCCTCGCCCCGACCTGGCGGGCGACCTCGAAGGGCTGCTCGGCATCGACATCGCGGCCGACGCGGGCCGCTACACCGTCGTACCAGAGGGCATCGACGTCTCGGTGGTCACCGAGGCGCTCGCCGAGGCCCAGTACGAAGCCCGAGGCGAAGCCCCGTGCAAAGCCCCGGGCGAATCCACCCCCGCACCCGCGCCGCACACCGAACTACGTACCGGCCGAACCGGCCGCGACGCGTTCGCCGCCCTCGACGCACTGCTGACCGGCCTGCCTGCTGCCCGGCGCGGCCTTCCGCTGGCCATCAGCGTGGGCCGGCTGCACCCGGTGAAAGGCATGGCGACCATCGTGGAGTCGTGGGCAAGCGACGCCGTGCTGCGCTCGACGTGCAACCTGCTCATCGTCGGCGGAGATCTGCGCGACCCGTCGACAGACGAACGCGGTCAACTCGACCGAATCGAGAAGACCCTCACCCAGCATCCGGATGCCCGGGCAGGCCTGCTGCTCGCCGGCCATCGCCCGAATGACGTGGTGGCGCGCTGGCTCGCCGCGGTGCGCTTCGGGCGCCCGGCGTTGAGTGCCCCCGGCGGCATCTACGTGTGCGGAAGTGTCAAGGAGGAGTTCGGAATCGCGCTGCTCGAGGCGATGGCAACCGGCCTGGTGGTTATCGCCCCGAACGGCGGCGGGCCGGCCACGTACGTCGCCGACGGCACCACCGGGTTCTTGGTCGACACGCGAACCACGGCAGGAGTGCGGCGCGGCATGCACGACGCCCTCGCGCTCGCTGGCGTGAATCCATTGCTCGAACTCGGCACCGACACTGCTCGCGTCGAACAGGCACAAGCCCTCGTTCGCGACCGGTTCACTATCGGCGCCATGGCGAGCGCTCTCGCAGACGTCTACCGAACAGCAGCCGCGCAGCACACGCCGGTGCACACGCACTTCTCTGCACTGGCGAACGGTACCGAGTCGTGACGCTGCTGGTCATCAGCCCCGACTACGCCTCACACCTGCTGCCCCTGGCGACCCTCGCGACAGCGTGGCGCGACGCCGGCGAGCGCGTGGTCGTCGCCACGGGCCCTGCAACGGCATCGATCGTCGACAGCTTCGGGTATTCACGGATAAACCTCCAATTAGGTCGGGGATCGAACCCGGGCGTCATTCGCGCCGACGAACAGCCCAAAGGTGAAGATGACGCCCTTCGAGGGTTCTTCGATGCGACCCGTGTGGGAATGATCGAGACCCTACGATTCCAGGCCGAGGCTCGCAGCACCGACCTTTTGTTCGATCCTGTGGAGAACGCGCGCCGAGTTCAGGCTGTGGTGAACGAGGTCGCGCCCGACCAGATCCTCGTGGATCACCTCGCGTTCGGGGCACGACTGGGGCTGCGCGCCGCAGGCATCGCGTACGCCGACGTTGTAATCGGGCATCCGTCGGCCCTGCCTGTCGGAGACGAGGTGTACGGGCATCCACCCGCCTGGCCGAAAGCCTTCAGCCCCTCGCCCAGCGACGTCGCCCAACTTCGAAGCGTCAACGAAAAGATACGCGACGAGTTCACTCGACAATGGAATGCCGCGCTCGCCGAACTGAATGACAGCCTGCCGCCCTCTCTCGACGCCTTCGCCGAGGTGGGCGACCTGCTGTTGCTGAACTACCCGGAGGCTCTGCACGATCCTGAGCGCACGGCCCTGCTTTCGCCGCACGTCTTTTTGGGCTCGGCCGTGCGCGCCGAAGCGTTCGATCGCGAAGTCGACGAATGGCTCATGCACGAGAGCTCGCCGCTCGTCTACGTGAGCTTCGGCAGCTTTCTCTCAGAACGCACCGACGTGCTGCTGCGGGTAGTGGATGCTCTGCGCGACCTGCCCGTGCGTGTCGCACTCGCGATCGGCAGCTCCGACCCCGTCGCATTCGCAGATGTGCCACGGGGGTGGCTCGTGCGCGCCTACCTGCCTCAGGTGACGCTGCTGCAACACGCTCAGCTCGCGGTGACGCACGGCGGCAACAACAGTGTGACCGAGGCGGCGAGCGCGGGTGTTCCGATGCTGGTGCTGCCGTTTTCGACCGACCAGTTCGCCGGGGCGCAGGCCGTCGAGGTCTGCGGGCTCGGTGAGGCGCTCGACCCGAACACCGCGACGGCGACCGAGCTGAGGGAGGCGATCGTGCGTATTCTGAGCGGACTCGCGCCGGCGGTGGCGCGGGCGCTGGGGGCCACGCTGCGGTTCAGCCCCGGGCCTGCGCGGGCGTACGCGTTCGTGACAGGTGCGGACGGCTGGACTCGGGCGGCTTCGGAGCCGGAGGCGGAGGCGGGGTTACGGTTGGGGCAGGAGCAGGCGTCGGGGCCGGAGCCGGGATCAGGGTTACCGTCGGGGTCGGAGTCGGGCCTGGAGCAAGGGCCCACGATCGGCACTATGCCGCCCACCGCACACCTGCCATAGTTGAGCCATGGCCCGCTTTCTCGTCTCCCTCGTCACCAACGCCGTCGCGCTCTGGCTCACGACTCTGATCGTCACGGGCGTCACGCTGGTTCCCTACGCCGACAACGACTTCGCCCGCGTGGTGACGTTGCTGTTCGTCGCGCTGGTCTTCGGCATCGTCAACGGCATCATCGGCACCGCGATACGCGTCGTGGCGTTTCCGCTGTACATTCTGACGCTCGGCCTGATCTCGCTGATCGTCAACGCGTTTCTGCTCGAGCTGGCCAGCTGGGTGACCGGATGGTTCGGGTTCGGCCTGAAGGTCGACAGTTTCTTCTGGGCGGCCATTCTCGGCGCCCTCGTTCTGGCGATTCTGAGCGCCATCATCGGCGCCATTCTCAAGGCCGTCTTCCGCGTCGGTCGCTCGAGCGGCCGCCGGTAGCTGTACGCCTCCCACGCCGTGTGCTCGAAAACGTAGGAGAATTCGACCCTGTAAGGGCTATACCCGGCCACCGTGTCGAAATCTCCGCCGTTTCGCCGCACTCAGCGCTGCCGCATCCAGCGCAGCGCCGCCGCGCCAAGCCATGCGCCGCCGGCGTGCTGGCTCGGTGGGCGTAGCCAATGGGCCGCCTCCGCACAAAATAGACTGAGAGCATGCCCTCCCCCACGCGACCCTCGCCGAACGACGGCGTGTTTCGGGTGAGCATGGTGTGCACCGGCAACATCTGCCGCTCACCCATGGCCGAGGTCGTGTTGCGCGATCTCGTGCGCCGGGGCGGGCTCGACGACCGCATCGCCGTCACGTCTGCGGGCACCGGCGACTGGCACGTGGGCGAGAAGGCCGACCCGCGCACGATCGAGGCGCTGCACAAGCGCGGCTACGACGGGCAATCGCATCGGGCGCGGCAATTCGATCCGTCATGGTTCGACGATCTCGACCTCGTGGTTGTGCTCGATCGCAGCCACGAGCGAGTCGTTCGGGCCTGGGCGCAGACCGATGCCGATCGCTCGAAGATCCGGCTGCTGGCGAGCTTCGACCCCGACGCCGGCGGAGTGCTCGACGTTCCCGACCCCTACTATGCCGACAGCGCGATGTTCGACGAGGTGCTCGGCTCGATCGAGCGCAGCTGCCGCGCACTGTATGCCCAGCTCGAGCCTGCGTTGCGCCATAACGAGGCCCCGGGCATCCTGCAGCCGCAGGCAACCGAGGCCGTAGCCGTGGCCGTAGCCCCAGCGCCAGCCGTAACTGCAGCCCCGGCTGCGATTTCACCCCCGGCCCCAGCCTCAGCCCCGGCGGCGGCCTCAACCCCGGCCCCGGCGGCGCACCCCTCTCACCTCGCGCAGACCCCTCAGTCATCGCAGCCCCCTCTGCCCACACCGACCGCCCGCCCCGGCGAAACCAGTCTCGGAGCCTAGAACCATGTCGCTGCCCCCCCAACCGCTCAGCCCGCTCGACGGCCGCTACCGCCCCGCCGTCAGCGCTCTCGGCGAGTACCTTTCTGAAGCGGGGCTCAACCGCGCCCGAGTGCAGGTCGAGGTCGAGTGGCTCATCTACCTCACCGGGCAGTCATTTGCCGGTTCGGCGCCGCTGACCGAGCAGCAGATTCGCAGCCTGCGGCACCTCGCCTCGTCGTTCGGGCAAGCCGAGATCGACGAGCTCGCCGCGCTCGAGGCAGTGACGCGGCACGACGTGAAGGCCGTCGAGTACCTCGTGCGCAACCGGCTCGAGACGCTCGGTCTGACTGAGGTCGCCGAGCTGACGCACTTCGCGGCGACCAGCGAAGACATCAACAACCTCTCGTACGCACTGACGATTCGCGAGGCGGTGACGGGCGTGTGGATGCCCGCCCTCACCCTCGTCATCGAAGAACTGCGGCGGCAGGCCGTGCTCTACCGCGACGAGCCGATGCTGGCGCGCACCCACGGCCAGCCCGCGACGCCCACCACCATGGGCAAAGAGCTCGCGGTGTTCGTGTACCGGCTCGAGCGCATCGTGGCGCAGATTTCGTCTACGCAATATTTGGCGAAGTTCAGCGGCGCGACCGGAACCTTCGCCGCGCACCTCGCGGCTGACGCATCGCTCGACTGGCCGGGCATCTCGTCGGAGTTCGTGACGTCGCTCGGGCTCACCTGGAACCCGCTCACCACGCAGATCGAGTCGCACGACTGGCAGGCCGAGCTGTACTCGCGCATCGCGCATGCCAACCGTGTGCTGCACAACCTGTGCACCGACATCTGGACCTACATCTCGCTCGGCTACTTCACCCAGATTCCGGTGGAGGGCGCGACCGGGTCATCGACAATGCCGCACAAGATCAACCCGATTCGCTTCGAGAACGCCGAGGCGAACCTCGAGCTGTCGAGCGCCCTGCTGGATTCGTTGTCGCAGACGCTCGTCACGTCGCGGTTGCAGCGCGACCTCACCGATTCGAGCACCCAGCGCAACATCGGAGTAGCTCTGGGGCATTCGCTGCTGGCGCTCGACAACATCCGCGGCGGGCTCGGCTCGATCTCGCTCAACACCGCTCTGCTGGCCGCCGACCTCAACGAGAACTGGGAGATTCTGGGCGAGGCCATCCAGACCGTCGTTCGTGCCGAGATAACGGCGGGCCGCAGCTCCATCACCGACCCGTACGCGCTGCTCAAAGACCTCACCCGGGGCAAGAAGATCGGCCAGGCCGACCTCGTCGCGTTCGTCTCAGCGCTCGACATCGGCGACGAGGCCAAGGCGCGCCTGATCGCGCTGACGCCTTCGACGTACACGGGGCTCGCGGGCTCGCTCGTGGACTACATTCTGTAGCTGCGGGCCTGCGGTGCCACTGGGCGACGTTGGTCTGTGCCGATGCCCGAGGCCGCGGCAGGCGGGCGAAACAGAGGAGATTTCGCCATGATGGCGGCTATACGCCGGCACCCTATCGACTTCTCCGCCGTTTTCGCTCGGCCAGAGGACTGGTCGCCATCGATGTCGGTAGCGGTCAGAACCCAGCCACGAGCATGCAGTCGCACCGTGCGCCGCAGAAGCGGCGGCGCAGCAGACGAAGTCAGCTGAACGCGGCGACCGCGCTCGTCGCGTTCAGCGTCGGTAGCGGCCACAGCTCGGGATCGAGCACCCAGTCGCACCCTGCGCCGCAGAAGCGGCGGCGCACCAAACGAAGTCGGTCGAAAGCGGCGGCGTGTACGTCGCTTTCGACGTCGGTAGCGGCCACGGCTCAGCATCGAGCATCCAGTCGCACCGTACGCCGCAGGGGCGGCGGCGTACCAATGGGCTCAGTGCCCCTTGGGGCCCGGGCCGAGGTAGGGGCGAGGAGTGGCGGAGCCCGGGCTGCCATCGTCGTCGTCATTCAGCTCTTGCTGCTCGGCGGCATTCGGCTTGAAGGTGAGGGTGAACATGGCGATCACGACGAGCGACACGATGAACGCAATGCCGAAGAACACCAGCGCGAGCAGCGGCTGGCGGGTCGACAGCAGAACAGCCAGCCCAACGAAAAGCGCGAGAACGAGCGAAATAACGATGAGCTCGACGGGCTTCAGGATCTCTTTGCGGGTAGGCGGAACAGGTTGTACGGGTTCGGTCACGATGTCGTTTCTTGGCTCAGCGAGGCGGGTGTCGCTGGTGTCGGGCCCCAGCGCAGTGAGAGTCCGCCGATGACGAGGTAGATGCCGAGCATCACGGCGTAGGCGCCGAAGAGGCCGACCGCGGTGACCACGTCGAGCGGAATGATCAGGAAGACGAGAGCCAACAGGGCCGTGAATGCGCCGGCGGCGATCCAGTCTTTGGCGGCGAGCTTGTCGATGGCCGAATCGGATGCCCGTGACGAACGCGCGCGCAGGCCACTGTACAGCTCGAGGAACCCGGTGAGGGCTGCGAAAAGCGTGACCGTGTAGAGAAAGAAAGGGGTTCCGCCGGCGTTGAACACCAATGCCACGACCCCGATGATGAACCCGACCACGCCCTGAGCGACGAACATGCGCCGCGTCACGCGCCCGGTAACGAAGCGAGCCGACAGAACGGCGACGAACAACGACTCGACGACCGCGTATGCACCGAAGACGAAAAGCCCCACCTGCGGCGAGTGGTTCTCGGTGAAGGTCAGGTAGGCGGCTACCACGAACGCCGGGATCGCCCGGGCTACGGGCACGCCCCAATAGGGCGAACGGCCCGGCGCGTGTTCACGCTCGACGCTCAAGAGAAGCGGCCTCATTCCTGTGCTTGCTGACCCTCCATTGTACGGCGCCTTACCTGGGTGCCCGCGCCCGGGCCGCTCCCTCCGCCTCCCCCTCCACGACGCGGGTGTGCTCACTCTGCGGCATAGGACGGCGAGAGCGGCACTTGCGGACGAGAGATGCTGTTGCGCCGGCATCTCTCGTCTGCATCCACCGCTCTCGCGGTCGGCGGCCTGGGGCGGGCGGAGGTGGAGCGGGTCGCGAGCGGCGGCGCACCGCCCGGAATCGGCAGAACGCGGCGACCGCGCTCGGCGCGTTCTGTGTTGTAGCGGCCAACACGGCGGAACGAGCATCCAGTCGCACTGTGCGTCACAGAAATGGCGGCGCACAAATATGCTCAGGCGCGCGGCATATCTGCGAAGCGGGAGAAGTGGCCGTGGAAACCGACCGTGACCGTGGCCGTCGGGCCGTTGCGGTGCTTGGCCACGATGAGGTCGGCCTCGCCGGCGCGGGGGTTGTCTTTTTCGTAGGCGCTTTCACGGTGCAGCAGGATGACCATGTCGGCGTCTTGCTCGAGCGAACCCGATTCGCGCAGGTCTGAGAGGGCCGGCTTCTTGTCGGCGCGCTGCTCGGGGCCACGGTTGAGCTGGGAGAGGGCGATGACGGGAACCTGCAGTTCTTTCGCCATGAGCTTCAGCGCGCGGGAGAATTCGCTCACCTCTTGCTGGCGCGACTCGACACGCTTGCCGGAGGTCATGAGCTGCAGATAGTCGATGATGACCATCTTGAGCCCCACACGCTGCTTCAGCCGACGGCACTTCGCGCGGATCTCGACGAGCGTCATGTTGGGGCTGTCGTCGATGTAGAGCGGCGCGTCGTTGATGCGGCCGCGGGTGGCGGCGATCTTGGTCCAGTCTTGATTCTCGATGGTGCCCTTGCGCATGCTCTGCAGGGGAATCGACGACTCGGCCGACAGCAGTCGCATGGCGATCTCGCTGCGCCCCATTTCAAGCGAGAAGAAGATGGAGGGCATATCGTGCTTGATCGACGCGGCGCGGGCGAAGTCGAGCGCGAGCGTCGACTTGCCGAGTGCGGGGCGGGCGGCAACGATAATCAGCTGGCCGGGGTGCAGCCCGTTGGTGAGGGAGTCGAGCTCGGCGAACCCGGTGGGTACTCCGGTCATCTGGCCTTCGCGGCCCTTCGCGGCCTCGATCTCGTCGATGGCCGCATTCACCGCCGTCGTGAGCGGAACGTAGTCTTCTGTCTCCGTGTTGCCGTTCACGGCGTAGATCTCGGCCTGAGCGTTGTTGACGAGATCCATCACCTCGCCCTCGCTGGCGTACCCCATCTGCACGATGCGGGTTCCCGCCTCGACGAGGCGGCGCAAGATCGCCTTCTCGGAGACGA